>NZ_CP114065.1:2740030-3044478 GCF_027627575.1 Kribbella sp. CA-293567
CGCGCTGGCAGCCGGCGTACTGCGGGACTCGGGTGACGGTCGTTACGACTTCCGCCACGCACTGGGACGGCAAGCTGTCTATGACAGCTTGCCCGGGCCGCACCGCCAGTCACTGCACAGGCGGATCGCCGAAACGCTCGCTGAGACCGTCCCACTGCCGCTACTTCAACTGGCCGAACACAGCCGGCTGGCCGGGCGCAGACAGGACTGGCGACAGTACGGCGAGGCCGCGGCCGACCGGGCGACCGAGCTCGGCGACGCGTCGACCGCGACCCGGCTGCTCCAGCGTCTGCTGGCCGAGCCGGATCACTCCACCGAGACGGCCGACAGGCTGGCCGCGAAGCTGGGCAACGTGGCCTACACCGGGCTGGATCAGCAGGACCCGATGGACACGCTTCAACGCCTCCAGACCGACCAAAGGCTTTCACCGGCCGTACGAGGCGAGGTTCGGCTGTATGCCGGTCTGATGCTGGTTCGGGCCGCAGGTGGCATCTCCGAGGGCCGGCGGGAGATCGAAAGAGCGATTGCCGACCTGGGGGATCGGCCGGACCTGGAGGCGAAAGCCGTCTCTGTACTCGCACAGTGCTGGCTGGGAACGGCGTCAGTGGACGAGAACAGGCGCTGGGCTCTGCGCGCTGAGGAGTTCTTGCACAGGTCGACCGATCCGGTCGTGGTCGCGAGCCTCCGGGCCAACTTGCTCGGCACCTGGCTGCACATGGGCTCCCCGGAGGCCCTGCAAGAGATCGCCCGGCTTCCCCTGGCCAGTGGCTCCGGGGCAGAGCAACGGCATCTCGCCCGGACCCACTGCAACCTGGCTGACGCCTGCATGTCCATCGGTCACTACACGAAGGCCGCCGAGTACTTGCGCAGTGGACTGCAGCTCGCCACCGACTGCGGAGCTCCCTTCGTCGTCAGTACTGCGCGCTCGACCCAGGTGCGAGTCGACTGGTTCACCGGCGACTGGGCCGGGCTCGACGACCGGGCGGTGCAGTTGCTGGACGAGTACCGCGACCTGTTCCCGCTCACCAGCGAACTGTCGCTGGTGCTCGCCTCGCTGGCGGTCGCTCGCGGGGAGTGGGCTGAGGCGGAGTCCTATCTGGCCGCAACGGGTATCGACCAGCCGACTGAGGCGATCGCGCAGATCGCTCTCGCCGGTCTCGGGCTCCTCGGGTGGATGCAGCTGACGCGGGGCGAGATCAGTGCCGCACTTACGTCGGTGAACCGCGGCCTGGACCTGCTGCGTCGCAAGCAGGTGTGGACGTGGGCGGGGGAGCTCACCCCGGCCGCCGTCGCAGTACTGCTCGCGGACGGGCGGGACGACGAAGTACGGAAGTTGCTGGGGGAGTTGGACGACTGCACGAGCGGACTGGAAGCGCCGTTGGCGCGAGTGGCGCTGCACTGTGGCCGGGCGCAGTTGGCGGAGAGCGATGGCGACTACCTGACGGCTGCTGGACTGTACGGCGAGGTGGCGGTGCAGTACGAGGCGTTGCCGGCGCCGTACTTCGCAGCGTTGGCCGCTGAGCGCGCAGTGCACTGCCGGCTCGCGCTGGACGAGCCAGAAGCCGCAGAAGAACTCACGGCACTGGCAGAGACCTTCGACCGCATCGGAGCCTCCAGAGACGCAGCGCGCTGCCGTCACGAGCTCCGTCACCACGGAGTCGCCGCGCCTTCCCGCCGAGGCCGCCGCGGCTACGGCGCCGAGCTGTCTCCCCGCGAGCAGGAGGTCGCGCGGCTCCTCGGCCGCGGCCACACCAACCGCGAGATCGCCGACGTGCTGTTCCTCTCACCCCGCACGGTCGAGCAACACGTCGCCAAGGTCCTCCGCAAGCTCAACGCCACCTCACGCACAGACCTGCTCAGGTCCAGCTGACGAATGCAGCAGACAAGAGAGCCCCGCACACCGAGGTGGTGTGCGGGGCTTCTGGAGTGCTGGGTCAGGCGGCGCCGCCGTCGTCGAGGTGGATCGGGGCGGGAGTGCCGGCGATCTTGCGGCTGCGGCGGGTGCGGCCTTCGAGGTAGCGGGCCAGCACCGAGAGCAGCGAGCACAGGCCGATGTAGATGAAGGCGATGACGATGTACGTCGGGATGTAGGGGAAGCCGAACTCGAGCCGGCCGCCCATCTGCTTGGCGACGTACAGGAGTTCGTTGTAGGTGATGATGAAGCCGAGGGCGGTGTCCTTGAGCAGCACCACCAGCTGGCTGACGATGGCCGGCAGCATCGCCCGGACCGCCTGCGGGAGCAGGATCAGCCGGACCACCTGGTTCTTGCGCAGACCGGTCGCGTACGCCGCTTCGCGCTGGCCCTTCGGGACCGAGCTGATGCCGGCCCGGAAGATCTCCGCGAGCACGGAGCCGTTGTACAGCGTCAGACCGAGCACGACCGCCCACATCGGCGACAGGCCGAGCTGGAACTGCAGCGAGCCGTAGTAGAAGAAGAACATCAGGATCAGCAGCGGGATCGCGCGGAACAGCTCGACCACGAAGGTGGCCGGGACCCGGACCCACTTGTGGTCGCTGATCCGGGCGGAGGCGAAGACCGCTCCGAACAGGAACGCGAAGACCGCGGCGAGGCCGGCCGCCTTCAGCGTGTTCAGCAGACCGGTGAGCAGCTGCTCCTGGATCGACGTGTACTGGAACTGCGCCCAGCGCCGGCCCTCGAACTGACCGGTGTCGTTGAGCCGGAAGACCACCCACGCCAGCGCGCCGACCAGCACCAGCACGACGACGATGTTGAGGATCCGGTTGCGCGCCCGGGCGCGCGGGCCCGGTACGTCGTACAGGACGGCACTCATGCCGCTACCGCCGTCCGTCGCTCGGCCCACCGCTGCAGGAGGACCAGGGGGGTGATCAGGATCAGGAAGCCGATGGTGATCCAGAGCAGTGTGAGCATCTGGTTCTCACCGCGCTCGGCGATCGCCGCCGGGATGGCACCGGCCTCGAGCACCGAGAAGCCGGCCGCGATGGTGGTGTTCTTCAGCAACGCGATCAGCACGCTGGTCAGCGGCGGCACGATCGCGCGGAAGGCCTGCGGGAGGACGACGATGCCGAGCACCTGGACGAACGTCATACCGACCGCCCGAGCGGCCTCCGACTGGCCCGGCGACACGGTGTTGATGCCGGAGCGGACCACCTCGCAGACGAACGCCGAGGTGTAGACCGTCAGTGCGACGATGGCCGACCAGTAGAACGTCGGCAGGTCGATGCCCATCTTCGGGGCACCGAAGACGAGGAACGCGAACACCAGCGTCAGGGGAGTGTTGCGCAGGGTGTTGACGTAGCCGGTGCCGAGGGCACGCAGCGCCGGCACCGGGGAGACCCGGAACCCGGCCAGCAGGGTGCCGAGCACCAGACTCAGTACGCCGGAGACGACGAACAGCCTGATCGTGGTCCAGAAGCCGTCTCTGAACAGTTCCCAGTTGTCGGTGAGGACCGAGAGCATCGCGACCTTCCAAAGTGAGTGACAACGCAGTCCGGCTACGGCGCCCCGAGAAGACCGGGGTCACCGTAGCCGGGTTTCAGATCAGTACTTCTCGAGCGGCGGCGGGGTGCCGGCGGAGCCGGACTTGCCGAGCGTCTTGTCGTAGATGGTCTTCCAGGTGCCGTCGGTGGCGGCGGTCTCCAGGCCGGCGTTCACCTTGTCGCGCAGCGCCTTGTCGGCCAGCGGCAGGCCGATGCCGTACTTCTCGGTGCTGAACGGCTTGCCGACCACGCGCAGGTCCTCCGGCGCGTTCGCCGCGTAGCCCTTGAGGATGGCGTCGTCGGTGGTGACGGCGTCGGTCTTCTTGTCGAGCAGCTGCGAGACGCACTCGGAGTAGGTCTTGAACTCCGAGATGTTGCTGGCCTCGGTCAGGTTCTCGTCCTTGACCTTCTGGATCGGCGTGGAGCCGGTCGCGGAGCAGACCTTCTTGCCCTTCAGGGCGTCCTTGCCGGCGTCCATCGAGGTGTCGTCCTTGCGGACCAGCAGGTCCTGACCAGCGACGAAGTACGGACCGGCGAAGCCGACCAGCTTCTTGCGCTTGTCGGTGATCGAGTAGGTGCCGACGTAGTAGTCGATCTCGCCACCGGCGATCGCGGTCTCGCGGTTCGCGGACGGGATCTCCTTGAACTCGATCTTGTCCGGGTCCAGGCCGAGCTGGGCCGACACCATCCGGGCGATCTCGACGTCGAAGCCGCAGCGCTTGCCGTTGGCGTCCTTGTACCCGAGGTTCGGCTGGTCGGCCTTGACTCCGACGACCGCGTTGCCGCGGGCCTTCAGCTTGGTGTAGGTCGCACTTCCGGCCACGTCCGCGGCAGGGGCCACGGTGAACTTGTGCAGGTCGCCGCAGGCACCGGTGGTGCTGCCGCCACCGCCGCCGGCGGCCGGAGTGTCTTCCTTGCCACAGGCACCGACGGTCAGCGCGAGCGCTGCGACGCCAACGGTGGCGACGAGGTTGCGCATTCTCATTGGGGATCCCCTTCGTGTGTTTTTACTGCAGTTGCGGCCGGCCCGAGGGCCCGCCGGGCGTCTCTCAGTGCTTGAGGATCTTCCCGAGGAAGTCCTGGGCACGGCGGGAGGTCGGGTTGGTGAAGAACGTCTCGGGAGTGGCCTCTTCGACGATCTCGCCGTCGGCCATGAAGACCACCCGGTTGGCCGCGCTGCGGGCGAACCCCATCTCGTGGGTGACCACGACCATGGTCATGTTCTGCCGGGCCAGGTCGATCATCACCTCGAGCACCTCCTGGATCATCTCCGGGTCGAGGGCCGAGGTCGGCTCGTCGAACAGGATGACCTTCGGGTCCATCGCCAGCGCCCGCGCGATCGCGACGCGCTGCTGCTGCCCACCGGACAGCTGGGCCGGGTACTTCGACGCCTGGTTGGCGACGCCGACCCGCTCGAGCAGCTCCATCGCCCGCTTCTCGACCACCTTCGGGTCGCTCTTGCGGACCTTCAGCGGGCCGAGGGTGACGTTCTGCAGGATCGTCTTGTGCGCGAACAGGTTGAACGACTGGAACACCATGCCGACATCGGCGCGCAGCGAGGCCAGCGCCTTGCCCTCGCTGGGCAGCGGCTGACCGTCCAGCGTGATGGTGCCGGTGTCGATCGGCTCGAGCCGGTTGATCGCCCGGCACAGCGTGGACTTGCCCGAACCGGACGGGCCGATCACCACGACGACCTCGCCGCGGTTGATGGACAAGTTGATGTCCTTCAGCACGTGCAGGTCACCGAAATGCTTGTTCACACCTGTCAGGGCGACAAGACCTGTGGTCGTCACGGTATCGACGGCGGAGGAATCGCTCATGGCGAGAACCTAGCGGAGCCCGGTGGGTGACCGCACCGATCCCCGGTTCCACGGTGGTAACGATCTGCAATCCCGATGGCAGATCGTGACGAAGTCGTCACAGCGCGCTGGAAATCCTACGCCGACGCCCGGGACTTCACCCGGCGACGTAGGCTTGGTGGCTGTTATGCGTACATACGAGGTCCGCACCCACGGGTGTCAGATGAATGTCCACGACTCCGAGCGCCTGCGGGGCCTGCTGGAGGATGCGGGCTATGTCCGCGCGCCCGAGGGCGACCCGGCCGACGTGGTCGTCTTCAACACCTGCGCGGTCCGGGAGAACGCCGACAACAAGCTGTACGGCAACCTCGGACAGCTGGCGCCCGCGAAGGCCAGGAACCCGGGCATGCAGATCGCCGTCGGTGGTTGCCTGGCCCAGAAGGACCGGGCCACCATCACCAAGAAGGCGCCCTGGGTGGACGTCGTCTTCGGCACCCACAACATCGGGTCGCTGCCGGTGCTGCTGGAGCGGGCCCGGATCGCCGAGGAGTCGCAGGTCGAGATCCTCGAGTCGCTCGACGTCTTCCCGTCCACGCTGCCGACCCGGCGCGAGTCGCCGTACTCGGCCTGGGTGTCGGTCAGCGTCGGCTGCAACAACACCTGCACGTTCTGCATCGTCCCGGCGCTGCGCGGCCGCGAGAAGGACCGCCGCCCGGGTGACGTGCTGGCCGAGGTCGAGGCACTGGTCGCCGAGGGCGTGCTCGAGGTGACCCTGCTGGGCCAGAACGTGAACTCGTACGGCGTCGAGTTCGGCGACCGGTACGCGTTCTCCAAGCTGCTCCGCGCCTGCGGCACGATCGACGGCCTGGAGCGGGTCCGGTTCACCTCGCCGCACCCGCGCGACTTCACCGCGGACGTGATCGAGGCGATGGCCGAGACGCCGAACGTGATGCCCTCGCTGCACATGCCGTTGCAGTCGGGCTCCGACCGGATCCTCAAGACGATGCGCCGGTCCTACCGCCGCGACCGCTACCTCAAGATCATCTCCGACGTCCGGGCCGCGATGCCGGACGCCGCGATCACCACCGACATCATCGTCGGCTTCCCCGGTGAGACCGAGGAGGACTTCCAGGGCACGCTCGACGTCGTCCGCCAGGCCCGCTTCGCGGGCGCCTTCACCTTCCAGTACTCCAAGCGCCCTGGCACTCCCGCCGAGTCGATGGAGGACCAGGTGCCGCACGCCGTGGTCCAGGAGCGCTATCTGCGCCTGGTCGAGCTGCAGGACGAGATGGCCTGGGGTGAGAACAAGTCGGTCGTCGGCCGCTCGGTCGAGGTGCTGATCGCCGAGGGGGAGGGGCGCAAGGACGCCGCCACCCAGCGGCTGTCCGGCCGGGCCCGCGACAACCGCCTGGTCCACTTCGCGCTGCCGGAGGGCGTCGAGAAGCCGCGCCCCGGCGACATGGCGACGGTCGAGGTCACCTACGCGGCGCCGCATCACCTGGTGGCCGACGTCTTCGGTTCAGTACGCCGTACTCGCGCCGGCGACGCCTGGGAGCGAGCCCAGGACGCGCCGCCGTCCGCCGGTACTCCGGGCGTCCTGCTCGGCATGCCCGTGATCGGCAAGCCGGCCGACCTGGCCCCCGCCACCGGCGGTTGCCAGGTCGGCTGACCTCACGCGGTCAGGAACTCCTTCGACGTCAGCGCCCGGTCGACGATCCGGAGCTCGCCGATATGGCCGGCGAAGGTCTGCTCGATCTGGTTGGCGTAGTGGTTCGCGCCCAGCAGCCACGGCTTGCCGGCGGTGGCGAGGCCGTTGGAGCGGGTCGAGGGGTTGCGCAGCAATTCCGACGAGTCGACGTACAAGGTGGTGCGGCGACCGTCGTTCACCACCGCGAGGTGGAACCAGCGCCCGGCGAGTTCCTCGTGCCCCCAGTTGGTGAAGGTGTCGGTCCGGTCGAGCGGGTAGACCGCCCACTGCAGTTGCCGTCCGCCGGAGAAGGCGAGGTTGACGACCGGCTCGGAGGTGTCGCCGCCGGTCTTGCCCGCGTCGGCGCCGGTGCCCAGCCTGCTGAGCAGTCCCTGCCAGGAGTGGTCCGCGCCGTCGTCGGTGAGTTTCACGAAGGCCTCGATGGTGTAGCCGCCCTGGAAGGTCAGCCGGTTCAGCGGCGCGTTGTCGGCGGTTCGCAGATAGCCGCCGCGGGCCGGGTTCTTGCCGCCGCCGAACAGCCAGCTCGCGTGGCCGGGCTGGTCCGGATGGAACTCGGCGGAAGCCTTGAGGCTGTCCGCCGGGCTGCCGGGCAGCAGCACCGGTGTCAGGTCGTTGCCCCGGCCCGAGTGGTCGACCACTCGGGACCCGACCGGCCCGTCGAGGCGCCAGTACGCGACGGTGCCCGGAATGACCTGGGCGGCAGCCGGTCGCGCAGGCCGCACCGGCTCCGGCGCGAAGCCGGCGAACCGGGCCGCGAAGTCGATCGGCAGGCTGAAGCGGTTGACGTCGCCGGTCAGCTCGACCTCCCGCTCGGCCAGCTCGGAGCGCCGCGACGGTTTCTGGGCCAGGATCCAGGGATTGATCGTCTCGACGTCGATCGTGTTCCGGGCCAGGTCGAAGTGGTAGAGGCGGACCATCGCGCCGCCGCCGTAGTACCGGTCCTGGTAGTTGGTGATGTGCAGGTGCACGTCGTGCCCGGCGGCGTTCTGCCGGACCGTCCGGCCGGGCGGCCAGTAGTGGCCGTTCAGGGTCAGGAAGATCTGGTCGTTGCCCTTGACAAGCTGTTCCCAGACCCGGTTGCCGTGACCGGACAGTTGCGCGACGCCCTGGCCGCCGTCGGCGTGCACGAGTTCGTGCGTGGTCAGGATCACCGGCAGCGTGGGGTGCTCGGCGATCACCTTGCGGGCCCAGGCGAATCCGGCGTCCGACGGCCGCCAGTCCATTGCCAGCAGCAACCACTGCCGCCCGCCGGCGCGGAACACGTGGTAGGAGTTGTAGCCGTCCGGCGTCGAGCCGCCGTACGTGCTCATCCGGCGGAACCGCTGCGGCCCGAACGCCCGCAGGTACGGCGTATCGCCCCGCTGGTCGGTGGTCCGGCCGTCGATGTCGTGGTTGCCCGCGAGCACGCTGTACGGCATCCGGGCCCGGTCCAGTACCGCGAAGACCGGGTCGGCCTGGGCGAACTCCGAAGCCTGCGCGTTCTCGACCACGTCGCCCAGGTGCGCGGTGAAGACGATGTTGTCCACGCCTCGCTGGTCGATCAGGTACTCGAAGGTCGCGGTCAGCGGCGCGGGATCGCCCCGGTCCAGATCGAACAGGTACTGCGTGTCCGGTACGACGGCCAGCGTGAACCGCGGATCCTCCGGATCGGGTCTGGCCGAAGATGCCTGGCTGCCGGCAGCGGCTGCCGTCGGCGCTCCGATCAGGCCACCGCCGACGGCGGCACCTGCGCCGAGAACCCCCGCCTGGAGAAGCCGGCGCCTGCTCGTTCCGTCGTACTGCTCGTCCATCCGTGCCTCCGGGTGCTGAGCCGGCGCCTCACGCCCCGGCGTACCGCAGGCACTCTAGAACGACTTTGTCCTGACCATGTGAACAGCAAACGAACTACGCGAAACCGTGCGCGACGACCGCCGGGATGCTCCCGTCGCGCAGGCCGGCCAGCACTCGTGCCTCATGCGGCACGACCGGATCCGGAAGCTTGTCCAGCGAGAACCACTCCAGCCCGGCCGCTTTGCCGGGCTCCATCAGCCGGGGCTCACCGGTCCAGCGACTGGCGGTAAAGAAGAAGTCGACGCGTTCGTCGATGGCCAGTCCGTTGCCACCGGTCCGGTGCATCGCGGTCACCGGCACCAGGTCGGCCGGGTCGATCTCCACCCCGACCTCCTCCAGGACCTCACGCGCCGCCGCGGCCAGGACCGACTCGCCGTACTCGACGTGCCCGGCCGCCATCGCCCAGTAGCCGTCCATGTAGCCGGTGTTGGCCCTGAGCAACAACAGCACCTCGTCGCCGCGCCGCAACGCCACATAGGCCGCGGGAATCACCTGAAACCGATCCATGACCGCCACCCTAGGGACGTAGCGACCGAGGGCCGCAAGGGGAGTCCCCTTGCGGCCCTCGGTGTGAGAGATCAGGCAGGCTTGTTGGCGATGTCGTCGTCCTGGCCGTCCAGGCCGTCGAGCCCGTCCTTGGCCTTGTCGACGCCCTGGTCGATCTTGTCGCCGTACTTGCCGCCGGTCTTCTCGTCAACGAAGTCGCCGGCCTTGTCGAGTCCGCCGCCGACCTTGTCGCCGTGCTGGTCGACCAGGTCACCGGCCTTGTCCTTCAGGTCCTCGGCCTTGCCCTTGAACTTGTCGAAGATGCCCATCGCGTGGGGCTCCCATTCCTAGCGTAGTGAACTACTTACAGACAGCTAGCGGTGATCTTCGCACCAACGGGGCCCCAGGTGTGGGAGGTGCTCAGGCCGGATCGCCGGTGGGCTCGGTCTCCACGTCGCCGCCCGAGTCGGTGCCTTCCTTGCCGCTGCCGCCGGCCTCGACGTCACCACCGCTGCGCTTCAGTTCGACGTCGCCGCCACTGCGCTTGAGCTCGGCGAGATTCTCCTCGCCCTGGCCGAAAGCGTCCTTGGCCGCGTCGGCGCCTTCTTCGAATTGATTCGACACTGATGTTCCTCCCGAGTCGGTGCTGCGAACTTGCTCTTGTCCTACCGAACCCAGGGGGTCATCACAACCCTGACCGGGGTTGTTTGTCCCAGACTTCACGCCGTCGGCCGGTCCGGCCGGCGGCACTGTCACACTACAGAGATGGTCGAGTCACTCGTCGTCGCCGTCGTGGGTCCCACGGCGGCCGGAAAATCCGACCTGTCGGTTGCCCTGTGCAAGCAGTTGCCCGGCGAGGTGGTGAACGCCGACGCGATGCAGGTCTACCGCGGGATGGACATCGGGACGGCGAAGATCACGCCGGCCGAGCGGGCCGGCGTACCGCATCATCTGCTCGACATCCTCGACGTCACCCAGACCGCGACGGTGGCCGACTTCCAGCAACTGGCCAGGGCGGCGATCGACGACTGCCTGGGCCGGCAGGTGGTTCCGGTGCTGACCGGCGGGTCCGCGCTCTACGTCCGCGCGATCCTCGACGACTTCGAGTTCCCCGGCACCGATCCGGCGGTCCGGGAGCGGCTGGAGGCCGAGCTCGAGGACCACGGATCGGGCGCGTTGCACGCCAAGCTGGCCGCGGTCGATCCGGCCGCCGCCCGGCAGATCCTGCCCAGCAACGGCCGCCGGATCGTCCGCGCGCTCGAGGTGATCGAGCTCACCGGCGGCCCGTACGTCGCGACGCTGCCCGAGCGCACCTACATCTACCCGGGCGCGGTGACCCTCGGACTCGACGTTCCCCGCCCGGTGCTGGAAGAGCGGATCAACCGCCGGGTGGACCGGATGTTCGAGCAGGGATTCGTCGACGAGGTGAGATCCCTGCTCGGCCACGGGCTGCTGGACGGCGTCACCGCGCACCGCGCACTCGGCTACTCTCCGGTGATCGCGCTGCTGCGCGGTGAGCTGTCCGAAGCCGAGGCGCGCGAGAAGACCGCGCAGACCACCCGCCGGTTCGCGCGACGGCAGGACTCCTGGTTCCGCAAGGATCCACGGATCACCTGGCTGCCCTGGGATGCGCCCGATCTCGTCGACCAGGCTCTGCACGTAGTACGAGGCAACCGTCCGGCCTCCCACGACGTAGTCGAGGTGGAAGGCGCGCGGCATGTCGATGCGAGGGGGTGACCGTGAGGCCGAGTTCCGCGAGTACGTCGTCGCGGACCGCAGCAGACTGATGCGTACGGCGATGCTGCTGACCGCCGGGGATCGGTACACCGCCGAGGATCTGGTGCAGACCGCCTGCACCCGGGTCTACGTGCACTGGCACCGGATCCGGCACGAAGGCGCCGGGCCGTACGCGCACCGCATCCTGGTCAACGCCTTCCTGGACGAACGCCGCCGGGCCGGCCGCCACCCCGAGGTGGTGACCGCCGAGACGTTCGAGCCGAGATCGCCGGAGCAGACCGATCCGGTGGACACCCTTCTGGTCCGCAAGGCGCTGCTCGACCTGGCGCCGCGACAGCGGGCCGTGCTGGTGCTCAGGTACTTCGAGGATCTCGACGTGGCCACCTGCGCCCGGATCCTGGAGTGCACCGAAGGCACCGTGAAGAGCCAGACCGCGAAAGCACTGAAACGACTGAAGGACCTGATGGCCGACGATCCGGCCACGGATCCGGCGACGGGGAGCACTGAGAAGTGGACGACGTGAAGAAGCTGCTGGCGGAGTTCGCCGACCGTTCGGTCGACGGCATCCCGCCGGCCGACGTGGACGCGGACGTGGCGCGGGGCCGTCGCGCGCTGCGCCGGATCAGGGCGCGCCGCCGGGTCACGGGCGTGCTGTGCATCGCCGCGGCGACCACCGCCGTACTCGCTCTCGGTCAGCTCAAGTGGTGGGGCGGCGATCAGTCGCAGGTCGCGGGCGGTGCCGGCGAGGCCGCACCGGCATCGGTCACCGGATCGGCCACGAAGCCCGTGGCCACACCGAGCGTGCAGGACTCCGACGGCGAGATCGAGTTGTACTCCGGCCCGGCCGTCTCGCTGGTCACCAACAGAGAAGCCTGGAACAGCATCACCTGCTCCCTGACACCGCAGGGCTGGACGCCGCAGCAACCGGTCGGCACCGACCACGTCCTGCTGGCGCCGCCCACCATGCGAACCGGTGACCTCGGGGAGAACGACGGGCTGGAGCTCCGGGCCGAGCCGCAGGCCCTGAGCCTGACCGCCACCCGGGTGACCTCGGCCGGCGGCAAGGTGTTCCACCTCGGGCAGACAGGTGGCCGCGAAACCGGGCAGGTGCTGCTCGGTGAGCGCTGGCTGCTGGTCCAGTTGCCGGCCGGCAACCTGGACTGGAACGACGACCTCCTGCGCCGTTTCATGGCGTCCTGCTCGGTCAACTGACACCCGCGCGGCGCCGCGACACGCGCCCGGAGACGCGCCAGGACTGGCGGACACGCCGTGAAGACGGTAGGCAGGCCCTGTCCCTGTACGCCGATTTCGCGGAGGACCCGTGACCCCGAAACGCCTGGCCGCCACCCTGACAGCGGGTGCACTGGTACTGACCGGCCTGTCCGCCAGTACCGCTACCGCCGCCCAGAGCGGCCATCACACCCCGCGGCCGCCCGCCAAGAACGCCACCGCGATCGGGTTCGGCGGCGCGGTCGCGTCCGTCGACGCCGACGCCACCGCCATCGGCCTGTCCGTGCTGCGTCGCGGCGGCAACGCTGTCGACGCGGCAGTGGCGACCGCGGCCGCCCTCGGGGTGACCGAGCCGTACTCCGCCGGTATCGGTGGTGGCGGCTACTTCGTCTACTACAGCGCGAAGAACCGCAAGGTGTACACGATCGACGGTCGTGAGACGGCACCGAAGGCGATGCCGAACGACGCCTTCATCAACCCGGCCACCGGCAAGGCGTACACGTTCTTCCCCGACCTGGTGACGTCCGGCGTCTCGGTCGGTACGCCGGGCACGCTGGCGACCTGGGACTCGGCCCTGCGCTCGTGGGGCACACTCTCGCTGGGCAAGGCGCTGAAGCCGTCCGTGGAGCTCGCCGACAAGGGTTTCGTGATCGATCAGACCTTCCGCAACCAGACCCTCGACAACAAGGCCCGCTTCTCGGCGATCACGCCGACGGCGAAGCTGTTCCTGCCCAACGGAGACGCTCCGGTGGTCGGCTCGGTCTTCAAGAACAAGGAGCTCGCCAGGACCTACGAACTGATCGGCAAGAAGGGGCCGTCGGCGTTCTACACCGGGCCGCTGGCCAAGGAGATCGAGACGGCCGTCAAGACACCGCCGAAGGCCCCCGGCGCGACCCTGCCGGTGATGCCCGGGCATCTGACGACGGGCGACCTGGCGAAGTACAAGGTGATCAACCGCGAGCCCACGAAGGTCCGGTACGACGGGCTCGACGTCTACGGCATGGCCCCGTCCTCCTCGGGCGGTACGACGGTCGGCGAGGCCCTCAATATCCTCACCCCGCTGAAGCTCTCGAAACAGTCGACTCCGCAGGCGCTGCACTCCTACCTGGAGGCGTCCGCGCTGTCGTTCGCCGACCGCGGCAAGTACGTCGGCGACCCGGCGTTCGTGAACGTGCCGACCAAGGAGCTGTTGTCGAAGGGCTTCGGCGCCGAGCGTTCCTGCCTGATCGACCCGGCGAAGGCCTCGGTCAAGCCGCTCGCGCCTGGTTCGGCGGACGGCTCGTACTCCGGTTGCCCGACCCCGGTCGCTTCGCCAGAGAAGCCCGACACCGAAGGCCTGTCGACGACGCACCTGGTCTCGGCGGACAAGTGGGGCAACGTCGTCTCCTACACGCTGACCATCGAGCAGACCGGCGGCTCCGGCATCACCGTGCCGGGGCGTGGCTTCCTGCTGAACAACGAACTGACCGACTTCTCGACCGTCTACGACGCCGCCGACCCGAACCGGATCCAGCCGCTCAAGCGGCCCCGCTCCTCGATGTCGCCGACCATCGTCCTGAAGCACGGCAAGCCTTTCCTCGCCCTCGGCTCGCCCGGCGGCTCGACCATCATCACCACCGTCCTCCAGACCCTGACCAACCGGCTCGACCGAGGCATGACGCTCCCCGAGGCCGTCGCCGCTCCCCGAGCCTCCCAGCGCAACACGGCGAACGTCACCGCGGAACCCTCGTTCATCGACGCCTACGGCACCAGCCTCAAGCCCTACGGCCACACCCT
Organism: Kribbella sp. CA-293567; assembly: GCF_027627575.1. Classification (NCBI taxonomy): domain Bacteria; kingdom Bacillati; phylum Actinomycetota; class Actinomycetes; order Propionibacteriales; family Kribbellaceae; genus Kribbella; species Kribbella sp. CA-293567. Next base: position 2,754,056 of record NZ_CP114065.1, read on the forward strand.
CGTCCCAGCCGGTGACGCCCTCACCTCAGCCGCCGAGATCGGCGCCGTCGCAGCCCTCGAAGTACTCCCCGGCGGCGGCTACCTGGCCTCCGCAGAACCGAAACGCCGCGGCGGCGGCGCCGCCGGCACAGTCCACCAACTCTGGCCCCGCTAGCCCGAACGCCGCGTGGGGCAGGACGGGAATTGAGCCTGCCCCACCTCGCGGACGCGTCGCCGATGCGTGGATCCTCTAGTTGTGATGTCCAGGGAGGTTGGTCAGTCGGCTGATTGGTGGTTTGCCTCCGATGGCGGAGTGGGCTCGGTGGTGATTGTAGAAGTGGAGCCAGCCGGGTAGGGCTGTGTTGCGTTGGTTGGTTGAGTTGTAGAGCCGGGCGTAGGCCCAGCCGTCGGCCAGGGTGCGGTGGAAGCGTTCGATTTTGCCGTTGGTTTGTGGCCGGTAGGGCCGGGTGCGTTTCGGGGTGATGGCGAGTGCTGTGCAGGTGTCGTGCCAGGCGTGGGAGCGGTAGCAGGATCCGTTGTCGGACAGGACGCGTTCGACGGTGACGCCGTGGTGGGTGAACCAGGCGACGGCGCGTTGGAGTACTGCGGTGGCGGTGCTGGCTTTCTCGTTGGTGTGGATTTCGGCGTAGGCGAGGCGGGAGTGGTCGTCGATGACGGTGTGCACGAACGCGGTACCGATGTTGGGGTGGCCTTTGGCGGTGCGTCCGGTCCGTAGCGCGGTGCCGGCACGGTTTTTGTCGCCTTGTTGTTTGCCCAGGTAGCGCCAGCCGCCGCCGTCGGGAATGTTGGCGAATTTGGTGACATCGACATGGATCAGCGATCCGGGATAGTCGTGTTCGTAGCGGCGCAGGGGTTCGCCGGTGACCCGGTCGATCCGGGACAGCCGGTTGATTCGGCAGCGCACCAGTACTGCATGGACGGTGGAGGCGGGCAGGCCGAGGCGGCCGGCGATTTGTACCGGGCCGAGCCGGTGGCGCCACCGCAACCGCACGATCCGGCGTACCAGGTGTGGCGGGGTCTTGAAGGGGCTGCGGCGCGGGCGGGAGCTGCGGTCAGCCATCCCTGCAGGTCCTTCGGCGCGGTACCGCTGGGCCCATTTGCGCGCCGTTTTGGCTGCGACCATGAACATTTTCGCCGCCGCGGCACAGCTCCAGCCTTGATCGACGATCAGACGCGCGAGCCGTAGCCGGGTGCGGGGGGTCAAAGTCGCGTTAACGTGGGACACGAAGGCCTCCGGTGTGGTGAAGCGGTGAACTAGACAGCTCCACTTCACAACCGGAGGCCTTCACCTGTCACACCGACTCACCGCCGCAACACGGGACAACCTTCCTGGACATCACATCTAGCTGAGCAGCACTGCCTGAGTCAATGAAGTTGGCGGGTTCGCCGACCTACGGACGGCTGCTGTTCACAGCGCAACTGCACGTTGCTGCAACTTCGCCGATCTCCCTTGCCCGGCACTCCCACGGACCCCAAGCTGATCCGGCTGCCTACGTCCCGGGCGGCTGCACCTCGGGGTGCTGATGAGGGGGAGTTCTCGTGGTTGGTCGGTTCCGTCGCTTTGCCCTGCCCAAAATCGTGGCCATCGCGGTCGCGGTTGCTCTGCTGGTGGCGGGGCTGGTCAAGGTCACTCCACTCGCGTCGGCTGCCGGTACGCCGACGCTCACGGTGGCGGGTGTCGCGTTGGCGGGCTCGACGCAGCCGGCGACGTTCAAGGCTGATCTCACCGACGCGGCGGCGGCGACGGGTGAGGTGACGTGGCTGGTCGATGACAAGTTCGCGGCCAAGACGCCAACTCCACCCCATGGGTACTCGGCGACGTACACGGCCGGTCCGCACAAGCTGAAGGCACGGTGGGTCATCAACCCCACCACCGGCGCGACGGCCGAGACCTTCGCCAACTTCACGGTGGGATCTACGCCGACGCAGCCGACCTTGATGGCCGGCAGCGAGCCGCTGCAGGGCGCGACGGTCAACTCGCCGTTCCGGGCCGACCTGGCCGGTGTGCCGACGTCGATCCCAGGCGGGGTCACGTTCCTGCTCGACGGCGCTCTGGTCGTGAAGGACACCTCGTCGCCGTTCCAGGCCAACATCACCACCGGTGCCGGCTCGCATCAGGTCAAGGCGACCTGGGTCGATCCGTCGAATCAGCAGGCGAAGGAGGTTGTTGCCTCCGCCAACGTCCAGGACGGGCCGTTCCTGTCGTCGGGTGGCACGCCTTTGCACGCGGGCAAGGTCAACTCGCCGTTCACCGCGGTGTTGTCGAACCCGGTCGGCGTTTCCGGTGACGTGACCTGGCTGCTGGACGACAGCTATGTCGGTAAGAGCACGGCCCCGCCGCACCAGTTCACGGTGACGACGGCGAACGGTCAGCACAAGCTGAAGGCTCGCTGGGTGGTCAACTCCGGCACCGGTGCGACCAAGGACGTGACCGCGGTCTTCACGGTCGGAACGATGCCGGACTTCCGTCTTGCGCCGCCGGTCGACGAGGAGCCTGGTCCGGCGATCGAGAACCTGTGGGCGACGGCCGACAATCGCCGTACGCCGATCTCGGGCGTCTATGACTGGAGCAAGGCCGGTTTCGGTGGCGGTACGCCGTTGCCGGCGCCGTCGAACTACCGCAGTGACGCTGCCTGCAACCTGACGGCGGCCGTGGTGCAGTCGACGTACAACGTGATCCCGAACGACAACGTGGACGACACGAACGCGCTGCAGGCGGTCATCGATCACATTCGCACGGACTGCTCGCCGACCAGCCGGATCGACTCGATGGCCAAGGTGATGCTGCCCGCGGGCAAGATCAACCTGAGCAAGGAGTTGCACCTCGACGCCGACTACATGTTGCTGCGTGGCGCGGGCGTTGGTACCGGTGGTACGCAGCTGGTGTTCGCGCCGGATGCCAACACGCGGTACGACAAGGTCACCAAGGACGGTTCGCGCTGGGATCTCGACGCGATGACGTCGGGTGAGGCGAACGGCGGCTGGATCTGGCCGGGTCGCGGCATGATCCGGGTGCAGTCGCGGGCGGTCGCTCCGAAGTACGCCGAGCAGTTCGCGGCGGCGGCGCCGAACCGCAAGGACCTGTTCGAGGGCACGGTCAACGTGCACTGGACCAACGGTGCGCTGGTGGGTGGCAAGGCGGGCGACACCAACTACAGCGCTCGCAAGGGCGACAAGGTCATCCAGCTGGCTCCCGGTACGTCGTTCGACAACATCAAGGTCGGCGGCATGGTCAACGTGATGGCCGCCAACTCGAAGAAGTTCTACGACAGCATGCAGGCGACGCCGACGGAGTTTCCGTTGGAGAACCTGCACATGCGTCAGCAGCTGTTCATGGTGGTGTCGGGTGATCCGCTGGCCGCGACGATCACGCTGGACAAGCCGCTCGAGTACGACCTGCCGGTCAACTCGACGTCGGACGGTTCGGACCCGCTCAACGGCTCGGTGTTCCCGTCGAAGGTGTCGCCGATCCTCGACCCGGTCACCGGTGTCGGGATCGAGGACCTGTCCTTCACCCAGGTGATGCCCGGGCTGGACAAGGAATCGGCCAAGCACAACTACGGCAACATGGACCCGGCCGCGGCGATGCACGGCATCGTGCTCAAGTGGGTCAACAACTCCTGGGTCCGCAACGTGCACTCGGAGATGACCGGATCGCACCCGATCGTGACCGAGGCCGCGGCCAACATCTCGGTGATCGACAACCTGCTCGAAGGCTCGTGGAACAAGGGCAAGGGCGGCAACGGCTACTTCCGCGGCTCCCGGGTCTGGGATTCGGTGTACGCCGGGAACACCACGCGCGACCTGCGCCACTTCACGTTCCAGTGGTCGTCCAGCGGCAACGTCGCGATCGCGAACAGCTTCGACTCCGACCTCAACCTGCACGGTGGTTTCGAGCGGAACAACCTGTTCGAGCTGAACGAGGTCACTGTTCCCTACGAGCACAAGTCGGCCAACTGCCAGACCAACTGTGGTGGTGAGGGTGGCTCGGATCCGGACGATTCGGACTGGTACCCGATCTGGTGGGCGGCTGGGAAGAAGGCGGTCAAGTGGTCGGGCTCGTCGGGTGAGAACAACGTGTTCCACAACAACCATCTGCGCAAGCAGTTGGGTGACGAGACGCAGCAGTTCACCGACTACCAGCTGTACTCCGATCGCTCGAAGCTCTACCGATTCGGCTCCGACGGTGGCGAGTTCAAGCATCTGACCGCCGACGGGACGGCGATCAGCGACTGGGCGACGATGGAGGAGCGCGACTACACCGGCGGTAACGGTGTCGATGTCTCCAAGAGTGACGGCGCGCGGTCGATCTTCCTGAAGAGCATTTCGCAGAGCGGGTACGGCGGACCGAACCCGCAACCGTTGCGCCGTACGTGGGGCTGTTCGTGCTGGGACGGCCGCGGCATGGTCAACACGCGCCTGGCCGCTGATCCGGTCAACACCGCGACGGGGTCGTTGACTGAGTACTTCACCGATCTCGCGGTGGCAGGTCCGGGTCGCTCGCTGACTTCGACCAGGACTTACAACAGCCTCGACGAGCATGTCGGTTCGTTCGGGAAGGGCTGGACCTTCGGGTACGACGTGGCGCTCACCAAGAACGCGGACACCTCGATCGACATCCGCAACGGCACTGGCGGCGTCACGAAGTACACGAAGTCGGGCACTGCTTATGTCTCGCCTGACCCCGGTGTCACCGCCAAGCTGACCGACAAGTCCGGCGGCGGCTGGGTGCTGACCAACATCGCCGGCGACACGATGACCTTCAACGCGACCGGTCAGCTCGTCGCCGACCGCGACCCCCAGGGCCGTGGCGTGTCCCTGGCGTACTCCGGCGGCAAGCTCGCCACGATCACGGATGACCTCACGCAGACGTTCACGATCACCTGGAACGGCGCGCTGATCAGCAAGATCACGGCCTCGACGGGCGATGTCGCGGAGTACGGCTACACCGCCGGTCAGCTCACGTCGGTCAAGGGCATCGACGGCAAGACCACGACCTACGGCTACGACGCGACCGTCGGGTTCCTGAACAGCATCACCGACCCGACCGGCGCGGTCAGCGCACGGACGACGTACGACCCGGTCACCAAGCGGGCGATCTCGCAGATCGACGAGTCCGGCGGCACCTGGACGTTCAGCTGGGACGCGGCCTCCGAGACGGCGACGATTACTGACCCGGCGGGTGTGAAGACGCAAGACATCTACCAAGGCAATGTCCTGGTCTCCCATGTCGGCGGCGACGGACGGTCGGAAGACCTGTACTACGGGTCGAACAACCACGTCACGGCCTCTACCAGCCCTGGCCAGGAGCTGACCCGCAGCGAGTACGACACGCGCGGCAACCTGCTCAAGCAGTACCTGCCCACTGGGACGACGGACGCTGCGGGCGCTTTCGAGCAGTGGACCTACGACACCGGCAACCGCGTCACGTCGTACAAGGATGCTGCTGGCAACGAAACGAAGTACGAGTACGACGCGAGCGGCCAGCTGCTGAAGACGACGTTCCCTGACTTGTCGACCACGTCGCAGACCTACACGGCGCTCGGACAGGTTGCCACCAGCACCGATCAGCTCGGCAAGGTCACGACGTTCACCTACAACGCCAAGGGCGACCCGATCAAGGTCGTCAGCCCGGGCGGCGCAGTAGTCACGTCGACCTTCGACGCCAAGCACCGGCGCCTGTCGCAGACCAATCCGCTCGGCAACATCGCGGGCGCGACTCCTGCGGTCATCGAGCAGAACACCGAACACTGGACCTACGACCCCTTCGGCAACGTCCTCACCCACACCGACCAGCTCGACCGGGTGACGACAAAGACTTACGACGCGCTGGGCAGGCTGCTGACCGTCACGGACCGCGGCGGTGGTGTCGCGAAGTACGAATACGACGCGTCCGGTCAGGTCTCAAAGGTCACCGACCCCGAAGGGCGCGTGACGACGAGCGAGTACGACACCGCCGGTCGGCTGGTCACCAACACTGCTCCCGGTGGCGCGAAGACTATCAACATCTATGACGGCGTGACCGGCGAACTGGCCTCGACTGTCGGACCTGAGGGCAATGTCTCCGGCGCCGACGCGGCGACCCGGGAAAAGTACACGGCCCGGTTCACCTACGACGCCGAAGGCCAGCTGACCCACACTTTGGTGTCGGACCCAAATAGTCCGACTAAGAAACTGGCCACCGTTACGACCTATGACGACCAAGGTCGGCCGGTGAAGATCACCAACCCGGACATGAGCACGACCACTACCACGTACGACGTCCTAGGTCAGGTTCTGGAGACAACGGATCCGACCGGGGTGAAGGCATCCCAGACCTACGACAAACTTGGCCGGATTGTCACCAGCACGTCTGCAGGCGTCACGACAACGGCCACCTTCGACAAAGCAGGGCAGCAGACCCGAGTACGAAGCAAGTCAGGCCGCGCGAGCGTCACCGCGTACGACGACGATGGTCAGGTCGTGTCCACGACCGATCCTTTGGGGAAGACCACCTTCTACGAGTACGACGCCAATGGGCAGCAGATCAAGTCGATCGACCCGATAGGACGTGCTGTTGTCACCGCCTACGATCCGGTTGGACAGATAGCGTCGGTCACCGATCCGGCCGGCGGAAAGGCCGCCTACACCTATGACTCGCTCGGTCAGTTGAGCTCGGTCAAGACGGCGACCGGTGCATTAACCACTTATGAGTACGACAAGACGGGCAATCTCACCAAAACCACTACGCCTCGCAATGGCGCCTACGTCAACACCTACGACGCGGCCGGACGTCTAGCTGTCAATGTCACGCCTACCGGTCGTGAGACGCGGATGGCGTACACACCGTCGGGCGCGGTTGCCTCAACGACCTTGCCCGCGGGGTCGGTGTCGTTCACCTATGACAATCTCGGCCGTACGACGAAGGTCGACTACTCCGACAGCACCCCTGATGTCGTCTCGACTTACGACGCTGCAGGCCGTCCGAGGATCGTTACGGCTGGATCTGCATCTACCGCTTACAACTACGACAAGGCTGGACGAGTCACAGGTCTCACTCGTGGTGCTGCGGTCTTCACCTACGCGCGCGACGCTCAGGGCAGACTGTCCAAGCGGACCTATCCAGACGGTCGATCCCAAGCTTTCGCCTACGACACTGACGGGCTCGTCGCGGGCTCGACGCTCAGCGGTGGCTCGATCGCCGCAGCGATCGCGACGGCCTACACCTACGACGCGGCCGGTCACCTGAAGAAGACTGATGCGGGCGGCTTGACCAGCGACCGGACTTACGACGACGCCGGCCAACTCATCAAGATCGAGCATGGCCGCTCCGGCACCGCGCTCATGTCCCAAACGGTTGCCTACGACAACGCGGGCAGACCCACCAAGACCGACACGACCCGCGGGAGCACAGTCAAACGCAGCCTCTACGGCTACGACGCTGCCGGACAACTCACGAGCTTCTGTACGCCGTCGTCGGTCACCGTCACCTGTGATGGTGCACCTAGTACGCAGTACACCTACGACGCCAGCGGCAACCGCAAGACAACCACCGAGGCCACTCCGGGTCAGGCCGACGTAGTCACCACGACAGTCGTAGACGCCGACGACAGGGTCCAGACCGAGACCACCGGAACCAGCGTCACCACCAGTACCTACGACGGCAACGGCTACCTGAAGAACCGTGGCTCGCCGGCCGGCACAGAGGCATTCACCTACCGTCTCGACGGCAACCTCGCCCAGACGACCACCACCGCCGGCACCGTCATCGACTACACCTACGACGAAGCCGGCAACCGCCTCACCTCCAGCGCCGACGGCGCACTGCAGTCCAAGTGGACGTGGGACACCGTCGGCTCGCTCCCGATCCGCATCACCGAAGCCAACAGCGCCGGGACGACGACGCACCAATGGACAAATGACCCGGTCACGGCTCTCGGTGGCGCCTTCATCGACACGGTCGGCGCATCGCCCACCTGGCTACTGGGAGACTTCCAAGGCTCGATCACCGATACAGCCGGTACCAGCGCCGCGCTGACCGGCACTGCCGCTCTCGACCCCTTCGGGGAACAGATCGGCGTACCGACTGGTGACATGTCCGCCAATCCTCTGCGCTTTCACAGCCAGTACAAGGATGCCAAGACTGGTCTCTACGACATCCGCGCCCGCGACTACGACGCAAACCAAGGACGTTTTACCGGCCCAGATCCAGCTCCTGCCGACAGCAAGGCCGGCTTCAGCCAGAACTACGCCTATGGGTCCAATAATCCGCTGATTTTTGCCGACCCATCTGGTGCTTGCCCTTGGTGCGTCGTTGTTGGTGTCGGTGCTCTCGTCGGCGCGGCTGTCGGGGGTGCCGTCGAAGGTGTTAGTTCCTACCGCAGCAGCGGCGGCGACTGGGGCCAGACGTGGAAGGGAGTTGGTAAGGGCGCCCTCCAGGGAGGCCTCGCCGGAGCCGGAGGCGCCGCAGGTTTCCTTCTCGGCGGCCTCGGCGGCGCAGTCATCGGTGCAGGCCTCGGTAATGTCGCAGGTGGGTACGCCAACTCTCTCATCTACGGCACCTCGTATAGCTGGCATGATGCCGGCGCTGACTTCGGTGGTGGAGTCATCGGCGAGTTCGGGGGCCGTCTCACCGGCAAGCTCGCCGGCTATCTCTTCAAGAAGGCCAAAGCCAACGAGTGGATCTCCCACAACATAGTCGGCCCGGTGGCCAAGAAGCTGAGAGGATTGTTCAAGTGCGCGCCGCGCGAGCTGCCGGCGACCGCCACACAGTCACAGTCCTCCTACTCGCAACTTATGCACGCCTCAACACATGGTGTGCAGCCCTATAGGGTTCTCAAGAAGGTGACAGCTGGCCAAGGCGGAGCCATCGAGGCGCATCACCTGATTGAGCAGCGGTTTCTGGCTCAGATGGGCAAGAAACTGGGCACTAATACCAATGAATGGGCAACTGTCGTTCTTACCAGAGCAGAGCACCGGAAGTTCACGAATGCTTGGGCGGCGTTGATCCCGCGTGGCAAGGGCACGCGGACTGCGACAGTGGCCAGCATCGAGGCCGCCGCCAGCACGATCTATGCTAACTATCCGGAGTTCCTCAAGGCCTTGGGTCTGAAGTAGGACAGATGCGGAGAGATATCGTGGAATATGTATGGCTGGAACTGAAGCGGAATCGGGGAAACCCCTGGCCTGAGGCGTCACTGGGCCTCGATCCGATGTACGGGCCCGAAGGTTGGTGTCGCGGATGTGGTATTCCGCTGGTGCCGCAACAAGGGTCTTTGGTGTTATCGCGAACCGCTCGATCGAAGTTCGACGGCGCCTGGGTGCCCTATTGGAGGTACAACGAGCTTTGCGTAGACGAGCAACTGGCGCGCAGTATCGCTGAGGCTGGGCTCAATGTCGAACTTGTGCCCATCGAGTGGCGGGGCCCTGGTGGATCGCTAGCCTTCCAGATCAAGATGCCGGTTGCTCAAGGAGTTTGGTTTTCTCCTGCCGAGCTCACAACTCGAACGGTCGCCAAACATGGTTCAGCCGGGCAATCTTGTGATGACTGCGGAATCTTTCGCTGGTATCCACTGGATCGCGAAGAACTCCCGCAGGCAACTATTTCGGATGGCCTTGATGTGGATATCAGTGCATCGCCAGAATGGTTCGGTGACGGGCTCAACAGTTACCATGAATTCTTGGTAAGCCGAACTTTGGCGGACATGCTGGTGGCTGCTAGTCAGCGAGATTTTTATATCATCCAAGCAAAAATTGGCCTCAGAGGACGATGAACAAGGCTCGCGATGCCACTTCGGGGAAGCATTACCGGCCGCCAGTGGATGGTGGCGCGGGATTCCAGCAGGTGGGTTGAGCATGACGGGCCGGAGCGTTGGTCCGCATGTTCCGAATCCGGTGCAAGCGGGTGGATAGCGACTGAAGTTGAGTTGTGGTCGGCCACCAACGCGAGAATTGGCCTCTTTTCACCGTTTTTGGAGCAGTGGGAAGGGGCGGCGGCTCAACGGGCGAGGGCGCTCCGGTGTCGCCACCATCGAGCCAACCGGCGTACTTCATCACCAACTTGGCTACCTGAGCTGGATCGGCGTCAGACGGGATGATGACCACCCACGGGTGGTCCTCATCGTCGTCTTCGCCTTGGAATCGGTCTCGCCGCACCTCGCCGTGCAGCAGTTACGACGCGGCCGGCCGACTCGCCCAACGTGACTCCGACCGGTCGCGAGACCCGCATGGCCTACACACCATCCGGCGCAGTCGCCTCGACGACGCTGCCTGCCGGATCGGTGTCCTACACCTACGACAACCTCGGCCGCACCACCAAGGTCGACTACTCCGACAGCACCCCGGACGTCACCTCGACCTACGACGTAGCCGGCCGTCCGAAGACAGTCACCGCGGGAGCCGCTTCGACCGCGTACAACTACGACAAGGCCGGCCGAGTCACCGACCTCACCCGCGGCTCCGCGGCCTTCACCTACGCTCACGACCCCCAAGGACGGCTCGCCAAGCGAACCTACCCGGACGGCCGGTCCCAGGCGTTCACCTACGACGCCGACGGGCTCGTCGCAGGTTCGACCCTCAGCGGCGGTTCGATCGCCACACCGATCGCGACGGCCTACACCTACGACGCGGCCGGTCACCTGAAGAAGACCGACGCGGGTGGGCTGGTCACCGATCGCACCTACGACGACGCCGGCCAACTCACCAAGATCGAGCATGGCCGCTCCGGCACCGCGCTCATGTCCCAAACGGTTGCCTACGACAACGCGGGCAGACCCACCAAGACCGACACGACCCGCGGGAGCACAGTCAAACGCAGCCTCTACGGCTACGACGCTGCCGGACAACTCACGAGCTTCTGTACGCCGTCGTCGGTCACCGTCACCTGTGATGGTGCACCTAGTACGCAGTACACCTACGACGCCAGCGGCAACCGCAAGACAACCACCGAGGCCACTCCGGGTCAGGCCGACGTAGTCACCACGACAGTCGTAGACGCCGACGACAGGGTCCAGACCGAGACCACCGGAACCAGCGTCACCACCAGTACCTACGACGGCAACGGCTACCTGAAGAACCGTGGCTCGCCGGCCGGCACAGAGGCATTCACCTACCGTCTCGACGGCAACCTCGCCCAGACGACCACCACCGCCGGCACCGTCATCGACTACACCTACGACGAAGCCGGCAACCGCCTCACCTCCAGCGCCGACGGCGCACTGCAGTCCAAGTGGACGTGGGACACCGTCGGTTCCCTCCCGATCCGCATCACCGAAGCCAACAGCGCCGGGACGACCACGCACCGATGGGCCAACGACCCTGTCAGTGGCCTGGGCGGCGCCTTCATCGACACCGTCGGCACCACCCCGACCTGGCTCCTCGGCGACTACCAAGGCTCGATCACCGACACCACCAGCACCGGCACAGCCCTGACCGGCACTGCAACCTGGGACCCCATCGGCACCCCGATTGCGGCGCCCACCGGCGCCATGTCCACCAACCCCCTGCGCTTCCACAGCCAGTACCAGGACACCAAAACCAACCTGTACGACGTACGCCTCCGCGACTACGACGCAACCCAAGGCCGCTTCACCGGCCCTGACCCCGTCTCAGCCTCGCCACGCGACGGCTTCATCCAGAACTACTCGTACGGCTACAACAACCCCCTGAACTTCACAGACCCCTCCGGAGCCTGCTGGATCTGTGGCGCGGTCGGTGCAGTAGTCGGCGGCGTAGTCGGTGGAATCTCCGGCGGCGTCAGCGCCTACAAGGAGAGCGGCGGCGACTGGGGCGCAACGTGGGAAGGCGCAGGCAAGGGCGCAATCCAGGGTGCTCTGTCGGGAGGGGCCGCCGGCCTCTGCGCTGGCGGCGGGCTAGCAGCAATGGCTGTCTGCGCAGGCGCGGGCAACGCTGCTGGCGGCTACTTGAACTCCCTTATCTGGGGCGACGACTACTCCTGGGGCGACGCAGGCGAAGACTTCGCCTGGGGCTTCGGTGCCACCCTCACCCTCGGAGGGCTCGGCAAGGCGGGCAAGAATTTATTCAAGAACACGCGAGCGGCCCAAGCGAGCGCGAATTGGGTCAAAAAGAACATCAGGCCACACCTGCCTGCCCACCTCCGCGGACAATACCAGTGTCCGCCGGCTGAAACGCCGTCAGCAGGGCCTGCCCGGTTCATCACGACTGGGAAGGGCGTCACTATCGACCGCTCGTCGGTGGGCAAGAGAATCAGTGTGCAGCGGCAGGGGCGCCATGTTCTCGGCGCGAAGGAATACAAGAACGGCAGCTACTTCAACTCCGCCGATGACGCCCAGCGAGTCATTGATGCTTTCCACGATGGATCTGCCGAGGTTCTCGGGGTGAAGGGTGCTGATATAGTTGTGCGCGTGAACAGTGTCACCGGTTTCAATGTGAATCGACGGGCTGGCTTCCCCAAGCAGGCGACTCACGTATTTTTCATCAAAGGTATTAAGTCTCCGAGTGTCGTTCCGCACGACCCGAGTTGGAAGCCATGAGGCTACCAACTCCGGATGATCCGGCGGAATCCCCGGTTTGGGAGAATTATATTATAGCGCAAACTGTCGAGTCCTCGCGCGGGCAGATTCCGCTGCATGCGCTGGCCATGGGCGTGGAGGTCGACGGCAGGCGAATCGTACTGCGCTTTCAGTTGAGCGAGCTCGATGAGAGTGATTTGCTGGATATTAGTGAAATCGTCAGTGAAATGTCCGCGCTTGTCGGGGATGAGGTTGAGATTGCGGATATCAAGGAGGTTCTTGATCAGCGCTCGACCTCGCCTGACGATGGAATTTGTTGGATCTTTTTCTCGCGTGTGTGATCGTCAAAAAAACTGGCGCAGGCGCACGTCTCTACGACCAAGACGACCCCTCAACTACTCCGAGCTATCTGCTGCTTGGGTGGCTGCAGAAGTTGGCCTCCGAGCAGGAGCGACTGCTCGGTGGTTTGGTTAATGAGATGGAAATTCTTCGATTCACGGAACTCGAAGGCAAAATGTCAGCGGCGATCAAGAAAATCTTTTCGCGTCTGCCATCCATAATCGACCACTCCTCCGAATAATCTGAGGGCAGCGCATCGCAAACTTGGTCGGTGGTAGCCGGCCAGGCCTGCTACCCAACATCACTCGTCCCTTTCAGCCGCTTCGGAGCCGTCGAAGTGGCTGAGGCTCGGCGGGCGGCTGGGAATTACCCTGTACGCCGGGGAGCCAGCCGTCGTACCGCGTGACCAGCGGCTCCACCACAGCGACATCGGCGTCAGCCGGGATGAGGACCACCCACAGGTGGTCCTCATCGTCGTCTTCCCCTTGAAAGCGGTCTCGGCGCACCTCGCCATGCAGCAAGGCGGCGACTGGAGTGAGACCTGAGAAGGCGTCGGAAAGGGCGCGATTCAGGGCGGTCTTTCGGGAGGGGCCGGCCGGGCTCTGCGCCGGGGGCGGCATCTGGGCAATGGCCGCCTGCGCAGGCGGCGGCAACGCCGCCGGCGGCTACCTCAACTCCCTCATCTGGGATGAGGAAGACTCCTGGGCGACACAGGCAAAGACTTCGCCTGGGGCTTCGGCACCACCCTCACCATGGGCGGGCTCGGCAAGGCCGGCGGCACGATCTTCGAGAAGACGAAGGTCGTCCAATGGCTCGACAAGAACATCGTGCCGCACCTTCCCGCGAAGCTCCGCGGCCAGTACAAATGCCCACCGACCGAAAAGCCGACGGGCCAGGTCGCCACAGTCCAGGGCACGACGAACCGCGTACTCCCGAAATCTCATCCGATCGGCAAGAGCCTTGGAGCCGCTTCGCGAGCTGAGCAGATCGCTCGAAAGCTTAAGATGAATGCCTCCAGCCCCACGACGCGCCAGGTGCTGAACAGCCTCGACATGCCGGTCGAGGAATTCATCTCCAAGTATCGCCTGGCGTCGATCTGGGGACGATTGGGAAGCGAGGTCAGGGGTATGACTGTGGAAGAAGCGATCACGTCTTCCAAAATGGCGCGAAAGCTGCTGGTAGATGGGCGGTTCGCGCGAAAGTGAAATACGATGTCGACGGCAAAGATGAATCGGTCAAAATATTTCTCCGTGCGCTGGAAGTAAAGTTCCAAGACTGGGAGGTAAAGGACCATTGGGTAGGTGATCGGTGCGCTATCGGAATAGTGAGCCCCTTGGCTCCTCGACGCCTCGCGTACGTCAGCACGTGGGCGCAGCCTTCCGAGTGCTACTACATAGAGTTAGAACTGGCAGATCACCTCCCCGATGAGTACAAGGTTGTCGCCAGTATGGAGAGTTGTTGTTTGAAGGATGCGATCACCGCCGTTCTCCATCATCTGACGGGGGATGTCGGAGGAGTTCGGTGAGTGGCGCGGGCTCGGTCGTCAGTCTCACCTGCTGAGGAGTCACAAAGTGACCGCTTTGAGGTCTGCCAAGTCCGACCGGTGGATCCAATCGACCTTAGTGCTCTCATCGCTGGTGTAGAACACCCGGCCTCAGCAACGCCTATATCAAGAAGGTTCTGAAGAAAATCGGCACCGAGCCCCACGTGTTCAAGATGGAGCACGTGGACAAGACAGTGATAGCTCGTTTCGACATCAAGGTCGGCGCAGGGCGCGAGTTCTTCCTCGTCAACAAGAATGGGAAAATTGTGGTGCCGACTGGAGTCTTCCCGGATGAGTTGTGATGATTCGCGCTGAGTTAGCGGTGGAAAGCACGGCGCTCTCATCGAGTCAGTTGACCGCCGCCATCGGGCGTGCGCCAGACTCCGGGCGCACAGTCGGTAGCCGAGTCAGATTCAACCCGCCCGAACCCACAGGTCGTCTTTCTGGGTGCTGAACCTCACGTGGGACGAGCTCGTGCACGGGGAGCTGAGGGAATCTCCGGCGCAGTCACTGCGCTGGGGGATGAGTTCGGCGACCGTCTCGCTGGCTCGGGCTGAGGCTGAGGCTGAGGCCAGCATCGCGGTGGACCAATACGTCGGAGCAGAGTGAATAGGGCTGCGGCGGTCATTGGTAGTCGCTGAGGGGCACTGCATCAAAAGCCTTTGTTCAGTAAGATCAGTCGATCTGAATTGAGCCGTCTTCGCTGAGGTGGCGGACTGGAGTCTCTTCGGCAAGCTCGGTGGTCGTAGCCGGGTAAGACAGTTGCCTAGCTCTTTTTAGCCGCCTAGGAGCCGTCGGAAGTGGTTCAGGCTCCGCCGACGGCTGCGAACCACCCATAGCGGCATCGAGCCAGCCGTCATGCTCCGCGACCAGCGGCTCCACCACGGCGGCGTCGGCGTCAGCCGGGATGAGGACCACCCACGGGTGGTCCTCATCGTCGTCTTCGCCCTGGAACCGGTCTCGCCGCACCTCGCCGTGCAGTAGCTCGGCCACCGTGTCGGCGTCCTCGCGCTCGAAGAAGTACGCCACCAGTTCCTCGCTCATACCCGAACCGTACGATTCCTCCATGAGCATCGGCACCTTCCCCTGGTTGAAGGGGCATGGCACGGAGAACGATTTCGTGCTGCTGCCCGACCCCGACGGGAGCGTGCACGAGGAACTCGACGAAGAGTTGGTCCGCTTCCTGTGCGACCGCCATGCCGGGCTGGGCGCGGACGGTGTGCTGCGGGTGATCGAGGGGTCGAAGCAGTCGTACGTCGAGGACGGTGGCGACTGGTTCATGGACTACCGCAACGCCGATGGCTCGATCGCCGAGATGTGCGGCAACGGCGTCCGGGTGTTCGTCCGGTACCTCGTGGAGGCCGGTCTGGCCGGCGGCAAGCCGGTGCGGGTCGGGACTCGGGCCGGCGTCAAGGAAGTCGTGGTCAACGACGACGGGACCATCACCGTCGACATGGGCGAGCCGGTGCTTCCCGGACCGGCCGGCATCGTCGTGGACGCGAACGGGCACCAGTGGCCGGCCCTGCACGTCGACATGGGCAACCCGCACGCGGTGGCCTTCGTGGATTCGCTCGCCGAGCCGGGCAACCTGTGCGACCAGCCCGGCTGGTCACCCGCCGACGCCTTCCCGCGCGGCGTGAACATCGAGTTCGTGGTCCGCAAGGGCCCGAACGAGGTCGCCATGCGGGTGCACGAGCGCGGCGCGGGGGAGACCCGCTCCTGTGGGACCGGCACCTGTGCCGTCGCGGTGGCAGCGGCCCGGGCCGCTCGCCAGAGTCTGCCGGTCACGTATCGCGTCGGCGTACCGGGTGGGGCGGTGACGGTCACGTGGCGCGAGGACAACCATCTGGAGCTCACCGGGCCGGCCGTGATCCACGCTCGCGGGGAGTTCGATCGCTCCTGGTTGCCCGCCTGAACGGGAATTCGGTACGCCGCGGGGTCGTTGGAACAGTAATCGGGTCGCCTGTCCGGGTGAGCCGTGCCACGATGGAAGGTATATGACGACCCATTCGAACGCATACGACGAGCCCGCCGACGTCGACCTCGACCTGACCCAGGACGACGTGCTCGACGACGAGGAGACTGACTCGTCGTCGGGTTACGGACGCGACTATTCCGCCGAGGAGAGCACCGAAGGCCTCGAGCTGGAGGAACGCCAGGCGCTGCGGCGCGTGGTCGGGATGTCCACCGAGCTGACCGACATCAGCGAGGTCGAGTACCGCAAGCTGCTGCTGGAGCGCGTGCTGCTGGTCGGTGTGTGGACCGACGGCAGTGCCGAGGACGCCGAGAACTCGCTGGCCGAGCTGAAGCTGCTCGCCGAGACCGCGGGGTCGGAGGTGCTCGACGGCGTGATCCAGCGGCGCAAGAAGCCCGACCCGGCCACCTACATCGGTAGCGGCAAGGTGTCCGATCTGCGCAACCTGGTCGCCGCTCTGGGCGCCGACACGGTGATCGCCGACGGTGAGCTCGCGCCGGCCCAGCTGAGGAACCTGGAAGACAAGCTGAAGGTCAAGGTGGTCGACCGGACCGCGCTGATCCTCGACATCTTCGCCCAGCACGCGAAGAGCAAGGAAGGCAAGGCCCAGGTCGAGCTGGCCCAGCTGCAGTACATGAAGCAGCGCCTGCGTGGCTGGGGTGGAAACCTGTCCCGCCAGGCCGGTGGCCGGGTCGGTGCGGCCGGTGGCGGTATCGGTGGCCGTGGTCCTGGTGAGACCAAGATCGAGACCGACCGGCGCCGGATCAACACCAAGATCGCCAAGCTGCGGCGTGAGCTGAAGGACCTGAAGGGCACCCGCTCGACGATGCGCCAGGAGCGTCGCCGGCACTCGATCCCGTCGGTCGCGATCGCGGGCTACACCAACGCGGGCAAGTCCTCCCTGCTCAACAACATGACGAACGCCGGCGTCCTGGTCGAGAACGCGCTGTTCGCGACCCTGGACCCGACCACCCGGCGGACGACCACGTCCGACGGCCGGGTCTACACCTTCACCGACACCGTCGGGTTCGTCCGGCACCTGCCGCACGACATCGTCGAGGCGTTCCGCTCGACGCTGGAGGAGGTGGCCGACGCGGACCTGCTGCTGCACGTGGTGGACGGTTCGCACCCGGACCCGGTCTCCCAGATCAACGCGGTCCGCGAGGTGCTCAGCGAGATCGGTGCCTCCGACGTCCCGGAGATCATCGTGATCAACAAGAGCGACCTGGCCGATCCGCTGGCGCTGGCTCCGATCCTGCACCGGGAGACCGGCGCGATCGTGGTCTCCGCGCACACCGGCGACGGGATCGACAAGCTGCGCGCCCTGGTCGAGGCTTCGCTGCCGAGCCCGGACGTCGCGGTGGAGCTGCTGCTGCCCTACGACCGCGGCGACCTGGTCTCCCGGATCCACTCCGAGGGCGCGGTCGACCAGCTCGAGCACACGGCCGACGGCACCAGGCTGACCGCCCGGGTGCACGCCGACCTGGCCGGCGACCTGACGCAGTACGCCGTCATCGCCTGACCCGCGAAGCTCGCAGTACAGCACCGAGCAACGCGGTAGAGCACCAAGCACGCGGTACAGAACGGACCAGCGGCCCCCGGGAAACCTCCCGGGGGCCGCTGGTTTGCCGTGCGGTGATCACTTGCGGGTGGAGATCCGCACCTTGACCGTGTTCTTGTCCCGCGAGGTGACCCGGATGTTGACGCCGTTGTTCGGCACCTTCACACCGGCCTGCGGCTGCTGCGCGTACCAGTAGGTCAGTCCGTCGTTGAACAGCGGCTGACCGTCCTGACCGCGGATGTAGCTGGGCTGACCGTTCAGGTGCAGAGTGAACGAGTCGGCCTTCTCGAGCCCGAAGGGTGCGTCGTATCCGCCGACCCGCGGACGCCAGATGCCACCGTCGAGACGGTTGATCGGGGTCGGGTGCGAGTCGATCGGCAGGATGAGGCCCTCACCGGGGTGCTGGTTGGTGTTGTTGTTGTTCTGCGAGGTGTCCCAGTACCAGATCAGCAGGCCGTCCTGGTACGGGAAGTGCTCCACCTTGTCGGGCGCCGTGCTGGCCCAGCCGAAGTTGTACGGCCCGGTCTTCAGGTGCTCGTCGTAGGAGACGTAGTTGATGTGCGAGGCGATGTAGTAGTTGTCGTACGCCGTGGTCAGCGTCGACCCGACCGAGCTGAAGCCGTTCAGCGTCCAGCCCTCCGGCGTTGCCTCCGCACCCGAAGCCAGCACCGTGGTGGCGCCGTTGGTCACCAAGATGTCGTCGGCGTAGAAGCCGAAGCCACCCGTGTTCGCGTCGGTGGTGTAGCGGAACTGCAGGCCGATCGTCTTGCCGGCGTAGGCCGACAGGTCGAAGGTGGCCGGCTTCCAGCCGTTGGAGTTGCCGTCGATGCCGTTGCCCTCGGCCGGGTTGGTGATGTTGCCGGCGATCGGCTTGAAGCCGGTGCCGTCGTTCACCTCGACGTAGGCGTAGTCGCAGGCGGTGGTGTCACAGTCCTCGATCTGCCAGTTCGCCTGGAAGGTCAGGGAGGTGGTGCCGGCCGGAACAGCGACCTGGCGGTTCATCGTCCGGGTGAAGTTGTCGCCCCGGCCGCTCCACCAGCTCTTCGCGCCGACTGCCGGCGGCTCGAGCGGCGAGGTGACGTTCTTCTTCGGCAGCGTCACGACGACGGCCTGCGGCTGCTTGGTGTTGTACTCGTGCGGGCCGAGCTCGAGCTTGCGCTCCTGACCGGCAGCGACGATCTCGTAGTCCAGCCAGCCGAGCTGCAGCTTGTCCCACGCGCCGAGGTCGGCAGCCTGCTCGCCGATCCCGCCGTCAGAGGGCTTGCCGACCCGGCTCTGGGCCATGATCGTCCACCAGTTCACGCCGTTCTCGATGGCGGGACCGGAGGTGTCGTAGTGGTCCGGCAGACCGAGGTCGTGGCCGAACTCGTGGGCGAAGACGCTGATGCCGCCGTTCTCCGGCTGGATCGTGTAGTCGCCGACCCACAGGCCGGTGTCGCCGATCTGCGCGCCACCGATCGGGTTGTTGGCCGGGCCGCCCGGGAATCCGGCGTACCAGCGGTGCGACCAGATGGCGTCCTCACCCTGGATCGGGTCACCATCGGCCTGGTCGCCACCGGAGTGGACGATCTGGAAGTGGTCGATGAAGCCGTCGGGCTCGTTGAAGTTGCCGTCACCGTCGAAGTCGTAGCGGTCCCAGACGTCGAACGACGCCAGGTCGGCCTTGATCTGCGCGGTGGTGCGGCCGGCGGCCTTCTGGTCCGTGACCCACTGGTTGACCGAGTCCGCGACCAGGTTCCAGGTGTTGTTGCAGACGTTGCCCGCACACGGCTTGCCGTTGGACCGGCCGTACCGGGCCTCGTTGTACTTGACCTTGACCCAGTCGGTGACCAGACCGTCGACGCTGTACCGGCCCGAGGACTGCTTCTCGTAGTACTTCTTCACGGAGTTGCCGCTACCGAAGTACATGTCCTGGAAGTGCTGGCGGTTGTAGTCGGCCTGCCAGACGGTGGAGTTGTCCACCGAGCGGTCCGGCTCGGGGATCGCGTTGTGCAGCGGTCCCTCGTAGGTGGTCGGACCGGGGATGGTCGCGTTGATGTCCTCGTCGGGGAAGCTCGGGTGCCGCTCGTTGCCGAACTCGGCGAGGACGACGAAGATCTTGTCGGTCTTCTCGCGGCTCAGCTCGACGTACTCGTCGACCTTGACCTTCTTGCCGGCGGCGCTCTTCTGGCCCTTCGCGAAGCCGGCGGTCTTGGTCTTGGTGCCGAGCTTCACCACCGTGCTGGCGCCGCGCTTCTCCGCCTTGGCCGTGCCGTTGAGGACCTTCGTCAGCGCCTGCTCGCGCAGGTCACGGCGCTTCTCCTCGAGCGGGTTGGGCAGCTCGTCCGACGTCGATGCGGGCTCACTGGCGGCCGGTGCCCCACCGGCGGCCTGGGGCTGAGCGGCGTTACCGGCTGAGGCCATGCTCAAGCCGAACGTCGTCGCCAGAGCCAGGCTGAACAGCCCGGCAGATACTTTGCGCACGATTCCCTCCCTGTACTGAAAAGCACGTCGCGCTTGGTGACGCAACGTGTTCATGGCTCCCCCGAGCGTGGTACTTCTGCGCGACAGTACGGGGAAATGCGGCATTGCTGAAGTGGTTCCGGAAAAATTTCCGTGCAACAGCGGGGAATCATGCGTGTACGCAATAGGTAAGACCACTCGCTCCACTGGAGTAGGGCCACGCAGGGTCGCGACCGGCCGAATTGGCACACTGTCCGCCATGGAAGCCTCGCGCGCCGACGCCGGCCGCTCCCGTGGCGACGCGGTGGACCTGATGCTGCCGCTGTGGCGCGCGCTGGTGGTCTTCCGGGTGATCACCTGGATATTCGCCTGTTTCGGTGTCTGGACCCGTTGGGACGGTATTCACCGGCCGTCCGGCGCGGTCATTCAGCTGGCCGTGATGGGACTTTGGACCATTGTCGCGTCGATCGGTTACAGCAGGCATTGGGGCCGTCGCAATACGCGACTGGCTTTTGCCGATCTGATCGTCACTGTGGGTTGTATGTTCCTCACGCTCCTGGCTCAGCCGCTGCTCGACATCCGCGCCGGTGCGTCCGTGCTGACGTCGGTCTGGGCCGCCGGACCGGTGCTGGCACTGGCGATCTCTCGTGGCCGTGACGGTGGTCTGCTCGGTGCGGCGACGATCAGCCTCGCTCTGCTGTCGCTGCGCGGCGTCGACAACGCGGCCAAGATCCTGAGCAACGTCCAGTTGCTGCTCGTCGCCGGCCTGGTCGTCGGGTACGCCGCCAGCACGATGCGCAAGGCGACCTCGAGACTGCGCGCCGCCATCGCCGCCGAGAGCGCGACCGCCGAGCGACTCAGGCTCAGCCGGTCCATCCACGACGGCGTGCTCCAGGTGCTCGCCCAGGTGCAGCGCCGTGGCAACGCTATCGGCGGCGAGGCGGTCGAGCTGGCCTCGCTGGCCGCCGAGCAGGAGGTGGCCCTGCGAACCCTGATGGCCACCCGGCCGGTCACCGGCGACCGCGGCCGGATCGACCTCTGCATGTTGCTCCTGCCGCTGGCAACCACTCGCGTGGACGTCGTCGTACCGGCGGACCAGGTGTTGTTGCCTACGGAGAAGGCGACCGAACTGGTGGCGGTCATCAAAGAGGCGTTGAGCAACGTCGGCAAGCACGCCGGTCCGGACGCTCAGGCGTGGGTGGTGGTCGAGGACCTCGGTACCGAGGTGTTGCTGTCGATCCGCGACGATGGGGTCGGGACGACGGTGGACCGGCTGGCCGGGGAGCGGTCCGACGGCCACCTCGGCGTCAGCCAGTCGATCCGCGGCCGGATCACCGATCTGGGCGGCAGTGTGACAGTGCGGACCGCCCCGGGCGAAGGCACCGAGTGGGAGATGAAGGTGGGAACGGGATGACGCGGGTGATGATCGTCGACGACCACCCGATGTGGCGCGAAGGCGTCGCGCGGGATCTCGGCAGTCGCGGGTACGACGTCTGCGCGACCGCCTCCGACGTGGGCGGCGCGATCAGGATCGCCCTGGCGACCCGGCCGGACGTGGTGGTGATGGACCTCCAGCTCGGCGAGGGTTCCGGCGTCGACGCGACCAGGGAGATCACCGCAGCGCTGCCGGACACTCGGGTGCTGGTGCTGTCGGCCAGCGCCGAGCAGGCCGACGTACTGGCTGCTGTGAAGAACGGTGCCTCGGGCTATCTGGTGAAGTCGGCGTCGCTGGAGGAGTTCGACGACGCGGTACGGCGTACCGCCGAGGGCGACGCCGTCTTCAGTGCCGGACTCGCCGGCTTGCTGCTGGGGGAGTACAGGCGGCTCGGTGCCGGGCCAGAGGTGCCGCAGCTGACTGAGCGAGAGACTGAAGTACTACGCCTGGTGGCACGCGGGCTGACTGCCCGGCAGATCGCCACGAGGCTGGTGCTGTCGCATCGGACCGTCGAGAACCACGTACAGAACACACTGCGGAAGCTGCAGCTCCACAACCGGGCCGAGCTCGTCCGCTACGCGATAGAGCACGGCATCGACGAAGGCGAGCACTAACCACGCGTACGCCGTACCGGCTGGGGCGGAGCCGGTACGGCGTACTCAGGTGCGGACTAGAGGCCGTTGCTGAACAGCAGGCGGTTCACCGTGCCGCCAGTGCCGCCGCCGGAGACCTTGTTCGGGGTCGCGGCGTTCTCGATGTAGGACTTGACCGTGGCCGGAGTGGCCGACGGGCTGGTCTGCAGGTAGAGCGCGGCTACGCCGGCCACGTGCGGGGTGGCCATCGAGGTGCCGTTGTTCGAGCCGCTGCTGCCGCCCGGCAGGGTGGACACGATCGCCGAACCCGGTGCGTACACGTCGACACAGGCTCCCGTGCTCGAGTACGACGCCCGCGCGTCGGTGCTGGTGCTCGCAGCCACCACCAGCGCGGTGGAGATCCGCCGCGGCAGCCGGTCGCACGAGTTGGCGCCGGTGTTGCCCGCGGAGGCGGCCAGGAAGACGCCGGAGTTGATCATCGCGCGCAGCGAGTTCTCCAGCGTGGTGTTCGGGCTGAAGTTCCACGACGCGTTCGCGACCGCGGGCTTCACCGCGTTCCGGGTGACCCAGTCGACGGCCGCGATGGCCGACGAGGCGGTTCCGCCGCCGCTGCAGTTGAGCCACTTCACCCCGTGCAGCCGGACGTTCTTGGCCACGCCGTACGAGGTGGAGCCGATGGTGCCGGCGACGTGGGTGCCGTGGCCGTTGCAGTCGGTGTTGTTGGCGTCGATGCCGTTGAAGTCGAAGCTGGCCCGGCCGCCGAAGTTCGGGTGGGTCGGGTCGACGCCGGAATCGATGATGTAGGCGTGCACCCCGGTGCCGGTACGGGTGTAGGTGAAGGACTTCGACAGCGGCAGGTTGCGCTGGTCGATCCGGTCGATGCCCCACGACGGCGGGTTCGTCTGGGTGGCGTCGAGCGCCTGGTACAGCACGTCCTGCGAGATGGCCACCACGTCCGGGCTCTTCTGCAGGGTGGCGAGCTGGGCGGCGGTGAGCTTGGCGCTGAAGCCGGTCACGGCGGTGCTGAACTCACGCTGCGGGGTGACCCCGAGCGACCTCTTCAGCTTGCCGAGCTGGCTGCCCTTCTTCAGCTCGACGATGTAGGTGTCCTTGATCGCTGTCGCGCCGGGCTCGGCAGCCGCCGGCTGGACCAGGATGATCCGGTCGCCGGGGTCCGGAGCGGGAGCGGCGCTGGCGGTGCTCAGAGCGGTAGTCAAGGCGATCGCTGGCACGATGGCGGCGGCCAGGGTCAGGCGGATGCTTCGACGCACGGTTCCTCCTCAAGGAACTATCACCCACCGGGGCGGAGGGGTGATCACACTCGGTCCGTGAGTGACTACGGAGCGAGTGGATGAGAAGTTAGGGCCTGTCGCCTGACAGGTCAATCACTTCTGCTGCGCGGTGATGCCATGGCACTGGGCTGACAGAGCCGCGCCGCCGTCGCACCCCCCGGGGATGACCGCCGACTTGCGCCCGTTCGTAGACTGTGCGTTCCACGCCCAGTGGAATGCTCTGTGTCACGACACCCACACCGTGGGTGCCCACTCTTCGGAGGCTCTTGGTGAACCGGTCGTCCCTGGTCCGCGCGCTGTTCGCGTTCCTCGTTTTCGCGGCGTCGACGTACGTCGTCCTGACGGCCAAGCCCGAACTCGGGCTCGACCTGCGCGGCGGTACCCAGATCGTCCTGGAGGCGAGCGACTCGCCGACGGTGAAGGCGAACAAGGAGACCACCGACAAGTCGCTGGAGGTACTGCGCCGCCGGATCGACGCCCTCGGCGTCAGTGAGCCGAGCGTGACCCGGCAGGGTGAGAAGCGGATCATCGTCGAACTGCCCGGCGTGCAGGACCCGCGCGAGGCGGCCAAGGTGATCGGCAAGACCGCCCAGCTGTCCTTCCACCAGGTGCTCGACCTGGTCGAGGCCAAGCCGGCCAAGCCCGCGGCGGGCGAGCTCTACCTGAAGAACGACAACGGGCCCGGGTTCCTCCGGCTGGCCAAGCTCGCGATGACCGGCGAGAAGATCAGCGGCGCGGACGGCCTGATCGACCCGCAGCAGGCCGCGCAGGGCTGGTTCGTCCAGATGGACTTCAAGGACGACGGCGGCAAGATCTGGGCGAACATCACCGGCAAGGCCGCCTGCGAGCCGGTCAACACCCCGAAGCGCCAGGTCGCGATCGTCCTCGACAACGAGGTGATCAGCGCCCCGCAGGTGGACCCGAACGGCGGCACCCAGCTCTGCAACATCGGCATCGTCGGTGGCCAGAGCACGATCACCGGCTCCTTCACCGAGGCACAGGCCAAGGATCTGGCCGCGCTGATCGAGGGCGGCGCGCTGCCGGTCCCGGTCCAGGTCATCGACCAGCGCGTCGTCGGTCCGTCGCTGGGCAAGGACGCGATCCAGGCGAGCGCGATGGCCGGCCTGATCGGCGTCGCGCTGACCGCGCTGTTCATCACCATCGTCTACCGGCTGGTCGGCCTGATGGCCGTGATCGGCCTGATCGCCTACGCCGGCATGTCGTACGCCGTACTGACGCTGCTGGGCGCCACCTTGACCCTGCCCGGTCTGGCCGGCTTCGTGCTCGCCATCGGCATGGCGGTCGACGCCAACGTGCTGGTCTTCGAGCGAGCCCGCGAGGACTACATCGGCGGGCGCACCGACGGGCTGGGGAGATCTCTGCGCAGCGGTTTCCAGAACGCGCTCTCCGCGATCGCCGACTCCAACATCACCACGCTGCTCGCGGCCGGACTGCTGTTCTTCCTGGCCGCCGGACCGGTCCGGGGCTTCGGTGTGACGCTGAGCATCGGTGTGGTGGCCTCGATGCTGTCCGCCCTCGTCATCACCCGGGTGCTGGCCGAGTTCTTCGTCTCCCGCAAGTTCGTCATGAAGCGGCCCGCGCTGAGCGGTATCGCCGGCCACGGCCGGGTGCGGACCTGGCTGGAGGCGAAGAAGCCGCCGCTGATGAAGCACAGCCGCCGCTGGCTGGTCATCACGGCTGCCGCGATCGTCATCAGCCTCGCCGGAATCGGTATCCGCGGGCTGAACCTCGGCATCGAGTTCACCGGCGGCCGGTTGCTCGAGGTGAGCACGGCCCAGCAGATCACCCCGGACCAGGCCCGCGCCGCGGTGGCCGAGGCCGGCTACCCCAACGCCGTGGTCCAGTCCTCCGGTGCCGACGACATCACCGTCCGGACCGGCACCATCACCGACGACGAGACCGAGAAGATCCGCGAGTCGATCTCCCGGATCGGCGGCGGCACCGAACTGATCCGCAACGAGAGCATCGGCCCGTCGCTGGGCAGCGAACTGCGGAACAAGGCGCTGATCGCGCTCGGTGTCGCCCTGCTGGCGCAGTTGGCGTACCTGGCGATCCGGTTCCGCTGGACCTTCGGCGCCGGCGCCGTCCTGGCCCTGCTGCAGAACGTGGCCGTCGTGATCGGTGTCTTCGCCTGGACCGGCAAACCGGTCGACGGCATCTTCCTGGCCGCGATGCTGACCATCATCGGTTACACGGTCAACGACTCGGTCGTCGTCTTCGACCGGATCCGGGAGACCCGCAACGCGCGGGCCACCGACGCGCTGGGTCCGGTGATCGACACCGCGATCATCAACGTGCTGCCGCGGACGATCAACACCGGTATCAGCACGCTGTTCATCCTGACCGCGTTGCTGTTCCTCGGCGGCGACTCGCTCAGCGACTTCGCGCTCGCGCTACTGATCGGCATCCTGGTCGGC
Organism: Kribbella sp. CA-293567; assembly: GCF_027627575.1. Classification (NCBI taxonomy): domain Bacteria; kingdom Bacillati; phylum Actinomycetota; class Actinomycetes; order Propionibacteriales; family Kribbellaceae; genus Kribbella; species Kribbella sp. CA-293567. The sequence goes on from NZ_CP114065.1 coordinate 2,780,144, forward strand.
ACCTACTCCTCCAACCTGACCGCGGCGCCGCTGCTGGTCGAGCTGGAGAAGCGGTACCCGGCCCCGCCGCCTCGGCCCAAGGCCAAGCAGCGTGACCGCGACGCCGAACCGGACCGCGGCGCCGTCGTCTGACCCGCACTGCCCCCGGCCATCACGATGGCCGGGGGCAGTTCTGCGTTCACCGGAGGTTCGTCCACAGGCCGGCCGGTCGGGCTTCGGTGAATGTCCGTGGCTGCGGCTAGGGTGATGCGGTGGGTGTCGAAGTGCGGGAACTCCTGGAGGCCGCGGTCTCCGGAATCGGTGGGCAAACGCGCCCGGGCCAGGTCGAGATGGCCGAAGCGGTGAACGGATCCATGCACGACGGATCCCACCTCCTGGTGCAGGCAGGGACGGGGACCGGCAAGTCGCTCGGCTATCTGGTGCCCGCGCTGATCCACGCGGTGGAGAACCGCCGGGTGGTCGTCTCGACGGCGACGCTGACGCTTCAGTCGCAGCTGGTCGACCGGGATGTGCCGGCCTTGCTCGACGCGACCGAGAAGCTGCTGCCGCGCCGCCCGTCGTACGCGATCCAGAAGGGCCGCAACAACTACGCCTGCCTGCACCGCATCCGAGAGGGCGCGCCTGACGAGGACGGCATGCTGATCGACATGCCGCCGGCCGGGCCGGTCGGCCAGCAGGTGCTCGAGCTGCGGGACTGGGCCGAGCAGCAACTGCTCGACGGCGAGGCCGGCGACCGCGATCACGCGCCCACCCATCAGTACCAGGCCTGGCAGCAGGTCGCGATCGCCGCCCGTGAGTGCCTCGGCGCCCAGAAGTGCCCCTACGGCGAGGAGTGTTTCGCCGAGAAGGCCAAGGAGCAGGCGCGCAAGGCCGACATCGTGATCACCAACCACGCCCTGCTCTCGATCGACGCCTTCGAGAACCGCACGGTGCTGCCCGAGCACGACGTGGTGATCGTGGACGAGGCGCACGAACTGCCGGCCCGGGTCACCGGTGCCGCCGGTGACGAGCTGTCCCCGCAGATGGTGGAGCGGGCCGCCAAGCGCGCCCGCCGGTTCGTCGACGACGACAACGCCGACGACCTGATCGACGCGTCCGACGCACTCCGGGCGGCGCTCGACGAGACCCGTGAGGGCCGGATCGAGGCGGCCAACGGCGTCGTGCTGGAGGCAGCAGGGCTGGTCCGCGACGCGGCCCGCGGGGTGCTGTCGGACCTGACCAAGAAGTCCGACGACAAGGACGACGATCCCGACGGCGCCAAGCGGCAGTCCAAGGGCGCGGTCAAGGAGATCTTCGACGTCGCCGAGCGGGTTGCGGCACTGAACGATCTGGACGTCGTCTGGCTGGTCGACCGCGACCGGTTCGGCCGCGAGCTGCGGATCGCACCGCTCACCGTCGCCGGATTGCTGCGCGAGCTGGTGCTGAAGGACCGCACCGTCGTGCTGACCTCCGCGACGCTGACCCTCGGCGGTGACTTCGACGCGATCGCCCGGCAGGTCGGGCTCCGCCCCGCCGACAAGCTGGAGATCTCCGACGAGGTGCCCGAAGTGGCCACCCCCGAGTCGGAGACCGCTCCGCTGCCGTGGCGTGGCCTCGACGTCGGCTCGCCTTTCGAGTACGAGAAGCAAGGCATCCTGTACGTCGCCAAGCACCTGCCGCCGCCGCATCGCGACGGGCTGGGCAAACCGCAGTTCGACGAGATCATCGACCTGATCCTCGCCGCGGGGGGGCGGACGCTCGGATTGTTCTCGTCGCGCCGCGCGGCGGAGGCCGCGACGGCGGCGGTTCGCGAGGCGACCGAGCTGAAGGTGCTCTGCCAGGGGGACGCGCAGCTGGGGGAGCTGTCCCGGGAGTTCGTCGAGGACCCCGAGACCTCGCTGTTCGGCACGCTGTCGCTGTGGCAGGGCATCGACGTACCGGGCTCGACCTGCAATCTGGTGATCATCGACCGGGTGCCTTTCCCGCGACCCGACGAGCCGCTGATGGCGGCCCGGCAGCGCGCCGTCGACGAGGCGGGCGGCAACGGCTTCATGGCGGTCGCCGCGACCCACGCCGCCTTGCTGCTCGCGCAGGGCACCGGCCGGCTGATCCGCCGGACCTCCGACAAGGGCGTCGTCGCGATCCTCGATCCGCGCATCGTCACGGCTCGGTACGGCGGCTACCTGCGCGCCTCCTTGCCACCGATGTGGCCGACAGCCGATCGTGAGAAGGTGCTCGGCGCCCTGAAGAGACTCCAGGACTAGGACGTGTCACTCGATTCCCTGCGTGCTGCGCGGCACTCGGCACGGCACCTCGGCGCACTGGAGCAAAGACCACGATGGAAGAACATCGAGGCCTTCGCTCCAGCACGCCGAGCTACCGCGCCGAGCACCTGCTCGCGACTGCAGGGAATCGAGTGACACGTCCTGCCCGGATGCCCGGGACGGAGCCGCCTGTGCTGCCGATGATGGCAGCGCTCGGCACGATGCCGTCCGGGCCGGGCTGGTCCTACGAGCTCAAGTGGGACGGCATCCGGGTGATCGCGGAGGTCGACGAGAGCGGCTGCCGGTTGTGGTCACGCAACAGCCGGGACGTGTCGGGTGGCTATCCCGAGCTGCTCGGGCTCGCGACGGCGCCAGGGCTGGAACTTCCCGCGGTACTGGACGGCGAGATCGTCACCCTCGACGAGTCCGGCGCACCGTCGTTCGGGTTGCTGCAACGCCGGATGCACGTTCGCGATCCACGCCAGCTGGCCCAGCTGATCAACCAGGTGCCGGTCTCGGTCCGGGTCTTCGACGTCCTCCGGTACGCCGGCCGCTCGTTGCTAGAGGCAACGTACGACGACCGCCGGGCGCTGCTCGACTCGCTCGACCTCGGTGACCCGTTCTGGGAGGTGCCGCCGGCGTACGCCGACAGCGACGAGGCGCTCGAGTTGTCCGTTTCGCAAGGCCTGGAAGGCGTCGTCGCCAAACGCCGCAAGTCGCGGTACCTGCCGGGCAAACGCAGCTCGGACTGGGTCAAGATCAAACCGGTCATCACCCGCGACGTGATCCTCTGCGGCTGGCACCCCGGCGAAGGCAACCGCCAGGGCAAGATCGGTTCCCTGTACTGCGGTGCCTACGCCGAGCCCGGGGGCGAGTTGGTGATGGTCGGCAAGGTCGGTTCCGGGCTCGACTTCGCGATGCTGGAGGTGCTGGGTGCCGAGCTCGCAGCTCTCGAGATCGACACCCCGCCGTTCGACGCCGCCGGCATCCCGGCCGGTGACCGCCGGGCCGCACACTGGCTCGACCCGCTGTTGGTTGCCGAGGTCACCTATTCCGGCTGGGCCGCCGACGGACGCCTTCGTCATCCGGTCTTCCGGGGCCTCCGGTTCGACATCGATCCGTCCTCGGTCCTGCGTTAGCGGCCGACGTCCGACCGCTTGGCAGCAAGCAGGATCTTGTATCCCTCCGCGTAGGTGATCGTGCCGGCCTGCACCAGTTGCGCGCTCTTGGTTCCGACAGCGGTGACGTAAGCCTGATGGCTCGGCCAGTTGGCCTCTGCATCCGGCAGATCATCGATCAGCGTGCAGCCGTAGCGCACGTGGCGGTTCACCACCGAGCTGTCGATGTTGCCGGTCCACACCGTCGGCCGCAGATCCGAGCGGGGACAGGGATCGACCGGGGGAGTGTAGGAAGCCAGGTTGGTCTGGTTGGTGTAACCGTCGGGCCGGAGCAGCATGTAGTAGAGGCCGGTCGGTGCCTGAGTCAGCCGGTAGAGGCCGCGATCGCGCAGTACGGTGTTGGCGCCTGACAGGCTGTCGATCATGAACAGGCGACCGCCGGCAACGGAGTACAGGTAGCCGTCGCGCCACGACATCGCTCCGTCCGCGGCGCCGGTTCTGGCGTTGAAGACGGGGATGCGGCGGATGACTTCTCCGGTCGTCGGGTCGGCCACGAAGACCGTGCCGTCGGCCAGACCCCACACGTTGCCGTCGGAGCCAAGACTCAACTCGGTGATGCTGATCGCGCCCGGCACCGGTACGACGTCCTTGGTCACCGCGCCGGTGGCCGGATCGACCTTGACCAGGTGAGCCTCTGTCGCCCGGGGCTCCGTGCCCTGCCCGCTCTCGATGCTCGAGCCGGCCCAGACAGCCGACCCGACCGGCAGCACCGACGCGATGGTCTGGTCGGCCACGATGTTGCGATGGACGGCCACGGTGCCGGTCGAGATCGTGTAGACGGTGAGCGCTCCGCCGTACTCGCCGTACGCGGGAGTGGTGCCGAGGTAGACGCGGTCACCGGCGGGAACGACCGAGACCGGACGGTTCTGCAGGTCGCTGTCGACCAGGCTGAAGAGGACCCGTGGATTGGTCGGGCTCTCCGGCTGGTTGGGATCCCAGGCAGACAGCCGGCCGTACGGATAGATGCCGACGTAGAGCTTGCTGGCCGCGTCCCAGGACCAGCCCTCGACCTGGCCTTGCCGGGCGGTCGCAGTGGTCCGGGCGGTGACCGGGTCGTAGCTGGCGGTCGAGCCGTTGAGGAACGCGTTGACCAGGATCTTGCCGGTCACCGGATCCGCGATCGTGTGCATCAACGGCGCGCCGACGTACTTGAAGGGCGACGTCCACTGCTCCAGTACACCGGTCTGCGGGTTGTAGCGCCAGGTTCCACCGGAGTAGTTCCCGCCCAGGCCGTAGAGCATCGGCTGCCGGTTGTCGGTGATCCAGCCGTACCCGATCGCGGCGCCTCTGGTGATCCGGACGCCGGATGCCACTGGGCCGACTGTGTTGGTCTCCAGGTCGTAGCGGATGAGGGCGGTGTTGAAGGTGAAGTAGACGCCGCCGGGACCGGCGTTCGAGACACCGCGGGCACCGATCGGGTAGTCGGTGACCTGGTTACCGGTCTCCGCGTCGGTGAAGCTGAGTTGCTGGTTGGTCACCGCGTCGATGACGATCAGGCGCAGGCTGGCGTTGCCGAAGACCCGGCCGTCCGCGTAGTCGAGATCCTGGAAGTCCTTGGCCGTCAGCCCTGGGGGAGTGATGTCCAGTTTGGCGCCGGTGGTCAGATCGATCCGGATCAGCTTGGCCGCCGGCGTGGCGAGGCCGGCGAAGAGCACGTTGTGGTCAGGGTCGTAGACGGCGGCCCGGACGTACTGCTGGACCGGGTCCAGCGAGCCGTAGTCGGTGAACTCGTTGGTCACCGGGTCGTACTTGAACGCGTGCGCGTTCGGGTACGTGCCGGCATAGACGGCACCGTCGCGTCCGGCGGTCAGGCCGTACATCGACGACTCGCCGCGGACCGGCTGACCGAGGTCGGTGACCGTGCCCGTCTCGGGGCGATAGCGGTAGAGATGGGCGTTGGCGTAGGAGCCGACGTACACGCTGCCGTCGGTCGCGACGGTGATCGCCCACGCTCCGGCCGCTCCGGGCAGCGGGATGGCGCGGAGCAACTGGCGGCTGTGGACGTCCACGACGTTGAGCTGGGCGTTCTCACCGGCCGGCACGGCGTAGACGACATCGCGGCCGTCGGGTTCTCGGCCGAAAGCGCCCTCCATCACCGTCAACGAGGTGAGAGGAGCGCCAAGGTCTTTGATGACTTCGGGTGCGGCGGACAGCGGCGGCCTGATGGGGTGCTCGAGCACCTCTGACAATGGCCCGGGCAGCGGGTCGGCGGCCTGGGCGGCGATTGGGGCGGCGAATGTGAGGACAGCCAGCATGGCGAGGAGTTCGACGGCACGCTGGAGCGAACGACGGCGCGGAATCATGGCGGTTCTCCCTGCGACGGTTCATTCGACGGTATATCGGTCATGGCCGAAACGTCTACAGGTCAGTACGCCTGATTCGGGCGGGACCGTAAGGTCTCTACCCGGGTCGTCAGGTGGCGAAAAATGGCTTTGCACTGCGACGAGAGCTGACTCACTGTCGCAGGCACAGAAAAGGCATCGATTCCAGACGTGGTCCGGAATCGATGCCAGCTACCGCGAGCGGTGAATCAGTCGCCTGAGTCGCGCCGGCTCGGCGCCGGCACCGCGAGGGCGGCCTCGATCTTGTCCGCGAGCTTCTCGGGAGTGTTCGTCGGCGCGTACCGGGCGATCACCCCGCCGTCGCGGCCGATCAGGAACTTGGTGAAGTTCCATTTGATCCGGCCGCCGAGCAGGCCGCCCTGTTCGCGCTTCAGCCAGTTGTAGAGCTCGGGCGTCTTGGAGCCGTTCACGTCGATCTTGGCGAACATCGGGAACGTGACGTGGTAGATCGTCGAACAGAAGTTCGCGATCTCGTTCTCGTCGCCGGGCTCCTGGTGGCCGAACTGGTCGCAGGGAAAACCGAGCACCGCGAAGCCTTGTTTGCGGTACGTCTTGTAGAGCTTCTGGAGTCCGCTGTACTGCGGCGTCTGGCTACATTGCGAAGCCGTGTTCACCACCAGAAGCACCTGGTCACGGAAGTCGGCAAGAGACTGTTCATTGCCTTCGATCCGGGTGGCGCTGAAGTCATAGACAGTCGTCATATCTCAATCCTGACATGACACGCGCGACTCCGCGCGCCGTCTGAGATGTCAGACACGCCGCAGAACTGTTACGACCTTTCCGAGGATGACCGCGTTCTTGCCGTCGATCGGCTCGAACGCCGGGTTGTGCGGCATCAGCAGAATCTCGGTCGCGGTCTTCTTGAACGTCTTCACGGTCGCCTCGCCGTCGATCATGGCAGCGACGATGTCACCGTTCTCCGCGGTCTGCTCCTGGCGCACGACCACCCAGTCGCCGTCGCAGATGGCCGCCTCGATCATCGACTCACCCTTGACCTTGAGCATGAACAGGGTGCCTTCCCCGACCATTGCCTTGGGCAACGGGAAGACCTCCTCGATGTCCTGCTCCGCCAGGATCGGGTTACCGGCGGCGATCTGGCCGACCACCGGCACGTAGACCGCGGCCGGGTGCGCGTCGCCGGCTCCGGTCTCGTCGTACGACGTCTGCCGGACCGAGCCGATCGACCCCCGGCGGGCGACGTCGGCGACCTCGTTGGGGTAGCGGACCTCGATCGCGCGCGGCCGGTTCGGGTCGCGGCGCAGCAGACCCTTCTGCTCCAGCACCTTCAGTTGGTGCGACACCGACGAGGAGCTGGTCAGGCCGACCTTCTCGCCGATCTCGCGCATCGAGGGCGGGTAGCCACGGCTGTCGACGGAGTCCCGGATCACGTCGAGCACCCGGCGTTGCCGCGGAGTCAGACCGGTGGCGTCGGCGGGGCCGTCGGGCAGCTCGGAGACGGTCTTGGCGGCCTTGCCTGCAGGCCCCGCGGTACTGCGATCGTCCTTGCTGGAACCGCTCGGCGTCCTGGCCATGGTCAGGCTTCTCCTCGGGTCGGGCCGGTCAATCGGGCACCGGCCAGGCTTTGTCGACTGAGAAGACCGTAGACCGAATCCTGAGATTCTTCAAACATCTGTTCGAAGGCGTGTCGGTTCGCACGTTTGTTCGCGTGTCAGGTTATAGAGCCCCGATCGGCCGGGAATTTTCCCGGCGTGTCCTGGTTGGAAATGGTTGCGTGCCGGACGGCTGTCGGTTAATCATTCGTACAGGCGTTCGATCGAACAGGTGTTCGGCTGGTCGCCGGTGCGGTGTCCGGAGGTCCTCGGCCGAAAACTGTCGGAGGCGCCCGGTAGACAGAGATCGACACCGCAGTTGGCACCAGAACACGAGGTCTGGAGGATCCGATGAGCACAGCGGCACTGGCGTCAGGAGCCCTGGCAGCAGACGTGACGACGCCCGCGACCGAGGTGACGCAGTCACCCGGCGAGACGCGGCGCCGTCGCCGGATCGCCGGCACCACCACGGAGCCACTGCCGGCCCGTGCCTGTTCGGGAGAGGTCCTGGGCCGTGAAGCCCAACTGCGAGGTGCGAGCGGGACCGGAGCGTCGCGGGGGAGGTCCTGGTCCACCGACATCGAGCCCTCTGTCCTGCAACTGACCCGCCGGGGCAAGGTGCTGCTGACCGTGGTGTCGGTGCTGGTCTTCGGAGCGGCCGTGGCCGTGCTCGGTCTCCGAGTGGCCGGTGTGCTCGACCCGACGCCGCGGTTCGACCACACCGTCCAGGTGGAGGTGGGGGCCGGTCAGACCCTCTGGTCCATCGCCCAGGAGACCAACCCGGCCGAGGACACCGCCCTCGTCGTCGAGCAGATCGCCGACCTCAACAACCTCCGCACCAGCTCCGATGTGATCCCCGGCCAAACCCTGCTGATCCCGGTGCGCTGACCTCAGTCGAGCAGGGAGGAGACCTGGACGACCTGGCCGGTTTCGAAGGACCGGTTGGCCGCCAGGCCGACGAGTAGCGAGCGGGCGCCGTCGTGGTGGTCCGCGCCTCGGCCGAGTGGGTCGTCGGCCGGGTCGCCGAAAAGCGATTCCATCAATCGCTCGTCGCCGCCGCCGTGGCCTTGGCCCAGTTCGCCGCGCAGCAGTGTCCGCGGCGGCTCCCAGAGCGGATGCAAGGTCAACAGCGCCTCGGTCTCGCCCGGCTTCGCGTCGCCGTGCTGCACCGCGGTCGCGTACTGCTGATCCTTCGGTGGCGTCGCGAAGGTGTTCTCCCTGACCAGGAGCTCCAACCGGCCGGCGCTTCCGTTGAAGGCGATCCGATAGCCTTCCCACGGTGAGTACGCCGTCAGGTGGTAGCTCAGCGAGGCGCCGGTGGAGTACCGAACCAGCACCGCCATGTCGTCCTCGATCGTGATTCCCGGGGAGAAGACGTTCTGGTCGCGGTGGTAGCCGTCCTCGTGCTCCGCCTCCAGATACAACTCGCGCAACTGTGCCGAGGCGGCCAGGTCGATCGCGAACGGGTCGTCCGCCGCGGCGGTGGCACCGGCGGCGCGGTCGTAATCGCGGGCCAGGCCTCGCTGCTTCCCGTTCTTCTCGCCGTAGAAGAACAACTTTCCGTCGGCGAAGACCGTCACCGGCTCGGCGTCGATCCACCAGTTCACCAGGTCGAAGTGGTGAGTCGCCTTGTGCACCATCAATCCGCCCGCGTTCGCCTTGTCGCGATGCCAGCGGCGGAAGTAGTCGGCCCCGTGCCGCACGTCGAGCAACCACTCGAAATGCACCGAACCGATCTCCCCGATCGCCCCCGACGCGAGCACCTCACGAACCTTCTCGTGCACCGGGTTGTAGCGATAGTTGAACGCCACCCGCATGCTGCCGGATGCTTTCTCCGCCGCCGCGAGGATTCGCCGGCAGCGCTCCGAATCCGTCGTCATCGGCTTTTCGGTGATCACCTCGAGCCCGGCTTCCAGCGCTGCCACGATGTAGTCGTCGTGGGTCCGGTCCATCGAGGTCACCACGACCGCGTCGACGCGCTGCTCGGTCAGCATCCGGCCGAAGTCGGCGGCGGCGTACTGCGGAACCGCCGGCGCCCCGAACCTCTCGGTCAGCCAGCGGTTGTGCACCGCCATCCGGGTCTGGTTCAGGTCGCAGAAGCCGACCAGTTCGGCGCGATCGGCGTACGGGCCGGCCAGCGCGTTCACGAAGGTCTGGGCCCGGGCCCCCAACCCGACCACGGCGTAGCGACGGCGTTCCTGGGCAGCTGCAGACAAGGCAGACTCCTGGTGAGATCGGCTCGGGAAGCGCTTGCCATGCAATCACGCCGCCTTGACCGGAACAACCCGGTGACCGGAACCGGTCGCTAACGCACCGTCTCCAGCCACAGGTCGGCGTACCGCCGGCCGTCCACGGCGGTCGCGACCTGTACGACGGGCGCTGCCGCGCCGTGCGGGTCGGTGGTCAGGTCGCCCGACCAGTCCCGGGTGTCGACGATGGTGCGTCCTCGGGACCAGCTGCCGGACAGCTCCACCCGGAGCGGGAAGGGCTGTGTGGTGAGCGCGTCCGGATCGATCACGGCGCAGAGCGCGCCGCCGTCACCGATACTCGCGCCATCCGACTTGTAGAGCTCGCTGCGTCGCTCGATCAGTCGCCGCGCCAGGTCCGCCGATGGTGAGCCGCTGAGTGTCTTTGCCTCGTCCAGCGAGATGACGACGTCGTAGAAGACGTCCAGGGCGTACATCGTGACCGGTACGCCGAGTTCGGACGCCGCGGCGAGTGTGATCGCCGCGGCCTCGGGGTCGGTCCAGATGTTGAACTCCGCGGAGGCGGTCGCGTTGCCGATCCCGGCCGCGCCGCCCATGAAGACGATCTCGCGAAGACCGGCCGCGGCCTCGGGATAGGTCCGCAGCAGCAGCGCGATGTTGGTCATCGGCGCGAGCGGGATCAGGGTCACCAGTTCGCCGGTCCGGGCGGCCTCGGAGAGCGCGTCACGAAGCAGCTCGACAGCGTGCCGGGCGTCCGCAGTACGGGTGGAGCGTGGCCAGCCGAGATCGCCCAGGCCGTCAGCGCCGTGGACATGCGCCGCGGTCCGGACCGGCTGCAGCAGGGGGAGCGCGGCGCCGCGGCCTACCGGGACGTCCGTGCGGCCGGCGGCCTCGAGCACTGTCAGCGTGTTGACGACGACCTGGTCGAGGCCGACGTTCCCGCCGACGCAGGTGACCGCCTTGAGGTCGAGCTCGGGGTGCCGGGCGGCCAGAAGCAGTGCGCAGGCGTCGTCCAGCCCGGTGTCGACATCGAGGATGACCGGTTTCATGCGCCCTATCCTCGCCTATCGGGGCAGCCACTGAAGGTTGGTGGTCAATTCATCACAGGCTCTGGCGTAGTTCTTGTGAGTTTCCTACGTTCGGGATCCATGAAGCTCACTCGACACCGCCCCCGCGCAGTGCTCGTAGCCCTCGCCACGATCACTGCCCTGCTGACCACTTCACCAGCCCAGGCCGAGCCGTCGGCCATGGCCGACGCCCCCACGGTGAACGAGACCTTCGACGGCCCCGGCCTGCCGGCCGGCTGGAAGGCGGTCGACGGCACCTGGAAGGTGCAGAACGGCCGCCTCGTCGGTACGTCGGCCACCGCGAGCCAGCTGAGCCGCATCACCTTCGGCGCCCCGCTGACCGACTACCGGATCGAAAGCCGTCTCCGCTTCGACTCCGCTCTCGATGCCGGCCGCTGGGTCGCCTTCGGCCTCGATCTCGCCCCGGCCGGCGCGGTGCCTTGGTCGATCGCGACCCTGCGCAACGGCTCGACGGCGGCCAACGGCCTCGAGTTCGCCCAACGGACCCCCTCGAACACCTGGAGCGTCACCGACACCGCGGCTGCCCCGATCGAGGTCGGAGTCGGCAAGGAGGTCGCGGTGGCCGTAGAAGTCCGCGGCTCGAGGGCAACCTGGTACGTCGATGGGCGGCAGTCGCTCCGCACCAGCATGGTGAACCGGACGGCCGGCGGCGTACAGGCGTTGGTCGTCAACGGCGCCACCGTGTCGTTCGACGACTTGAAGGTGACTCCGCTGGCGCGGGAGTCGTTCATCCGCAAGCCGGGTGACCCGCTTCGCGTGTGGGCGCATCGTGGCGGTTCGTCGGCCGCTCCGGAGAACACGGCGGCATCCGATGAAGTCGCCCGCCGGGCCCGGTCCGAGTGGATCGAGAACGACGTCCAGCCGACGAAGGACGGCGTACCGGTGATCCTGCACGACACCACCGTGGATCGAACCACCGATGGAACGGGCGCCGTCCGGTCGTTGACCGCTGCGCAGGTGGCCGCCCTGGACGCCGGTTCGTGGTTCGCGCCGGCCTTCGAGGGACAGCGGGTGCCGACGCTGGGCCAGCAGTTGGACGGTCTCCGGACCCGCGGTGGCAACCTGCTGCTGGAGGTCAAGGGAACGCACACCAGGGCTGAGGTCGCCCGGATCGTCACCGAGATCCGGAATCGGAAAATGAGCAGTCGCGTCTTCGTCCAGAGCTTCGAGCCGCAGCATCTCCGCTGGATGCGCGAGTTGGCGCCCGAACTGCCGCTCGGCCTGCTGCGCAGCGCCCTCGACCCCGACCCGGTCGCCATCGCCAAGGACCTCGACCTCTCGGCCTACAACCCGTCGGACGCAGCGCTGGCGGCCCGCCCGGCAGCGATCGCTGAGCTGCACGCGGCCGGAGTCGCCGTGAATGTATGGACGGTCGACGACGCGACCCGCTGGAACGCGCTGGAGAAGGCCGGGGTGGATGGTGTGATCACCAACCGCCCGGCGGAGCTCGCCGGTTGGAACGCCGCCTTCCTGCAGCGGGCGAAGCCGCAGGTGACCGTCGTCAACCCGGCCGCCGGAGCCAAGATCGACCGCGCCCAGGATCTGCGCATCGCGGTGTCCTCGACCGAGCCCGCGACCATCACCCTGGATGGGCAGCCGATCGAGAACGGCACGCCGGTGAACACGACCTCGCTCGCGGCGGGCCGGCATGAGATCAAGGTGCTGATCGGCGGCACACCGATGGCGGTGTCCGGCTTCGAGATCGTCGCGACACCGACCGGGCTCGCGCACCTGGTCCTGACCTCTGGCGCATCTCAGGCCGCGGTCTCGACCATGACGACACTGCTCGGCCGTCGCCAGTACGGCGTACTGGCCACCTATGCCGGGACGCCCGCGGCGGCGGGTTTGAGCGCAGTACGGCGCCAGCAGATCGTGGCGGAGGCGCGGCTCCTCGCAACGCGCTGATCGCGGCCGCCGGCCGGGCTCTGGGGTGATTCGCCTCGGGGTCCGGCCGGCTGCATTTTGCTCCTCCGGCGGGCTCCCGCAGCGGCGCCACGCGGGACTACACCCGGCCGCGCGAGTGTTGAAACATAGAGACGCGCGCGGGATCGGAGCGTTCTTGCAAAGTGTCGGACGACGGACGTAGCATCCCTAGATGTAGTAGTTACACCCCTGTAAGTCATCCACAGGTAGTGGTTGGTTACTCACAGGTCATCCACAAGTTGTCCCCAGCTGATCCACAGATTCATCCCCAGGCGGGGATGAACACCTACGGGAGGAGTGGTCCGCCATGCACTGTCCTTACTGCCGGCACGTGGACTCCCGGGTGGTCGACAGCCGGGTCGCCGAGGACGGTGGAGCGATCCGCCGCCGGCGGCAGTGCCCGGTCTGCGAGAAGCGGTTCACCACCGTCGAGCAGATGCAGTTGACGGTCGTGAAGCGCTCCGGCGCCACCGAGCCGTTCAGCCGGGAAAAAGTGATCAACGGAGTCGGCAAGGCCTGCAAGGGCCGGCCCGTCGGCGTGGACGCCCTGGCCCGGCTGGGCCAGCAGGTCGAGGACGCGCTGAAGGGCAGTGGCTCGCCGGAGGTGCCGGCCCACGAGGTCGGCCTGGCGATCCTCGGACCGCTGCGGGAACTCGACGAGGTGGCTTACCTGCGCTTCGCGAGCGTCTACCGGCAGTTCGAGTCGGCCGACGACTTCGAGACGGAGATCGCGCTGCTCCGGGCCGAGAAGGAGCCCGAGGGCACCGAGCCGTCCGTACAGACATAAATCGGGGATCAGCACGGCCAGCGGCACCCGCAGTACGCAGTACCAGAGCACCATCAACGGGGCGGTCCCGACAGACCGCGACATTGACAGGCGAGGAGCCAACATGACAGAGACGGTGACCGGCCATTCGGGGTCGACCAAGAGGTCGACGGCCGGGTTCCGCAAGGGCAAGAACGCGCCCGCGGGACTCACCATCGACCGCATCTTCACCACCGAGGGTGTTCATCCGTACGACGAGGTGACGTGGGAGCGCCGCGACGTCGTCCAGCAGAACTGGAAGACCGGCGAGACCGTCTTCGAGCAGCGCGGGGTGGAGTACCCCGACTACTGGAGCGTGAACGCCTCCACCATCGTCACCACGAAGTACTTCCGCGGCGCCGTCGGTCACGACAACCGCGAGTGGAGCCTCAAGCAGCTGCTCGACCGGGTCGTGAAGACCTACCGCAAGGCCGGTGAGGACTACGGCTACTTCGCCACCCCGGCCGACGCCGAGGTGTTCGAGCACGAGCTGACCTGGATGCTGCTGCACCAGTACTTCAGCTTCAACTCGCCGGTCTGGTTCAACGTCGGGACCACCTCCCCGCAGCAGGTGTCGGCCTGCTTCATCCTCGCCGTCGACGACTCGATGGACTCGATCCTGAACTGGTACAAGGAAGAGGGGTTGATCTTCAAGGGCGGCTCCGGCGCCGGCCTGAACCTGTCCCGGATCCGCTCCTCGAAGGAGCTGCTGCAGTCCTCCGGTGGCACCGCCTCGGGCCCGGTCAGCTTCATGCGGGGCGCCGACGCGTCCGCGGGCACCATCAAGTCCGGTGGCGCCACCCGCCGCGCGGCCAAGATGGTCGTGCTGGACGTCGACCACCCCGACATCGAGGAGTTCGTCGAGACCAAGATGCGCGAGGAGGACAAGATTCGCGTCCTCCGCGACGCCGGCTACGACATGGACCTCGGCGGCCGCGACATCACCTCGGTGCAGTACCAGAACGCGAACAACTCGGTCCGGGTGACCGACGAGTTCATGCGCGCGGTCGAGGAGAAGGGCGAGTTCGGCCTGCGGGCCCGGATCGACAACTCGATCATCGAGACCGTCGACGCCCGTGAGCTGTTCGACAAGATCAGCCACGCCGCGTGGGCGTGCGCCGACCCGGGCATCCAGTACGACGACACCATCAACGACTGGCACACCACCCCGGAGACGGGCCGGATCACCGCGTCCAACCCGTGCTCGGAGTACATGCACCTGGACAACTCGTCCTGCAACCTCGCGTCGCTGAACCTGATGAAGTTCCTCAAGGACGACGACACCTTCGACTCGGTGAACTTCGTCAAGGCCGTCGAGCTGATCATCACCGCGATGGACATCTCGATCTGCTTCGCCGACTTCCCGACCGAGGCGATCGGCGACACCACCCGCGCCTACCGGCAGCTGGGCATCGGCTACGCCAACCTCGGCGCGCTGCTGATGGCGACCGGGCACGCGTACGACTCCGACGGTGGTCGCGCACTGGCGGGCGCTATCACCTCCCTGATGACCGGTACGTCGTACAAGCGTTCCGCCGAGCTGGCCGGCATCGTCGGCCCGTACGACGGTTTCGAGCGCAACAAGGACGCGCACACCCGGGTGATGCGCAAGCACGCCGCGGCCAACGACGCGATCCGTACCGTGCACCCGATCGACGCCGACGTGCACAAGCACGCCACGGCGGCGTGGGACGGCGTCCTGAAGACCGGCGCCAAGAACGGCTGGCGCAACGCGCAGGCCTCGGTGCTCGCGCCGACCGGCACGATCGGCTTCATGATGGACTGCGACACGACCGGGATCGAGCCGGACTTCTCGCTGGTCAAGTTCAAGAAGCTGGTCGGCGGCGGCTCGATGCAGATCGTCAACCAGACGGTGCCGCGGGCCCTGCGTCAGTACGGCTACACCGAGGAGACGATCGAGGCGATCGTCGAGTTCATCTCCGAGAACGGTCACGTCGTCGACGCCCCCGGCCTGAAGACCGAGCACTACTCGATCTTCGACACCGCGATGGGTGAGCGCGCGATCAAGCCGATGGGTCACGTGCGGATGATGGCGGCGGCCCAGCCGTTCCTGTCCGGCGCGATCTCCAAGACGGTCAACCTGCCCGAGACCGCGACGGTCGAGGAGATCGCCGACGTCTACTTCCAGGGCTGGAAGCTCGGCCTGAAGGCGCTCGCCGTCTACCGCGACAACTGCAAGGTCGGCCAGCCGCTGTCGGACTCCAAGGCCAAGAAGGCCGAGGCGTCGACCGAGGCTGCCGTCGAGAAGGTCGTCGAGCAGATCATCGAGTACCGCCCGACCCGCAAGCGCCTGCCGAAGTCGCGCCCGTCGCGCACCACCTCCTTCAGCGTCGGTGGCGCCGAGGGCTACATGACGGCCGGCTCGTACCCCGACGACGGTCTGGGTGAGGTCTTCCTGAAGATGGGCAAGCAGGGCTCGACCCTGGCCGGTGTGATGGACGCCTTCTCGATCGCGATCTCGATCGCCCTGCAGCACGGTGTGCCGCTGGAGACCTACGTCCAGAAGTTCACCAACCTGAAGTTCGAGCCGGCCGGCCTGACCGACGACCCGGACGTCCGGATGGCGCAGTCGATCATGGACTACATCTTCCGCCGCCTGGCGCTGGACCACCTGTCCTTCGACGACCGCGCCGCCCTCGGCATCTACTCCGCCGAGGAGCGCTCCCGCCAACTCGACACCGGCTCCTACGAACCGGCCCCCGTCGAGCTCTCGGAAGCCGAGTCCCTGAAGTCGGTCGAACCGATCGCCGAAAAGATCGAGGTGGAGGACCCCTCCATCGACGCCGCCGCAGCCAAGCCGGCCTCCTCCGAGGTCCGCACCACCGCGGAAATGTTCGAACTGATCACCGGAACCTCAGTGGACGCCCCCCTGTGCTTCACCTGCGGCACAAAAATGCGCCCCTCCGGCTCCTGCTACGTCTGCGAAGGCTGCGGCAGCACCTCCGGCTGCAGCTGATTTCGGCGCTCTCTCTGGATTTTGAGCCAGGTTGAGCGGTGACAAACGAGAGCCGCAGGTTCCTGGATTCGTCTAGGAACCTGCGGCTCGTTCGCGTTGTCGAGTGGAGGGAGCGGGCACTATCGGTTCATGAGCACCCTGGAGCCGTTGCCGACCGTTCCCTACGGCGATGGTCGGACCATGACGCTGCCGAAAGACTGGAAGCCGGTCGAGGAATCCATGTTCGTGACAGCGCTCGCACAGACAGAGATGGCGTTCACCGGGGGAAACGACACGGTCGACCATGCGGTGCAGAACCTTCTCACCTACTACGACCCAGCAGGCAGGTACGCCGGGGCCACATTCCTCGATGTCGAGGGGTACGACGACTACGCCATCACCGCCGCCGACCTCTGGGCCGTGAGCACCCTCAGCATGGAAGTGCCGCCCGATGCTGGGCGAGCACTCATGACTCCTGGAGCATTGCGCACCATCGTCAACGGCAAGCTCCGCCACCTCCCACCGAACATCCCGCTGTCGGACGCCACCCCGCAACACCTCGGGCACATGTACGACCTCTACACGGCCATCAGGACGATGCTCCCGGCCCTCGGCAAGCGCCAAACAGACCAATGGGTGATGGCCTCCAAGATGTGCGCCCGTAAACGCCCGATGCTCTTCCCGGTCCGCGACGCCAAAGTCTGCAGCTACCTTTCCGACAACCACCTCCGGGGCAACAAACCCGGCCGGCTCGGGTCCTTCATTCGCGACATCCAAGTGTTCGCCTACCTCTCCACCCACGACACGGTCCGCCACTGGATCGACGACGCGCGCAACGAGGTCCTCTCACAACACCCAACCTGGGTCGTCGACTGGTCCGACCTCCGTGTCCACGACATCGTGCTCTGGATGGAAGCCACGGACCGCTAGAGATATCCGTACAGCGTTCGTGGTCGCCAGAGTCGTCCAGAGAACGAAGGAACACCATGAACCCCGAGGACAGAGATGCACTTGAACGCATCCGAGAGACCTGAACCGACCTGACGACTGGCAGGCGCGGCTCAACGCAGCAGCACCGCCGGCCGGACTCAGTGCCCGAAACGGTCCGAATCGGCGTGCTCGGACCCCGTGCCGTCCAGCGCGGCAAGGCCAGCCATCTCTTCCTCGGTCAGCTCGAAGTCGAAGACGGCGAGATTCTGCTCCAGCCGCTCGCGATTTGCCGACTTGGGAATCGGTACGACGCCCTGCTGCACCTCCCACCGCAGCACGATCTGCCCCGGAGTCTTGTCGTGCGCCTTGGCAGCCGCCGTGACCGCCGGTTGATCCAGCAGATCCGTGCCCTTGCCGAGCGGACTCCAGGCCTCCGTGACAATCCCGTGCTCGGCATGGAACTTGCGCTCAGCCGACTTCGCCCACACAGGGCTGAGCTGCACCTGGTTCACCTCTGGAGCGACGCCTGTCTCGTCGATCAACCGCTGCAGATGCGCCGGCTTGAAGTTCGACGTACCGATCGCTCGCACCAGGCCGGCCTCGCGGAGTTCAAGCAATCCGCGCCAAGCGTCGACGTACTGGTCCTGATCCGGGTTCGGCCAGTGGATCAACAGCAAGTCGAGGTACTCAAGCCCGAGCTTCTCCGCACTCGCCTCGAACGCGGTCCGCGCGCCCGCGACGCTGTGCCACTGCTTGTTGAACTTGGAGGTCACGAAGAGTTCCTCCCGCGGCACCCCGGACGCCTTCAACGCACGCCCGACACCGACCTCGTTGCGGTAGTTCTCCGCCGTGTCGATCAGCCGATACCCGACCTCGAGCGCCTGTACGACGGCCCGCTCGGCATCGTCGTCGTTCATCGGAGAAGTCCCGAGCCCGAGCCGCGGCAACGCCGCGCCATTGCTCAGGGTGACGGTTGGAACGCTGGTCATCGATCCTCCAAAAGAGCCGCTGACAATTCTCTCGCCACCGTATCCACGGCCCCAGCAAACCCTTTCCTCGCCCCGTACCGACCCCGTTCGGGCGGGCGAGACTGAGCGCCGAGACGCGGGCAGCGGATTGTCGGTGGGCTGGGTCATCATGGGGGTCGGCAGGACGGCTGCCCGAACACGGCTGGTGAGGGTGGGCGATGAAGAACCGATTGATCACGCTGGTCGACCTCGGCCTGGACAGTTCCTTCGACGCGTCGATGACGTTCGTCCAGGGCATCACGAGCAACATCAACGCGGGCTGGAACAGCCCGGTGATCGACGTGAACTTCGTCCGTACCCGCGACCACGAGACCGCCTTCTCCGCCCTCACCACTCCGTCGACCGTGCTGCACGTGATGGCTCACGGTGACCACAGCGACGAGCCCTCCTTCCTCTCCACCGACGGCCAGACCCAGGTCTCCCTGACCGCACTGGCCGACTGGTTCCTCGACCGCTCCTGGGGCATCGCCAGCGGCGTGGTGATCGCCGACGGCTGCAAAACCGGCATCGGCAAGTGGCAACGCGCCATCCGCGACTGCCTCCAGGACGACATCACCTACATCGGCACCAGCACAGTCATCGGCTGGTACGAAGCCACCGTCTTCTGCTCCGCCTTCTACGGCGCCCTCATCCGCAACCGAGGCCTCGGCAAAAGCCCCGCCGAACAAGGCTGGGACGCCGCCACCCGAGCCATCAGCGCCTACGAAACCCTCACCGACGCCCGCTGCCCGTACAAACCGGTCCTCCTGACCCCCAGCCGCCGAGCTCTCCGCTCCTTGGCCGGCTGACGACCACGTTCACCAGGTGACGAAACGCCTCAGACGATCGGTCGGCGACACGCTGGACCTGGCTACGGTGTGTGAGGCATGCCAGACTCTTCGTGGCTTTGATGTGGCGTAATCACCACGGGGGTGAGAGGCGAGCGGCCTTGGGAACACTCCAGTACTTGCGGCAGAGCAGAGGTCTTCGGCGATGACGCAAACCAAACGAGTACTGCTGGTTGCGGCTGCTGTGGTCGCTGGTTCATGGCTTTTGGCAGTGGTCTTCAACCTGCCTACCTGGATCGCGGCGCTGGTTGCGACGGTCGTGTTGATCGCATTGGCTGTGTTGTGGAAGCAGGAGAAGGCGGTTCCGATGGCGGCGCCCGCTCCGCCCGTCCCGAGACCGGCGGAGCGCGAACCGGTCTTCACGGCGCCGCCCACGCGAACCGTCGCCGGAGTGCGGCTGCCGTCGGCGTCGCCTGACTACCACTTCAGCTTTTCCGCGATCGTCCAGTGGTCGCCGGTGATGACGGGTCTGCGGCACGCGGATCTGGGCAGCGTCGCCGTCGACGCCTTGCTCAGCCGGGCCAAGGCCTTGGCTGCAGGACAGCAACCCTTCGAGGAGGCGCTCAATCAGCACCGCCTCGCGGCCTTGCTCGGTGAGCCAGATCTCGACGAGAAGGGGCAGGTTCGCACCTGGGCCACCGACGTACGGCTGAAGCTGCCGGACGCCGACTTCAAGCACCTCCAGAACATCACCGCGCTGCAACGCCGAGCACAGACGCTGTTGCTGGAACGCCAACTGGAACAGGACAAACGCGCCTATCTTCGCGACGACGTACTCGCCACGCCCGGCTCGGCGGTCGTGTGGTGGCTTGCCAACAACCCTGGCGAGGTTGCCCAGTGCGTAGATCTGCTCGGCACGCTCACCCGGCTGTCCGCGGCAGCCAACGACATCTCGCTGGAAGCGCTGGAACGCCGTTGGGACACCGACCTCGGAACACTGGCGCTCGTAGTACCGGAGCTGTCCGGCAATGATCAGCATCCGGATGAGCAGTCGCAAGATCATGGGGAAAACCCTTCTGGACAAGGCTGATCGACGTAGTCGGTAGAGCCGGCGTCGGTGCAGGGGAGACGCCGGCCCTACCGGGCTTCTCAGTCGTCCATCCATCGGATCGTGGTGGCGCCGTTGTGGCCGTGGATGGTGAGCAGGGCGTCGATACCGTCCTGCCAGACAGTGGTGGTGGGGTAGCGGCCTCCCCAGTGCAGAGTGACGGTGCCGTCCGTCCACTCGACGCCCTCGGCAACGATGCCGGTGCCACTGATGCCGGAGACGTCGTGATGGCGGATGAGGTGGAAGCGGCGTGGGCCGGCCGCCGCGGCGACCTTCAGGTGTCTTCGCGGGGGCCGCAGCATCGTCGCGGGTCTGCCGGGGGTCTCTTCCATGACGACAGTCAACGCTCGTTCGGTGCGTTCGACCATGAACTGGAGCTGTATCCACAGGTCACCGGCCATGCACCCCATGAGGTCACTCGATCGACGTAATCTGATTGCACAGAGTGATCGAGCAAGCTGGGAGGAGCGGGCCGATGACAGTCATCGACCAGTGGACGGGCCGACACGCACGCGCCCTGCAAGCGGCGATGCGGTTGACCAGTGAGGCATTCGCCGAGCACCTCGGCATCTCACCTCGTACGGTGGCCAAGTGGCGCAAGCGCCCGGACATGGTCCCCAGCGCCCAACTCCAGGAGGCGCTCGACACCTCCCTGCATCGCGCGTCGCCGGAAGCTCAAAGCCGGTTCAACGCCAGTCTCGGCGCACCACAGCTCGACCACTTGGCGCTGGATGATTCGATGGTCGACCAACTGCAGGCCGCGTTGGGAGAGTTGTCCCGGATCGTGACGGCGCTCGAAACGGCTGGCATCCAGACAGGACGTGGAAGGGACGGGTAGATGAGGCGACGTCCGGTGAACTCGTCGAGTGTGAGGTCGGTGGGCTACCACCTGGCCTCCAGGACACTTGAACTGGAGTACGTGAACGGCAGCGTCTACCAGTACTACGAGGTGCCGCAGCCGACGTACGCCGGTCTGCTGGCCGCGCCCAGTATCGGCAACTTCGTCAACACCCGGATCAAGCCGTACTTCGACGTCGCCGAGGTCTGAGTGGCGCCAGGGGTTTTCGCTGTCTCACCGGCGGGCACAAGTGGGTGGATCCACGGGGGTACTTGCCAGGAGGTGGACATGCGCACTCGTAGAGCCTCTACGACCGGTTCTCGCGTCATCACGATCATCGTGGTGGTGTGGTTGTTGATAGGCCTCGCCGCGGCCGGACAACGGAGTTACTTCAAGAACGACAACGCCAGCTGCGCGAAGGTCGGCACGATCGTCGTCACGATCCTCGCCGGCCCACTGAACTACATCGGTGCGAATCCGAAGATCGACTGTGAGGCACCGCAACCGTCTCGCTGACAGGTCGCACGGCTGCGGACGCTCCGGTGTCCGCAGCCGTGCTGTCTGCGCCCGGCCGTCGCTAGGCTCCGAGCCAACCGACTCAGGAGGCGACGGCCTTGGTGGACGTATTACGGGACGAGATCGAGAAGGATCTCCAACAGCTCCAAGTTCCGGGAGCCAGTTGGGCGGTCATCGACGACGGCGAGATCGTCCAGCGGGGGAGCGCCGGCGTCATCGAGGCCGGTCGTCCCGATGCCGTCACCGAGGACACGCTGTTCCAGGCCTGCTCGATCAGCAAACCGGTCGCCGTCTTCGCGATGCTGCGGCTGGTCGATCGTGGACTCCTCGACCCCGACGAGGACGTCAATCGGCGACTGACGTCCTGGCGGATTCCGCCGTCCGGTGAATGGCAGCCGATCGTCACCTTGCGGCAGCTCGCGAGTCACAGCGCCGGCCTCTCGGTGCCAGGATTTCCGGGTTATCAGCGAGGCGCAGAACTGCCGTCGGTGGTACAGATCCTGGACGGCGTACGCCCGGCGAACACCTTCGGCGTGCACGCGGACCTCGTCCCTGGCACCTGGTTCCGGTACTCCGGCGGCGGAACCGTCGTCCTTCAGCAACTGCTCGAAGACGTGACCGGTACGCCGTTCCGATCGCTTCTGCGGGAACTGGTCCTGGAGCCGCTGGGAATGATGGCCAGCGACTATGCCCAGCCGCTGCCAGAGGAACTCCAAGCCCGGGCCGCAACGGCACACGACGAGTTCGGCCGCCCAGAGACCGGCCGATGGCACTCGTATCCCGAGTTGGCCGCCGCGGGTTTGTGGACGACGCCAACGGACCTTGCCGCCTTCGCCCACGGGGTACGCGACGCGTACTTGGGGAGGCAGGAAGCCCTGATCTCACCAGAACGGGCGCGGGAGATGCTCACGCCCCAAATCAACATCGCTGATCCATGGGATCCGATGGATGCGATGGGACTCGGAACGTTCCTTGCCGATGGAGGGCGGCGGTTCGGTCACGGCGGGTCGAACAAAGGCTTCAAGTGCTACCTGGTCGCGTACAGGGATACGGGGCAAGGAGCGGCCGTCATGACCAATGGAGACAACGGCGGCCTCCTCGCTGACAGGGCGATCGCTCGGATCGCAGCAGCGCGCGGGTGGGAGGGCTACCCGTACGAGGTGACTGAGCGAAGTGAGGTCAGCAGCGACGAAGTACTTCGGACCGCTGCGGGGAAGTACCGGTTGAGTGGAGACCTGGTTATGGAGGTGACTGCGTCGGATGGGGCGCTGGACGTCATCTTCGGACAGCAGGCGGTGCTGAGATTCGCCGCACGGGGTGACGGGAGATTCGCTGCACGCTGGGTGGCTGCGGAGTTGCGGTTGGTTGGCAGCGGCGAGTTGACCTTCGTCCAGGACGGCGAGGAGCTCGAGTGCGTGCGACTGAGCTGAGCGGTCGGGAATAGGTCTGCGGGGGTGTGGGTTACATCTGATGTCGTCCAGTGCAAGACCCCCGGGCCTCACACTTCGCCGCTACGAGCGGCCACTCGCCGAGAGGCGTCTGCTGGACGATGCGGTACCTGAAGGTGGGAGGCCGGTACGCCGGTCTCTCACCCTCGCCGCCGCTCCGGCTTGAACGGGTGCGGCATGATGGAAGTGCGGTTCGGGCAGGCGCTCTGCAAGGGTTCGGACAAGCTCTCAACCTCGATTTGCATCTTCACCCCGAATCTCAGTAATGTTCTTCTTGTTGGAGCGAGTGCGGGACGCGAAAGCGGCCGGTCGCTCTGAACTCCCTGGAAGGCCTAGCAACTGAAGCACGCCCCTGGCGGGTCTTCGGTTACTGAGTCACGGGGTGACTGGATCGAAAAGGGCCGATTTGACTGGCCTGGAGCGAAACAGTAATGTTTGGCGGGTTGCCCCGGAGCTTGAATCGCAAGGTTCACAGCGCGGTGTGCGTCCGATTCTTGAGAACTCAACAGCGTGCCGAAAGTCAATGCCGAAATTTGTTTTATCCCGTTTCACGGCATTGGGCGATCTTTTTCATCAAGGGCCTATCTGGTTTCTTGGTGGGGGTTGTTCTTTGTTTGTGTTCGGATTCCTTTGAGAAATTATGATTCAAGTCAGTTTGATTGTTTCTGAGATATCAAAGGGTCACTCAAAGTAGTCTGTTCCTCGCCTCTTTGGGGGCGGGTTACATATAGATTTCAACGGAGAGTTTGATCCTGGCTCAGGACGAACGCTGGCGGCGTGCTTAACACATGCAAGTCGAGCGGTAAGGCCCCTTCGGGGGTACACGAGCGGCGAACGGGTGAGTAACACGTGAGCAACCTACCCTTCACTTCGGGATAAGCCTCGGAAACGGGGTCTAATACCGGATATCACTTCGGGCTTCATGGCTCGGGGTTGAAAGTTCTGGCGGTGGGGGATGGGCTCGCGGCCTATCAGCTTGTTGGTGGGGTAATGGCCTACCAAGGCGTCGACGGGTAGCCGGCCTGAGAGGGCGACCGGCCACACTGGGACTGAGACACGGCCCAGACTCCTACGGGAGGCAGCAGTGGGGAATATTGCGCAATGGACGAAAGTCTGACGCAGCAACGCCGCGTGAGGGATGACGGCCTTCGGGTTGTAAACCTCTTTCAGCAGGGACGAAGCGAGAGTGACGGTACCTGCAGAAGAAGGACCGGCCAACTACGTGCCAGCAGCCGCGGTAATACGTAGGGTCCGAGCGTTGTCCGGAATTATTGGGCGTAAAGGGCTCGTAGGCGGTTCGTCACGTCGGGAGTGAAAACTCGGAGCTCAACTCCGAGCCTGCTTCCGATACGGGCAGACTAGAGGTAGGCAGGGGAGAGCGGAACTCCTGGTGTAGCGGTGGAATGCGCAGATATCAGGAAGAACACCGGTGGCGAAGGCGGCTCTCTGGGCCTTACCTGACGCTGAGGAGCGAAAGCGTGGGTAGCGAACAGGATTAGATACCCTGGTAGTCCACGCCGTAAACGTTGGGCGCTAGGTGTGGGGGACATTCCACGTCCTCCGTGCCGCAGCTAACGCATTAAGCGCCCCGCCTGGGGAGTACGGCCGCAAGGCTAAAACTCAAAGGAATTGACGGGGGCCCGCACAAGCGGCGGAGCATGCGGATTAATTCGATGCAACGCGAAGAACCTTACCTGGGTTTGACATATAGGGAAATCCTCCAGAGATGGGGGGTCCGTAAGGGTCCTATACAGGTGGTGCATGGCTGTCGTCAGCTCGTGTCGTGAGATGTTGGGTTAAGTCCCGCAACGAGCGCAACCCTCGTCCTATGTTGCCAGCACGTTATGGTGGGGACTCATAGGAGACTGCCGGGGTCAACTCGGAGGAAGGTGGGGATGACGTCAAGTCATCATGCCCCTTATGTCCAGGGCTTCACGCATGCTACAATGGCCGGTACAAAGGGCTGCGAAACTGCAAAGTGGAGCGAATCCCAAAAAGCCGGTCTCAGTTCGGATTGGGGTCTGCAACTCGACCCCATGAAGTCGGAGTCGCTAGTAATCGCAGATCAGCAACGCTGCGGTGAATACGTTCCCGGGCCTTGTACACACCGCCCGTCACGTCATGAAAGTCGGCAACACCCGAAGCCGGTGGCCTAACCCTTGTGGAGGGAGCCGTCGAAGGTGGGGCTGGCGATTAGGACGAAGTCGTAACAAGGTAGCCGTACCGGAAGGTGCGGCTGGATCACCTCCTTTCTAAGGAGCATTGACAGCCATGGCTCGTAAGAGTGTGGTTGTCTACTCGTCGTTTCCTGGACATCCGTTCCAGGGCGATGATGCTTCGGAATGTGGAACATTGACCATTAGGCCAGGAACTCGTCTGAGTGTCTTAGTACTGCGATCTTCTCTTCGGGGAAGTGAGCGTGGAACAGAGGCAAGGATTGGGTGAGTGGCCGAGGCGCGCTGTTGGGTCCTGAAGAATCGGGCCATGGGAACCTTCGGGTTTTCTTGGACTGGTTTTTCTGGGTCACTACTACTACCTGTATCTTTGCGGATCTGGGTGTAGCTGTGTGGCTGGGGCCGGCTCTCACCAAACTCCTGGTGGTGATGCTTGTAGGGGTGGGTTTTCCCTTTGCGAGGATTGTCCGAGGGTAGTGGTGATGTAGGGCTGGTTTTCCTGCCCGTATTTTGAGAACTGTATAGTGGACGCGAGCATCTTCAGTAGTTGTTTTTGTTGTTTTTTTGACAAGCTACTAAGGGCAATCGGTGGATGTCTAGGCACCAAGAGCCGATGAAGGACGTAGGAGCCTGCGATAAGCCCCGGGGAGTTGGCAACCAAGCTGTGATCCGGGGGTGTCCGAATGGGGAAACCCAGCTGGCACTCTAAAGCCAGTTACCAGTGCCTGAACACATAGGGTTCTGGAGGGAACGCGGGGAAGTGAAACATCTCAGTACCCGCAGGAAGAGAAAACAATAGTGATTCCGTGAGTAGTGGCGAGCGAAAGCGGATGAGGCTAAACCATGTGCGTGTGATAGCCGGCGTGCGTTGCGTACATGGGGTTGTGGGAGCATTCAGGCCTTAATGCCGTGGGGTCAGGGAGTTATAAATCACTGTTGAAGTCGAATTTTCTGGAAAGTTGAGCCGTAGTGGGTAACAGCCCCGTAGGCGTAAGACAGTGACTTCCGAGTGTTTTCCCAAGTAGCACGGGACTCTTGAAATCCCGTGTGAATCTGGCGGGACCACCCGCTAAGCCTAAATACTTCTTGGTGACCGATAGCGGACTAGTACCGTGAGGGAAAGATGAAAAGTACCCCGGGAGGGGAGTGAAATAGTACCTGAAACCGATTGCCTACAATCCGTCGGAGCATTCACCTTGTGTGGGTGTGACGGCGTGCCTTTTGAAGAATGAGCCTGCGAGTTAGTGGTATGTGGCGAGGTTAACCCGTGAGGGGTATCCGTAGCGAAAGCGAGTCTGAATAGGGCGCTTTAGTCGCATGCTCTAGACCCGAAGCGGAGTGATCTATCCATGGGCAGGTTGAAGCGCGGGTAAGACCGCGTGGAGGACCGAACCCACCAGGGTTGAAAACCTGGGGGATGACCTGTGGATAGGGGTGAAAGGCCAATCAAACTCCGTGATAGCTGGTTCTCCCCGAAATGCATATAGGTGCAGCGTCGCGTGTTTCTTACCGGAGGTAGAGCACTGGATGGTCTAGGGGGCTTACCGGCTTACCGAAATCAGCCAAACTCCGAATGCCGGTAAGTGAGAGCGCGGCAGTGAGACGGCGGGGGATAAGCTCCGTCGTCGAGAGGGAAACAGCCCAGATCACCAGCTAAGGTCCCTAAGCGATTGCTAAGTGGAAAAGGATGTGGAGTTGCCCAGACAACCAGGAGGTTGGCTTAGAAGCAGCCACCCTTGAAAGAGTGCGTAATAGCTCACTGGTCAAGTGATTCCGCGCCGACAATGTAGCGGGGCTCAAGCAATCCACCGAAGCTGTGGCATTCACATTTGTACTCGGCACCGACTTGATTGGTGTCCAGGTGTGTGGATGGGTAGGGGAGCGTCGTGCAGCGTGTGAAGCAGCAGAGTGATCTAGTTGTGGATGCTGCACGAGTGAGAATGCAGGCATGAGTAGCGAATGACGGGTGAGAAACCCGTCCGCCGAATGATCAAGGGTTCCAGGGTCAAGCTAATCTGCCCTGGGTAAGTCGGGACCTAAGGCGAGGCCGACAGGCGTAGTCGATGGACAACGGGTTGATATTCCCGTACCGGCATTAACACGACCCGACCGAACCTGGTGATGCTAAGACCACAAAGCCATGAGACCTTCGGGTTGATTGGTGGAGTCGTTGACCCGAACTGGTATTAGGTGCACTAAGGAGTGACGCAGGAGGGCAGTCCAACCGCGGCGATGGTAGGCGCAAGCTGATCCGCGGGCAAGGTGGTAGGGCGAGGCATAGGCAAATCCGTGTCTCATATAGCCTGAGAACCGAGGCGGACCCGTTGAGGGGAAGTGGATGATCCCATGCTGCCGAGAAAAACTTCGTAGTGAGTGTTAGAGCCGCCCGTACCCCAAACCGACACAGGTGATCAGGTAGAGAATACCAAGGCGATCGAGTGAACCATGGTTAAGGAACTCGGCAAAATGCCCCCGTAACTTCGGGAGAAGGGGGGCCGGATGCGTGACGAGACTTGCTCTCGGAAGCGTTGATGGCCGCAGAGACCAGGCCCAAGCGACTGTTTACTAAAAACACAGGTCCGTGCGAAGAAGTAATTCGATGTATACGGACTGACGCCTGCCCGGTGCTGGAACGTTAAGGGGACAGGTTAGCTGGTTTAGGCCGGCGAAGCTTTGAACTTAAGCGCCAGTAAACGGCGGTGGTAACTATAACCATCCTAAGGTAGCGAAATTCCTTGTCGGGTAAGTTCCGACCTGCACGAATGGCGTAACGACTTGGGCGCTGTCTCAACCATGGACTCGGCGAAATTGCATTACGAGTAAAGATGCTCGTTACGCGCAGCAGGACGGAAAGACCCCGGGACCTTTACTACAACTTGGTATTGGTGGTCGGTACAACTTGTGTAGGATAGGTGGGAGACTGTGAAACTCGGACGCCAGTTCGGGTGGAGTCATCGTTGAAATACCACTCTGGTTGTTCTGGCTGTCTAACTTCGGTCCATTATCTGGATCAGGGACAGTGCCTGGTGGGTAGTTTGACTGGGGCGGTCGCCTCCTAAAAGGTAACGGAGGCGCTCAAAGGTTCCCTCAGCCTGGTTGGCAATCAGGTGTCGAGTGTAAGTGCACAAGGGAGCTTGACTGTGAGACAGACATGTCGAGCAGGGACGAAAGTCGGAACTAGTGATCCGGCGGTGGCATGTGGGAGCACCGTCGCTCAACGGATAAAAGGTACCCCGGGGATAACAGGCTGATCTTCCCCAAGAGTCCATATCGACGGGATGGTTTGGCACCTCGATGTCGGCTCGTCGCATCCTGGGGCTGGAGTAGGTCCCAAGGGTTGGGCTGTTCGCCCATTAAAGCGGCACGCGAGCTGGGTTTAGAACGTCGTGAGACAGTTCGGTCCCTATCCGCTGCGCGCGCAGGAGACTTGAGAAGAGCTGCCCCTAGTACGAGAGGACCGGGGTGGACGAACCTCTGGTGTGCCAGTTGTTCCGCCAGGAGCACGGCTGGTTGGCTACGTTCGGAAGTGATAACCGCTGAAAGCATCTAAGCGGGAAGCACGCTTCAAGATGAGGTCTCCCACCGAGTTAATCGGGTAAGGCCCCCAGTAGACCACTGGGTTGATAGGCCAGAGGTGGAAGCACCGTAAGGTGTGGAGCTGACTGGTACTAATAGGCCGAGGGCTTGTCTCAAACACCCAACCAATGGTTGGCAACAGACTGCTGCGAACATGTTTGCGTCCACTATACGGTTCCCGGAATACGGTCAACCCCAGCCATGATCCTCGATCCGAGGGTTATGTGACTAGGTGTGGTTGGTTGATATTTCTATAGAGTTACGGTGACCATAGCGTCAGGGAAACACCCAGTCTCCATTCCGAACCTGGAAGTTAAGCCTGACAGCGCCGATGGTACTGCGACCGGTAGGTCGTGGGAGAGTAGGACGTCGCCGGACATTCACACTGTTAAGGGCCACCCCGCAAGGGGTGGCCCTTAATGCGTTCATGGTCCACCGTTGGTGTACTCAAGGCCAACACATCTCTTGTTGGTGGCTTGGGCCGCGGTGCGAGGCGAGTTTCGCGGCGCGCTGCTGGGCATACTTCTTGGCATGCGGCTGGATCGGATCGAGATCGTCGAGTACGACGCTCGCTGGCCGGGGTTGTTCGAAGAGCAACGCCGGCGGGTGGAGTCGGTCATGTCGGAGTATCTGGCTGGGCCTGTCGAGCACATAGGAAGCACGGCTGTTCCGGGCCTGCCGGCCAAGCCGATTATCGATATGGCGGTAGTGGTTCGCGACCATGCGGAATGTGTGGGCGCGTTCGACGCTTTGGCGTCCATCGGTTGGTTGCGGGCGCCCGAGCCGGGAGATCCAGAGGCTCTTAAGTGGTCGCTGTGCTTTCCGTCCGTCGAGCGACGGACACATCATCTGCACGTCTACGAGCAGGGCTCCGACAGATTGCAGACGCTTCTGGCGTTTCGTGATCACCTGAGAGTGGACGCCGCCGATCGGGCGGAGTACGGGCGGATCAAGCGGGAGTTGGCCGCTGTTGACGACCAAGATCGGCCGCGCTACCGAACTGGTAAGGCGCCCTTCATCGTCGACGTGCTCGCACGACTGAGTTCGTAGTCGAGCGAGCGCAAGTCAGAGGTCTTCGGGGGAGATGCCTACGAGGGCCGCGGCGGCGCAGATGTGGATGGGAGTCAGGTCTGCGGGGGCTACGGGGGCCTGGAGGAGGGTGCCTCGTTCGAAGGGGGTGAGGCCGATGTCTATGCCGTGGGCACCGGCGACCATGCCTCGGACGTAGGTGAGCCAGCCCATCATCGGGATGCCGCGGCGGAAGACGCCGGCGGCTGCGGCCAGTTCGGTGTCGGCGATGCTGGCCCATTCGGGTTCCCAGATCGTGACGACTGCCCGGAGGACCTGGGCGAAGCGCTCTGACTGGGTCAGCGCATCTTCATCGCTCCAGTGCAGGGTGAGCTGGTCGGAGACCGTGGTGAGAGTACCGCCCATGGAGAGGTCGAAGAGCCAGGGGAGGTCGCCGGCGCTTTGGAGGTGCAGCCGGGTGGTGCTTGAGCCGTTCGACAGGACTTTGGTGGTCGCCTCGACCATTTCCTGGAGCGGCGTGGAGGCATCTGCCTCGAGGACATGGAAGCCCCAGCGCTCGTCCTGGGTCCACAGGTGGACTTCCGGGAACGCTACGGCGACCGCGGTCAGCGTGCGGCCTACGCGGAGTGCGCGGTGTTCGACCGACTCGTCGCGGTGAGCCCACTGGGCGCGCAGTAGCCAGGATGCCATCTCACGCCCTCCGATCAGCTGCCGGCTGGAGCTGTGTCACGGACGGTACGCCGAACGGTGAGGGGTTGGCCAGAGCTCCGCCTACTCCGTGTGAACGACTCAAGAGGGCTGGGACGGACATCTGCAGACACCTCACCCTCCCAGTGTGAACGAACCCCAGGTCGATCCGGACCACCGGGGTCGGTTTTCCGCAACCTCCCGCCACAAAGTGACCGGTCGGGAGCGAGGCGCGCCGGGCGTCGGAGAGCGATCGCAGCGGACTCGATCCGCCCCCAGCAGCCCAGCGTCCGGCACCTAGCGGCGAGCACCCGGCACCCAGCCGCCCAACGGCGAGCACCCAGCACCTATCAGCCCAGTACCCAGCGCCGGCACCCAGCGGCGAGCACCCAGCGCCCGGCACCCAGCGGCGAGCGGCGAGCGTCCAGCGCCCGGCGGCGAGCGCCCGGCACCCGGCACCCAGCGGCGAGCGGCGAGCGCCCGGCGGCGAGTGCCCAGCGCCCAGCATCCGGCAGCCCGCGGCCCGCACCCAGCAGCGATGAGCAGACTGCACCGAGCAGGCCGCAGCAAGTGGCAAGTGGCAAGTGGCACGCGGCACGCGGCACGCAGACCTTAGGGTCAGCCGCCGATGGCGGCGCAGGCCTCGTCGTTCGCGTATTTGATGAGCAGGTGAGCGCGCAGTCAGTCCGCAGTTCAATCCTCGGCTGATGCTGATGCTGATGCTGATGCTGATGCTGATGCTGATGCTGATGCCGAGTACGGGTGCCGATGCTGATGCTGATGCCGAGTACGGGTGCCGATGCCGAGTACGGTGCCGCTGCCGCTGCCGCTGCCGCTGCCGCTGCCGCTGCCGATGCCGATGCCGATGCCGATGCCGATGCCGAGTACGGTGCCGCTGCGCGTGTCGCGTGCCAAGTACAGGTGCCGCTGCCGCGTGCCAAGTACGGGTGCCGCGTGTTGTGTGCGGGTGCGCGTGCCGTCTGCGGGTGCGCGGGCTGTGTGCGGATGCAGGTCCGCGTGCCGTGTGCAGGTGCGATTGCGCGTGCCGGGTGCGGGTGGGGGTGCGTGTGCCGGGTGCGGGTGCGCGTGCCGGTGCCGGTGCCGGTGCTCGTCATCCTGTGTCAGAGCTGGCTGGTCTTTCGACGAGTTCCTGCGGCTTCACGGACGGGCATCAGGCCCGTCTTCGGCGGGCGCTGCGGAGTTGGAGTCCGTGCTTTCAGGCTCGGCTGACTTGACCGCTTTAGCCGCCTTTCGTCGGGTGGCCGACTTGCTGGCCTTCCCTGCAGAGCCGGAGGTGTCTTCAGCAGTGGATCCTCGGTGTGTGTTCGCGTCGACGTCGGAGGCTGAAGCGGTTGAGGTAGTGACTGCTACCCCTGCGGCCGACTCAGCCAGGCCGGCTGAGTCGAGCGTCGCAGCCGAGTCGAGCGCGGGAACCGAGTCGAGCGTCGGATCGGCGTCAAGCCTGGCGTTGACGTCGGCATCGGCGTCGAGCATGGGGTTGGCCAGGTCCAGTGTCGGGCGGGGGCCGCGATACGAGTCGAGCCAACTGCGCAGGAGTTCAACCCGTGCGGAGTACTCGTCGTTGCCTTTGACGACGGGGGCCTGGTTGTACGCCATGGTGTCGGAAGACCGGCGGAGCTTGACGTAGAGGCGGGAAGACGACAGCGCGTAGCGTTCCATGTCGTCCTGGAGGGCGCCGATGACCGTGATGTTGCGGTCGCGGCCGATCTGTTCGAAGAGCGCTACTGCTTCGCGGCGGTGCTGGGAGCCGAGGTTGCGGCCCAGTTCGTCCAGGATCAGCAACAGTGGGCGGTCGCTACCGCCCGCGAGGGCGGCGGCGCAGACGAGCTTGACCGCTTTCTCATCCATCTGGGCGGTGTTGCCCTTGACGTTGAACGCGGAGAACGGGCCACCCTCCGAGCGCCGCCACTTCGGCGTGACGGTCCAGCGCCACGGCTTGTCCGGCTCGGCCGGCGGGTCGGGCTCCGGGTACTCGAGCTTGGCTCCGTAGCCGCCGTACTGCTGGTCCAGGCGATCGAACTCCGCAGAGACGAGACGTAGCCGAGCCTTGATGCCGTCGGCGAGGGAGGAACGGTGAGCACGGGCGGTGCTCTCCGACTCGTCGAGCCCCTCGCGAGCGCGCTCCAGGGCGGCGTTGCGTTCGGCCCGCTGGCTGGCGATCTGCTGTTGTTGCAGGCTGTCGAAGGTCTCGTGCTGCGCCAAGTGGCTGGCAAGTGTCCGCTGCAACGCGGGGACCAGCGCGACTCGGGCACCGAGAGTGCCGTTCGACCAGCCGTCAGGGCCGTTGAGGATCTCCCAGAGCTCTGACGGGATCTCCTCCCGCGAGCGAGCGTTCGGGAAACAGCGCCGGATGACGTCGTCGAGTTGGGTGCAGGCCTGGTGGTTCCAATCAGCCGTCGTACGGCGCTGGGCAGCTTCGTCCGGCAACGCGACGAGGAACTCGGAGGCCTCGGCCGCGCTGCCACCCCAAGCGGCCGTCCGGCTGGCCAGGTCGAGTCCGGCTTGCTCTTCCAGCAGCATGAGGCGACGACCGGCCAGCTCATCGAGAACTCGGCCGTGGTCGCGACGGGTGGCTTCGAGATTCTTCAGCCGCTCATCGCGGACGAGTTGCTGCCCAGCTGCTGCTTCCGCTGATTCCTTGGCTGCCTGAAGAGCGGGAGCGAGGCTGTCGCGATCCGCCTCGTGCTGGTCGTTCGCTTCGCGGAGAGCAAGGATCTCCTCCTGTACGCCGGTCGCGGTACCCAACGCGCGAGCTGCCGCCGTACGACGCTCAGCCTGGTCGACCCGAGCACGAGCCTGCTCAAGGGCGGCCGAGGCAGCGGCGCGAGCCTCGACGGCTGCCTCGAGTCGGCGGCGGGCAGCCTCGATTCGGGCGGTACGACCGGTGATCGCTTCCTCGAACTGCCCGACCGCGACCACACCGGCGGGATCATCGATGACCTCTTTGGCGGCACGAGCTGCCAGCGCGGCGAAGAACCCGTCCAGCTGGAAGCGCTTGTCCGCCGATACGGGGCCGCCCTCGAAAGGCACTGCCTCGGGCCGGTTGGCCAGCACGAGTAGGAATCCCGAGTAGCCGGCGTCGCTGAGAGCAGACGTCGCGAGCGCAACGTCAGCCGCGTCGACGACAACAGCCTCCCTGTACGGCGCAAGCCGTGGCTCCCACTCGGCACGATCGGCACTCGCCAGCTCGGTGATGTCGGTGAGCGCGCCACACTCGATCCCCGCGTTGGCGAGCACCTGTTGCTGCGGAGCCGAGACGGTCTGGCCGCTCTCAGCTTCCTTCAGCTCGGCAGTCGCCTGGCCCACCGAGGAACGGGCCGCGTGATCCCGGCCGATGTGCTCCTCCAGTACGGCGCGGGCCTCTTCTTGTTCCTCCGCGGCCGCGGAGAGATCCCGGCCGTCGGCCGAACGTCCGGCGTCGAGCAACCGGCGGTGCTCCTGGCCGAGCCGCTCGAGCTGCTCGCGGACCGACCGTTGCGCCAGATCGAGCTCGCGGTCGCGGGCGTCGAGCTTGTCGCGCTCCTGGCGGGTCAGCTGGACGTCGCGAAGCAGGTTCTCCTCGCTGCCGAACGCCTCGATCTCGGTGTCGACCGTCTCGCGCTTGGCCTCCTGCTCGGCCACCCGCTCGTCGAGAACCCCCAGCTCCTCGAGGATCTCGCTGTTCCGCGCGTCCCCGTCGAGCAGGTGCCGCGCGCTGCGGGCTCGCCAGGACTCGCGAGCGGCCGTCAGCGCGTCGCGGGCCGCGGCGCGTTGCAGGATGCCCGCCTCGACGGTGGCCATCTCCTGCTCCCACCGCTGCAGGTCGGCCGCTGCTTGCTTGGTCGCCTCGCGTTGGGTGTGCTCGGTGGAGCGGTGTGCCTGTTCCTGCTCCAGCTCGTGATCGAGGCCGGTCAGGGTAGCGATCGCGTTGAAGATACGGGCCGGACCGAGCTCGTTGAGCGGCTCGGCGAGCAGGTTGGCCGTGGGGGACGACCGGACCGACGTGGACAGGAAGGAGACGCAGCGGACCTGGCCGCCGTACAGGACCGAGGAGAGCTTGTTGGCGTGGAAGTCGGTGCGGCCGTTGGAGTGGGGGAGCGCGGCCCACAGAGCGTCAGCGCCCGCGGCGCGCTCGGCCTCGGTGCTGCCGTACGGGACGTGCAGGCCGCTCTTCCAGCGGAGATCCAGGTACGACGCTTTGCGGTTGATCCTGATCCAGACGGTGATCGCGGCGGCCTCGATCTCGGCCAGCTCGGTCAGGTCCGGGTCGGAGAAGACGCCGACGATGTAGCCACGGTCGACATTCGACCAGGTGCCTTCCTGGCCGGCCGCTTCAGCGGTGAAGAGCAACTCGGCGGCGCCGGGGGCACCGCTGGTCAGCCGCCACTGGTCGTCGGCGTGCAGAAGCGACAACGCGGCGATCCAGGACGACTTGCCGGCGCCGTTGGAGTCGACCGGGCCCTGACCGGCGACAGTGACCAGGCCCTGGCCGACCATCGGGATCGGGTGCGTCGACAGCCGGGACAGGTCGACGACCTGAACGCCGAGCAGCACCTTCGAGCCGAGGATGTCGAACGGCCCGTCCTCGGTCGTGGTGGGGGTGCTCATGCCGCTCCTTCTGCTGGGGTGGAACCTTTGCGAGCGCGGATGGCCTCCGCGATCGGACTCGACGGCGCGGCCGCGAGGATGAGTTGGTCCTGCAGGCGGCGGCGCGCGGCCGGGGTCAGGCGCTGGAGCTGCGGACCAGGGATGTAACTCGGCCCGCCGGAGTGGTCCCCGGAGAGCTGGATCAGGCCGGCGGCGCGCAGGCGCTGAAGAGCGAGGCGGCGCTCTTCCGCGCTGATCTTGGTGGTGCGCAGCTCGTCGACCGTCGTGGGCCGGGCGGACTTCCAGCTGTCGCCGGTGAGGATGCCCTCGCTGCGAGGGATCGCTACCGAGTGGACCAGCACGAGCACCAGCACGGCGCGGTCCACGGTCGAGAGGGGCTGCCAGCCCTGGGCCGTGAGGGTCTCGGCGATGTCGTCGGCGTAGCCCGCGGTCCAGTGGGTGCCGTCGACGTGCACCAGGGTGCGGCCGATGAGCTTCAGCATCTTCTGCACCTGACGGCGCAGCGTGACATCGCGAAGGCCGGCCAGTTGGACCTCGGCCACCGGATGGGCGGCGTACTGGACAGCGCTGAAAGCAGCCAGTACTTCGTCGCGGGTGCGGTCGCTGAGGTCTTGGAGGATGGGGTCGAAGAGCGCGTGCTGCTCGGTCATTCGTCCTCCTCCGTCGGGGTCGGCGTGGTGGGCAGCGGATCCGGATCCGGTACGACGGGCTGCGGCGGGGCGAGCACCGCGGCCGGCGGGTCAGGCAGGATGCGGCAGATCTCGCGAAGAGCGACAAGTTGCGTCGGACCCCAGGTGACGACTCGCGGACCCAGCCGCACTTCGCCGTCCTTCTCGTTCCAGAGCAGCCAGTTGGTGGCGTGCAGGCGGCGAAGACTGCCGATGATCAAGGTCAGGTCACTCGACTGCTCGGCGCGACCCCGCAGCCCGGCGTACACGGCTTTGACCTGGGCCAGCGTGCCGGTGACGCCGGGCCAGGCGGAGCCGCTGCGGTCGGGCCAGCAGCAGGCTACGCAGATCGAAAGGACCCGGGCGGTCTCGTTCGGCTGCTCGACGGCCACTGGAGGCATGCCGAGCTCCTCCAGGACACTGTGGCCGGCGCCGTCGGGCAGCGTGGGCAGCATCCACAAGGACGTGCCGTCCGGTTCGGCGGCACGGGCCAGTCCTGGGACGGCGGGCGTGTCCGCCGAGACCTGCAACGGCCCGGCGGATTGCACCTTCGCCCACCACAGAGCGTTGTAGCCGCGGCCACTCTCGACAGCCTCCGAGGGGCTCATCGCGTCACCCGCCGGAAGGAACCTTCGGTCGCCCACGGCGTCCCGGCTGACGGGTCGATCCGCATGCCGTCGCCCCACACCAGCTCGTAGTCCAGCTCGTCGTGCAGGTGAGCCGCGGTCAGCTCGGACAGCACCCGGCGGGCCGTCACCCAGTCACCCGCATCGTCGACCACGTCGACGATGCTCACGCTCGACTGGCCGGCCAGGATCCGCTCGGCCTGCGCGCGGAGATCCTCCCGATCCGTCGCGGCGGCAGACTCCGGCGCGTCGGTCTCCGACGAAGGGCGAGGCGGCGCCATTCGCGCTGTGCCGGTCCGGCGGCCGGACTCGACCGCCTCCAGCATGCTCTCCGGGGAGAAGTCCGGCGCCGCCGCGTCGAAGAGCAGCCCGTCCAGAACCCCAGCCAGTACGTCGGTGTCGCTGCCGCGGGTGAAGCTCAGCCAGGTCTCGATCGGCAGCAGCCCCAGCGCTCGCGTAGTACCGGCTCGCTCGACCAGTCGCCCAGCGGCAAGCTGCACCGCGTCGGCATAGGCGGCGAGCGACATCCGCAGTTGCGTGCAGACCTGGTGCAGTCCGGGCCAGCGCTCGAGCACGATGCGGTGGACCTTCTCGGCCTGCTCGATCAGCCGCTCGTTGCCCCAGGCGAGTTGCGCGTTCTCCCGGAGCTGAGCCGTCGTGCTGGTCGAGACCAGGATCGACAGCTCGTTGCCCAGCAGCCGGAAGACCTTGGTCAGCCGCTGGATCGACGCCTGCCCTTGGTCGGCCACAGCCTTCGGGTCGCTCACGCTGTGCGCTTCGAGAGTCAGCAACTGGTGCAGCTCGGCCTGACCGCCCTGCACCGACATCCGCTTGAGGAACATCAGCATCACGTACGGCGCGAAAGCCGCCCGGTGGCGCAGCTCGTTGGGCCGGTCGACCAGTTTGGTGATCGCGCCGTACTGCCGCAGCACCTCGAAGCGCCGCACGATCACGTCGTGCGGATACCCCCGGCAGGCGAGGGTGGCCTGCTCGACGGTCATCCCGTCGCTGCCCGCCTCGGCGAACGCGTCCAGGATCGCCTGGTCCACATCCAGCAGCTCGGGATCGACGATCATCGCGCCGGCCTCGCGGGCGAGCACGGCGAAGACCTGCCGGTAGACGCGCAGTACGGCCGCTTCGGCCTCCGCGTCCAGCAATGTCGCGTCCATCGTGACTCCTCCCGTGCCCGGCCGCCCCCGAAGACAGCCAGAGAACGGACTTTATCGACCGGGACCGAGCATCTGAAAACCGAGTGACGCCGAGGCTGTGGATATCTACCATCCGAAACATGATGAGACTGCTCGGCCAGCGCGTCCCCACGCCCTGGCCGACCCCCAGTGAGAGACCCGGTGCGGACGCCTGAGCGGCGATCCCCGGGACGCTTTCGCTGGTCTCATCCTCCGGAGTCACCTGATGACACCGTCGTTTCCCGACGCCCTGACCATCGGCGCGCAGCATCCCCGCGGCCGCGCCCTGCTCGCCGTCCGCAAGGACACGGTCCCCGGCCGGATCCTGGTCGAGGGGAGCTGGGAGCACAGCCGCCTGCTCAGCACCCCGACCACTGTCGACACCTTCTACTACTGTCCCGAGGCCTGCGCGCCACCGGACGAGGCAGCCGAGATCGCGGCCCGCGCGCGGGAGGTCTTCCGCATCTCGCCGAAGCTGCTCGCCAGGGTCAGCCGCAAGAGCAGATCGGACGGCCTGATCTCGATCGCCCGCCTCCCTGCCTGGCGGCCCAGCCTGCTCCGCCTCGGCGAGGACGCGTTGATCCTGGTCGCCGACGGGGTCGAGTACGCCGGCAATCTCGGCACCCTGATCCGCACCGTCGACGCGGCCAGCGCCGACTGTCTGGTCCTGACGAGCCGACGGGCGAAACTCACCCACCCCACCGTGTACGCCGCCAGCCGCGGCATGGTCCTGACCACGCCGGTGCTCGAGTTCCCGACGATCGCGGAGGCAGCGAGCTGGCTCAGGCAGCACCATTTCGACGTCCACCTAGCCGATCCCGCGGCGACCGGCAGCTACAAAACACCGGCGTACCGGGGACGGACGGCCTTCGTGGTCGGCTCGGAGGGCGCGGGACTGCACCGCAACTGGCATCAGCAGGGGTTCGGCAAGGTCTCGATCCCGATGCTCGGTCAGGCGGATTCGCTCAACGTCGCTCTCTCAGCGGGCATCCTGCTCTTCGAGGCCCGCGCCCGCAAGGAGGGGTGGTGAGCCGGTCGATCCACGCTCGATCAGCCGCACGTCGAGCGTGATCGGGTCGGCCGGATGGTCCTTGCCCTCGACCGTGCCCAGCAGCAGCCGGACGGCGATCGCCGCTTTGCGGGGGATGTCCTGCGCGATCGTCGTCAGCTTCGGCGTCACGTAAGCGCTCAGGTCGAGGTCGTCGAAGCCCAGCACGGAGACATCGCCGGGCACCGAGAAACCGCTCTCGCCCAGGCCCTCCATGATCCCGATCGCCAGGATGTCGGCGGTCGCGAACACGGCCGTCGCTTCCGGATGCTCGGACTTCAGCCGCCGCCCGAGCTCGCGACCGCCGGCATGCGTGGTGTTCGCCGTGACGAGTCGCTCCCGCCAGACCAGCCCGGCCTCGGCGAACGCGGCACGGAACCCGGAGTACCGCTCGTGCACCACGCCGACCCCGGAGAACGAGGGACTCGCGAACACGATCTCCCGATGCCCCAGTTCGAGCAGGTGCCGTGCGGCCAGCAGCGCACCCGTGTGGTCGTCGGACCGTACGCCGGTGGTCAGCGGGTTGGCCGAGTAGCTGTCGATCGCCAGCAACGACACCTTGCCGACCGTCCGCGGCGTGAGCCGGTCGATCTCCTCGTCCAGGAAACCGAGCAGCACCGCGCCGTCCAGACTCCACGACTGCAGCGCCTCGGCCACCTCGGCCGGCGCGGCGATCCCGCGCAGCAGCAGGTGGTAGCCGCCCTTGCGCAGCTCCCGCTCGATCTGCCCGACGATCGCCACGTTGTGCGGACTGATCATCAGGCTGTCCTCGTCGGCGGCCGGCACCAGCAGCCCGATCAGCCGCGACGACTTCGCCGCCAGGCTCCGGGCCGACGCGCTCGGCACGTAGCCGCGCTCGGCGACGATCCGCTCGATCCGCTCGATGGTGTCCTTCGAGACCCGGGCGCGCTTGCCGTTCACCACGTTGGAGACCGTCATCATGCTGACCCCGGCCTCGTCGGCGATGTCCTTCAGCGTGACCCGCACCAGCGGCTCCTCTCGATCGTCGCGGCCAGGATACGAGTGCGATCCCCCCATTGACACCCGGCCGGAACCGGCCTTACGGTCCCACCAAGGTGGAGCGCTAAACCTACCATGATCGAACGGAGTCCGGGTGAGCAGAGAACAGTGGTGGCGGGACGCGGCGATCTACCAGATCTACCCGCGCAGTTTCGCCGACGGAGACGGTGACGGGACCGGCGACCTGGCCGGCGTCCGGTCGCGGCTGCCCTATCTGAGCAGCCTCGGCATCGAGGCCATCTGGTTCACCCCGTGGTACCTGTCCCCGCTGGCCGACGGCGGGTACGACGTGGCCGACTACCGCACGATCGACCCGGCCTTCGGCACCGTCGAGGAGGCCGAGCTGCTGATCGCCGAGGCGGCCGACCGAGGCATCCGCACGATCATCGACATCGTTCCCAACCACGTCTCCAGTGAGCACGAGTGGTTCAAGCAGGCGCTGGAGGAAGGCCCGGGCTCGCCCGCGAGGGACCGGTTCTGGTTCCGCGGCGGGGAGGAGCTGCCGACCGACTGGGTCTCCAGCTTCTCCGGCGACACCTGGACCAGGACGAAGAACCCCGACGGTACGCCGGGGGAGTGGTACCTGCACCTCTTCACGCCCGACCAGCCCGACCTCAACTGGAACCACCCGGACGTCCGCCGCGAACACGAGGAGATCCTCAGGTTCTGGTTCGACCGGGGCGTCGCCGGGATCCGGATCGACTCGGCCACCATGCCGGTCAAGGACCCCAGCTTCCCGCAGTACGGCGAGACCGCCGAGCACCCGTACGTCGACCGCGACGAGCTGCACGACATCTACCGGTCCTGGCGCGCGATTGCCGACTCGTACGCCGAACCGCGGGTGCTGGTCGGCGAGATCTGGCTGGCCGACCCCCAGCGGTTCGCCCGCTACCTGCGGCCGGACGAGATGCACACCGCATTCAACTTCGACCTGATGGGCCGGCCCTGGCAAGCGGCCGAGCTGCGTGCGTCGATCGAGTCGACGCTGGCCGCCCACGCCCCGGTCGACGCGCCCGCGACCTGGGTGCTGTCGAATCACGACGTGACCCGGCCGGCCACCCGGTACGGGCGGGAGGACAGCTCGTTCTCGTTCCAGGACAAGCGGTTCGGCGTACCGACCGATCTGGCCAAGGCGCAACGCAGGGCCCGAGCGGCGGCTTTGCTGACGGCAGCGCTGCCCGGGTCGCTCTATGTCTACCAAGGTGACGAGCTCGGTCTGCCAGAGGTCGAGGACCTTCCGCTCGCCGCTCTCCAGGATCCGATCTTCCACCGCTCCGAAGGCGCGGACCCCGGCCGCGACGGCTGCCGCGTACCGTTGCCCTGGACAACGACCGGCCCGAGCTTCGGCTTCAACTCGCAAGGCTTCACCCCCTGGCTGCCGCAGCCCGCGGACTGGGGATCGCACTCGGTCGAGCGGCAGGAACGCGACTCCGGCTCGATGCTCACCCTGTACCGCGCGGCGCTGGCCGGCCGTCGCGACCTCGGCGCAAGTCCCTTCGACTGGCACGAACTCAACACCGGCGACGTCATCGCCTTCACCCGGGGACCCGGCTTCCTCTGCCTGGTCAACCTCGGCGACCAGGCGCTGGCCCTTCCGCAGTACGGCGAAGTGCTACTCGCCAGCACCGCCCTGACCGGCGACCGCCTTCCCACCGACGCAGCCGTCTGGCTGACCACGAAGTAGGAGAACCACGGATGAAACTCACTCCCATCGCCCTGGTGGTCGCGCTGGCCGCGAGCCTCACGGCCTGCTCGGGTTCGGACGACGCGGCGAGCCCGCCGAGCCCGGACGGACCGGTCTCGATCAAGGTCGCTCGCGACCCCGGCCTGGACAAGGGCGCGATCGCCGCCTTCGACGCGCGGGTCGCGCAGTTCGAGAAGGACAACCCGGCCATCGACGTCGTCCCGCAGGAGTACAACTGGACGGCCACCACCTTCACCGCGCAGCTTGCTGGTGGCACGCTGCCCGATGTCTTCACCGTCCCGTTCACCGACGGCCGCGGCCTGATCGAGCGCAAGCAGATCGCCGACATCTCCGGCCTGGTCTCCGCACTGCCCTACGCGGGCAAGTTCAGCGAGAACGTCGCCAAGGCGGGCAAGGCCGAGGACGGCAAGATGTGGGCCGTGCCGATCGCGGCGTACGGGCAGGCGCTGCACTACAACCGCTCGCTGTTCAAGCAGGCCGGTCTGGATCCCGACCAGCCGCCGACGACCTGGGACCAGGTTCGCTCCAGCGCCAAGCAGATCGCGGAGAAGACCGGCAAGGCCGGGTACGCCGAACTCACCACCGACAACACGGGTGGCTGGATCCTCACCACCCTCAACTACGCCTTCGGTGGCCGGACAGAGAAGCTCGAAGGCGACACTGCGACCGCACAGCTCGACACACCCGAAATGACCTCGGTACTGCAGTTGCTGAAGGACATGCGCTGGTCCGACAACAGCATGGGCGCCAACTTCCTCTACGACTGGGGCGGCATCAACCAGGCGTTCGCCTCCGGCCAGATCGGCATGTACGTGTCCGGTGGCGGCAACTACGGCTCCCTGGTCACACAGAACGCGCTCAAGCCGGCGGACTACGGCGTAGCCACCATTCCGCTCGTCAACGACCAGGCCGGAGTACTGGGCGGCGGGACGCTGGCAACGGTCAGCGCCAAGGCGAGCGAGGCAGTGAAGGCCGCATCCGTGAAGTGGATCGACTTCTTCTACATGAAGAAGCTGGCCGACAAGGACGCCGCGGTACTCGATGCCA
Organism: Kribbella sp. CA-293567; assembly: GCF_027627575.1. Taxonomy (NCBI): domain Bacteria; kingdom Bacillati; phylum Actinomycetota; class Actinomycetes; order Propionibacteriales; family Kribbellaceae; genus Kribbella; species Kribbella sp. CA-293567. Next base: position 2,822,446 of record NZ_CP114065.1, read on the forward strand.
AGACCACTGCCGCCTCCAAGCAGCCCGTGGGCGCTCCGCAGTTGCCGGTGTTCGACAAGGCGACGTACGACGAGTCGCTGGGCTGGGTGAAGGAGTACGTCAACGTCCCGCTGGAGCAGATGAAGCCCTACACGGACAAGATGTTCGACCAGCCGCTGGTGACCGAGCCGGTCCGGTCGACGCAGGAGGTCTACAAGCTGCTCGACCCGGTCGTGCAGTCGGTGCTCACCAACAAGGACGCGGACATCGCGGACCTGCTCAAGAAGGCCGACGCTCAAGCGCAGGCCCTCCTCGACCGGAAGTAGCCGATGACACGGGTCCGCGGCAGCAGCCTCAGCACACTGGTCTTCCTGCTCCCGCTGCTGCTGGTCTTCGGCATCTTCTCCTGGGTCCCGATCCTGCGCGCCGTGGTGATGAGCTTCCAGGAGACCAACCTGGTCACTCCGGCGACCTTCGTCGGCCTGCAGAACTTCCGGGACGTCCTTGCCGACCCACTGCTCTGGACAGCGGTCAAGAACACCTTGTACTTCGCCCTGCTGGCGTTGCTGTTCGGCTACCCGGTGCCGCTCGTCGCGGCCGTCCTGATGAGCGAGGTGCGCCGCTTCAAAGGTCTCTACAGCGCACTGGCCTATCTTCCGGTGGTGATCCCGCCGGTGGTCGCAGTACTGCTCTGGAAGTTCTTCTACGACGCCGGGCCCAACGGTGTCTTCAACACGATCCTCGGCGCGGTAGGTCTCGGTCCGGTGTCCTGGCTGCAGGACTCGGGCAGCGCGATGCCGGCCCTGGTCCTGGAAGCGACCTGGGCCGCGGCCGGCGGCACGGTGATCATCTACCTGGCGGCACTGACCGGAGTCGCCACCGACCTGTACGAAGCGGCCGAGATCGATCGGGCCTCGATCTGGCGCAAGATCTGGCACGTGACGCTGCCACAGCTCCGAGGCGTCCTGCTGATCACCTTCATCCTGCAGATCGTCGGGACGTCCCAGGTGTTCCTGGAGCCGTTCCTGTTCACCGGCGGCGGCCCGGCGAACTCGACCATCACCATCCTGCTGCTGATCTACGACTACGCCTTCGCGAACAGCCTCGGCGGCGAGTACGGCGCGGCCACCGCGCTCAGCATCATGCTTGCCGTTGCCCTGGGCATCCTGTCCGCGATCTACTTCCGGCTGACCCGATCCTGGAGCCGCTCATGAGCAGGGGAGTGCTCTCGTCGTCGGACTGGCGCCGCCCCGGCGTACGGCGTACTGCGCGCGGCTTGCACGTAGTACTGCTGGGACTGCTGTTCCTGGTCGGCCTGGGGCCTATGCTCTGGCTCGCCAAAGCAGCGATCACGCCCACCCAGGACACTCTGCGCGCGCCACTCGCACTGTGGCCGAACGGGATGGACTGGGCCAACCTCGCCACCGCCTGGACGCGGGTGGAGATCGACAAGTACTTCTTCAACACCGTCGTGCTGGCGGCCGGCTCCTGGTTCGTCCAGTTGCTGGTGGCAACCACCGCCGGGTACGCGTTGTCCGTCCTCCGGCCCCGCTACCGCAAGGCACTCACCGGCGTCGTGCTCGCGACGCTGTTCGTCCCGTCGGTGGTGCTGCTCGTCCCGCTCTATCTCACGATCGTGAATCCGCCGTTGCTGAAGACCTCGCTGATCAACTCGTTCTGGGCGGTCTGGTTGCCGGCCGGCGCGAACGCGTTCAACATCCTGATCGTGCAGCGGTTCTTCGACAACCTGCCCCGGGAGATCTTCGAGGCCGCCCGGGTCGACGGCGCCGGACCGTTCCGGATGTTCTGGTCGGTCGTGCTGCCGATGTCCCGCCCGATCCTGGGCGTGGTCTCGGTGTTCGCGATCATCGCGGCCTGGAAGGACTTCCTCTGGCCGTTGCTGGTGCTCCCCGATCCCGATCTGCAACCCCTGTCCGTCCGTCTCCCGGCGCTGCAGCGTTTCGTCGAACTCGATGTGTTCCTGGCGGCACTCGCGATCTCGACGGTGATCCCCGTGGCGCTCTTCCTGGTCTTCCAGCGACTGTTCCTGAGGTCCAACGTTCTGAGTGGCGCAGTCAAAGGTTAGTTCCGCCCCCACCCCCGCCCGAGCAGTGCCTGACAGAAGGGCTCCACAGCCATGCCCAAAAAGAGGTTTGCCACAGCGTTACTGGCCATGCTTTTGGCCGCCGGCTTCCTGCGACCAGCCGACGCGGCCGGCTTCACGGCGACCGTGCAGGCCGAGAGCGCGACGTTGGCCGGAGGCGCAGTCGTCGCCACCAACCACACCGGCTTCACCGGCTCCGGCTTCGTCGGTGGCTTCACCGACGGGAACAAAGGCACGGCAGCCGTCACTGCCGCGGTTAACGTCCCCGCCGCCGCGAGCTACGACCTGTCCCTTCGCTACGCGAACGGCACCGGCTCAGCCAAAACACTGTCGCTCTACCAGGCCGGTACGAAGGTGCGACAGCTCACCCTGCCGCCGTCGGCCAACTGGAACAGTTGGTCCGACCTGCACACCACCCTCTCGCTCCCGGCCGGCTCCAACCAGCTCAGCTACCGCTTCGACTCCACGGACTCCGGCAACGTCAACCTGGACAGGCTGACCGTCACTGACCTCCCCGGCGGCGGCCCGACACCGGACGGAGCTCTGGAGGCCGAGTCGGCCACGCTGTCCGGGGGAGTCGTCGTTGCCACTGATCACCCAGGCTTCACCGGCACAGGCTTCGTCGGCGGCTACACGGATGCCAACAAGGGCAACGCTGCAACCACCTTCGCTGTAACTGCAGCCAAGGCCGGGTCGAGCACTGCAACCCTCAGGTACGCCAACGGCACCGGAGTCGCCATGACTCTGTCCCTGTACGCCAACGGCAGCAAGGTCAGGCAGATCAGCCTCCCGGCCACCGCCAACTGGGACACCTGGGGTACTGCGGCCGAAGCGGTGCCAGTGAACGCAGGCGCCAACACGATCGCTTACAAGTTCGACAGCGCCGACTCCGGCAACGTGAACCTCGACAACCTCGCCGTCGCCGCCCCCACCGACCCGCCGCCCGCCGGGGGAGCCGCTCTCGAAGGCTCCTTCCTCTCCGGCGGCACCACAGTCGGTACGTCGATCACCGGGTACGCCGGCAGCGGCTACGTCACCGGCTTCACCGCCGTCGGCGGTCGCGCGATCCGCACGGTCAACCTCCTCGCCGCCGGCAATGCCCAGACCACCCTCCGCTACAGCAACTCCAGCGGCAGTACCAAGACGTTGAGCGCCTACGCCAACGGGGTGAAGGTCGGCCAGGTCTCGTTGCCTGCGGCAAGTGGGTGGGCGACCGTCCAACAGACCCTGCCGCTCCGCGCCGGACTCAACCTGATCGGCTACCAGTACGACGCCGGTGACAGCGGCAACGTGGCCCTCGACGATCTCGCGGTGGCCGGATCGACCGACCTCGCCACCCGGGGCGCGACCGTGCCCTACACCGAGTACGAGGCGGAGAGCAGCAGCACCAACGGCGTCGTGATCGGCCCCGACCGCACCTACCGGACGGTGGCGTCCGAGTCGTCCGGGCGGCGCGCGGTACGGCTCGACAACGCGGGCAAGTACACCCAGTTCACCCTGACCAAGCCGGCCAACTCGATCGTCGTCCGCTACTCGATCCCCGACAACGCCGCCGGTACCGGCATCACCGCGCCGCTCGGCGTCTACGTGGGCGGAGCCAAGGTCAAGGACCTCAGCCTGACCTCGGCGTACAGCTGGGTCTACGGCAACTACCCGTTCCCCAACGACCCGGGTCTGGGTGGTGGGCACCGTTTCTACGACGAGGTCCGCTCGACGCTTCCGTCGTACCCGGCAGGCACTGTGCTCAGGCTGCAGAACGACACCTCCACACCGATCACGATCGACCTGATCGACACGGAGGTCGTGGCACCGGCGTACTCGATGCCGGCCAACTCGGTCGACCTGACCGCGTACGGCGCTGTGTCCGGCTCCGGTGACGACACAGCCGCGTTCAATGCGGCGGTCAGCGCGGCCAAGGCTGCCGGTAAGACGCTCTGGATCCCCAGCGGAACCTTCGACCTGACCGCTCGGGTCACCATCGACAACGTGACGATCCGGGGTGCGGGCATGTGGCACACCACGGTCCGCGGCAACGCCGGTCGTGGCGGCTTCTTCGCCAACGGCGGCGCCGTCCAGCTCGCCGACTTCTACTTCGCCGGTGACGTCCGGTACCGCGACCCGGACGGCTCGGTCACCACCGACGCCGCTCTGGAGGGCAAGTTCGGGCCCGGTTCGCTGATCCACAACGTGTGGCTCGAGCACTCGAAGGTCGGCCTGTGGGCCAGCAGCGGCACCACCGGCCTGTACGTCGCCGGCGTCCGGATCCGCGACATGTTCGCCGACGGCCTCAACCTCAACACCTTCAGCGGCGACGGCAGTCCGGTCACCAACAGCCGGGTCGACCAGAGCGTCTTCCGCAACACCGGTGACGACGCGATGGCGATGTGGTCGTTCAGCAGCGCGGTCGCGGACTGTGCGTTCACGTTCAACACCGCCGCGCTGCCCGCGCTGGCCAACGGCGGCGCGATCTACGGCGGCAACGGCAACCGGATCGAGGACAACCTGTTCTCCGACACGGTTTACACCGCCGCCGGGATCACGATCAGCACCTGGCACTCGGCGCAGCCGTTCAGCGGTACGACGGTCGTCCAGCGCAACACGATCACCCGGGCCGGCGGCTTCAACACCGACTGGAACAGCAGCCAGGGCGGCCTGTGGATCTACGCCGAGGGCCGGGAGATCACCTCGCCGGTCCTGATCAGGGACGTCGACATCTTGGACAGCACCTACCAGGGCATCTCGATGAGCTGGCAGAAGAACGTCACCAACCTGACCTTCGACCGCGTGAAGGTGCAGAACACCGGCACCTTCGGCATCGACATCCAGGTCGCGGGCAGCGCCACCTTCAACAACGTGACCGTCTCCGGCACCCTGGCGGGCGGCCTCAACAACGCCTTCGGCTTCACCCTCAACCGAGGTCCGGGCAACTCAGGCTTCTGACCCCCCACCCTGCCGGCCTCCCGCGCCCCTGACCGGCGCGGGAGGCTGACCCCTGTCCGGCCCCGGCCGGCGGTTGGGGAGAATGGCCGGGTTGCCGGAGACCTAGGAGCAGAGCAGTGGCGTTTGTGGCGGGCGAAGTAGTCGCACCGAGTGATCCGCGGATCGTGCTGGAAGGCCAGTGGGGGCTGCAGCCGGGTCTGGCGGTCACCGTGAACTCCGGCTCCCGGATCTCGTTCACCTTCAACGGCACTGCCGTGCAGGCGTTGTTCGACGTCGGTGGGCTGGAGGTCGCGCCGCACTTGTGGGTCTCGGTCGACGAGGCCGAGCCCGAACTGCACGTCGTCGCGCAGCCGGTGATCGAGCTGACCGCGGCGGAGGCCGGGCCGCACAAGGTCGAGATCGTGGTGAAGGACGTCAACGAACACGTCAACCGCTGGCACCCGCCGTTCGGCTGCGCGGTCGTCTTCGCGGGCCTCGTGCTCGGCACCGGGACCCGGCTGCGGTTGAGCGGGCGCCCGAGCGGACCGCGACTGGAGTTCTACGGCGACTCGATCACGCAAGGCGTGCGAGCGCTCAGCGAGCACCCGGAGTCCGAAGGCGCCGACGGGACCAAGTCGTTCGCTTACCTGACCGCGCGAGCACTCGGCGCATCGGCGTACCAGGTCGGCTTCGGGCGGCAGGGCGTCGTCCGGCCGGGCAACGGTGAGGTGCCGGGCGGGATCGAGTCGTTCGGCTGGAACTTCGCCGGCTCACCCGCCGAGCGGATCGAGCAGCCGCAGGTGGTGGTGATCAACCTCGGGGTCAACGACGAGACGCTGACCGCCGCGCAGTACGGCGGATACCTCGCGCGGGTGCGGGCGGCGTACGGGAGCAGTGAGATCGTTGCTCTCAGCCCCTTCAACGGCAAGTACGCCGAGGAGATCGAGGCCGCGGTCAAGGCCGGCGGCGACCCGGCCATCCGGTACGTCGGCACCGACGGCTGGATCACCGAGGACGATTGCACGGACCTGTTGCACCCGTCGGTCGACGGACACGCGAAGATCGCGGCCAGGCTGACCGAGGAGCTTCGCGCGATTCTCTAGCGCGCCGGTCCGGTGGCTGCTGTTTGCCGCGACGGCTCCCGGCCGCCACGATGGGGTATGGCGACCACGAACTTCCAGAGCGTCGACGAGTACATCGCATCGTTTCCCGCCGAGTTGCAGACGATCCTGCAGCGGGTGCGGGAGACGATCCACGGCGTCGTCCCCGGGGCGGGGGAGAAGATCGGCTACCAGATGCCGACGATCACGCTGGACGGCACCTCGCTGCTGCACTTCAGCGGCTGGAAGAAGCACCTCGCGATCTATCCGATTCCGCCGGTCGACGGCGAGCTCGCGACGGCGATCGAGCCCTACCGGTCCGGTGAGGGCACGCTCAAGTTCCCGCTGGCTCAACCGATCCCGTACGAGTTGATCGCCCGGATCGCCGAGGCGTTCGTCGCGTCACGGGCGGCCGAGTAACTCCGCGGGATCGGGCCCGGGCGGCGCGCTCAGCATCCAGTCGCTGAACTGCTTGGTGAACAAGTACCAGAGGCCGTCCGGGCCGAGACGCAGCTGCGTGCGGCCGGCGGTGACGCGGTTGCCCTCGATCACGCCGCCGAGAGCCTCGAGACCTTCCGCGAGCACGCTGGGATCGAGGTCGGCCGGGTGGTCGGTGGCTGCCGCGAGTCCGCCTGCGCCTCCTTCGCGCCAGGCCACAGCCCAGCTCGTGAGCTGCCGGGCGGTCAGGCCGGAGCGGTGGGCGAGATCGGCCAGGCCCGGCGTACCGAAGAGGTTGGCGGCTCGGCGCGCGAGGTCCTGCTCGCGGGTGAGGCCGAGCCCGCCGTCGCCGTCTCCCGCGGCCAGTTCCCAGGCTCGCCGCGCCGCGTCGGTCGCCAGCGCAACCAAGTCTTTGCCCTCGACCCCTGACTGCCGCGGCGGCTCCAGCACCTGTACGGCGGTCGGCGCGCCCGGCTGACTCAATGGACGCACAGGCTTCGGCAGCGGTCCGGGACTTCGCTGGAAGGCCGCCTTCGCCAGTACGCCGACGGGTTGTCGTCTGATCGCCGGCGGCTCGGCACTCGTCGCCCGCCGGGCTCGGAGCGCCGACAGCAGTTCGTCCTTCTGTTTTCCACGCAGCAGGAGCAGCTCGAAAGGGTCGTCGTCCAGGGCGTCCGCGATCAGGTAGCAGACGGCGGCGGAATGCTTGCAGGGGACGGCGTAATCCGGGCAGTTGCAAGCTGTTCGCACCTCACCCGAGTCCGGTAGCAGCTCCAGTCCCGCCGCTTGAGCGTCATCGACCAGTTCGGGCGGCAGTTCGCCGTCGAGCAGCGCGGCGACGCGGCCGATCTGCGCCGACACCACGTCGAGCACCGCCTCCCACTCGCGATCGTCGAACGCACGGATCTTCACCGTCACCTCGTACGGCGTGACGCGACTGCCCTGCACCGACGCCCGAACCACCCCTGGCTCCACCTCGACCGAGAGCACACTCCCGCGTCGCGCATACGACCGCCCGCGCCCCAGCCGGTTGGAATCCAGCTGCGCCTGCCGCTCCAACGCCCCCAACCAGGCCTTGCCCCACCAAGTCCCGCCGAACGGCCGTCGACTCCCCGCTCCTTTGGCAGCAGGCAGCCCGGCGTTCTCCCCGTCCCGCTGCCGCCACCCCTGCCAGGGCGTCCGCTCATTCATCGTCCAACCCCTCACTGGTCGAGGGGAGACCGCCGTAGAGCTCCTGGTGCTGACCGGAAGTGGACGACGTCTGCGCCGCGCCGTCGGCCGTGGAGGTCGAGCCGGGCGGAGCGCTGGCTGTGCTCTCAATGCTTGGTGCCCGGCCCACCGCGGAAGGGTTGTAGGCGCTTGCGGCGCCGGACTTCGCCGGGGTGGTCGACAACTCGACCAGTTCGGTCAGCTCGGTGTCGGAGAGCTCGCTGAGCCAGGATTCGCCGGAGCCGACGACGGCGTCGGCGAGTTGGCGCTTGGTAGCGATGACCGTGGAGATGCGGTCCTCCAGGGTGTTCTCGGTGACGAGTCGATGCACCTGAACCGGCCGGTCCTGGCCGATCCGGTAGGCGCGGTCCGTCGCCTGATCCTCGACCGCCGGATTCCACCAGCGGTCGTAGTGCACGACGTGAGTCGCCTTGGTCAGCGTCAGTCCGACCCCGCCGGCCTTCAGCGACAGCAGGAACACCTGCGCCTCACCCGCCTGGAACTGCTCGACCAACTGCTCCCGCTTCCGCACTCCGACGCCGCCGTGCAGGAACAGCGACCGCACCTGCCGCGCCGCCAGATGCGACTCGATCAGCCGGCACATCTCGACGTACTGGCTGAAGATCAGCACCGACTCACCCTCGGCCAGGATCACGTCGAGCAGCTCGTCCAGCGCCGCCAGTTTGCCCGAGCGCCGCGGGAGCGGACCGGTCTCGTGCAGGAACTGCGCCGGGTGGTTGCAGACCTGCTTCAGCTGCGTCAGCAGACTCAGCACCAACCCCCGCCGTGCCATCCCCTCGGCCTCCTCGATCTTGGCCAGCGTCTCCTTCGCCACCGCCTGATAGAGCGTCGCCTGCTCCGCGGTCAGCGGTACGACGAGATCGTGCTCGGTCTTCGGCGGCAGCTCCGGTGCGATCCCCGGATCGCTCTTCTTCCGCCGCAACAGGAACGGCCGCGTCACCCGCGCCAGCCGGGCCGTCGCCTCCTCGTCGTGATACCGCTCGACCGGCACCGCGATGTCGTGCCGGAACCGCTCCAGTGTCCCCAGCAACCCCGGCGCCGCCCAGTCCAGGATCGACCACAGCTCCGACAACCGGTTCTCCACCGGAGTTCCGGTCAACGCCAATCTGGTTGCTGCAGGCAACGTCCGCAGTGCGCGCGCCGTCCGGGACAACGGGTTCTTCGCGTGCTGCGCCTCGTCGGCGACCGCGAGGCCCCAGAAGATCTCACCCAGCACCCGGTGATCCTGACGCACCACCCCGTACGTCGTCAGCACCACTTCGTCCGGCAGCAGCTCCGAGAGCGAACGCCCGGCCCCGTGATACCGCCGTACCGGCACTTCGGGCGCGAACTTCGTCAACTCGCGCTCCCACGTGCCGAGCAGCGTCGACGGACACACCACCAACGTCGGCCCACGACCGCGTCGCGACAACTGGAGGTGCAAGGCGATCACCTGGATCGTCTTGCCCAGCCCCATGTCGTCGGCCAGACACCCACCGAACCCCAGCTCGGCGAGCTGCGCCATCCAGGCGACCCCTCGGCGCTGGTAGTCACGCAAGGTCGCCCGCAAACCCACCGGATCGGCCAGCGGCTCCGGCTGTTCAGCGGCGCGCAGCCGCTCGACCATCGTCAGCAGCGAACCGTCCGGGTCGAAAGCGACCAGCTCGCCCTCGATCTGCACCGACCCCGTCAACGCGGCCCCCAGTGCCTCGGCGCCGCTGAGCTTCCGCGATCCACCGTGCCGCAGTTTGCGGACCAGTTCCTGATCGATGCGCACCCAACGCCCGCGCATCCGGATCATCGGCCGCTTCGCCTCCGCCAGCGCGGCGACCTCCGCCTCGGTCAACTCCTGCCCGTCCAGCGTCGGACGCCAGCGAAAAGCCAGCAACTCCGTCAGGCTGAAGTCAGGACCGGTCACCGCGCCCGGCGCTGGCGTGGCTTGCACAGCACCCCGCAGAGCGAGCTGACCCGCGAACAGTTCGGCCGGCCACAAGACCTCGATCCCGGCATCCTCGAGTGCGTTGCTGTCGCCGGCCAACTCGTCCAGTGCCTCATCGCCCACCGGCACCTCGGCCGGAGCCGCGTCGCGCAGAGCCACCCCCAAGGGCGGCCAAACCCGAGCGCCACGCCGCAAGGCCAGCAGCAGATCCGTCTCGGCCCGCTCACCCAAGGCCGCCAGTACTGCGGGAGGCGCGTTCCACACCTCCGCGACATCCACCAGCAGGCTCGGATCCACGCCACTGCGCAATTGCAGCACCGCCCGGAACTCGGAGTCGTCCTCAGGTGGTTCGATCCGAAGTACCAGCCGGGCACCTGCCTCCTCGCTCCGCGCGGTCTCCTCCAGCCAAGCCGTGGAACCGGTCAACGCGACCGGCCCGGCCTCGGCGAACGCAGCAGCACCGGCCCGTACTGCGACGCCCGCGGCCGGCGTCCGCACCAACGTGTCGGCGATCGCATCCCAGAACGCGCGCACGAGTTGCTCCGGATCGACCAGCCGGAGAGGCCGGGACCCCTCGATCGCCAACGCATGCCCGTACGCCGGCATCGCCGCCGCCAGACTCCGCAACCACCCGTGATCCGCCGGATCCAACGGCGCCACCCGCCACGCTCCGAACCCAGCAGGGCTGACGTCGGGCACCAGCCGGCCCCGCCCGATCAACCCGACTCCCGCGAGGGCAGCCGCAGACCACGCTTGCCAACTCCGCGAGTCCGCTTGCCTGGTCTCGCCGCTTGCCGACAGCAGGAAAGCCAGCGCCTCCGTCATCCCCAGGGTCAGCACCGCCACCCGCACGCGGCGCACCTGATCGCCGCGGGGGAGCACCAACTCGGCCTTCTCGTCGGCGACGAGGCCGGTCGCCGCCAGGTCGCCGTACAGCGCCAAGCGCCCCGCTCGCGGCGGGTCGGCGGGTGCGAACACGACCTCCAACACCCTTCGAACCCTACCGATCACCGCCGACATCCCGGATTCCTTCGTCCACAGGCGCGACTTGACCTGAACATTAGTTGAGGTAGCAGGCTGGCGGCCACATCACCGGACGCGAAACGGAGCCCGAAGCCATGAAGGCAGCAGTAGTGACCAAGTTCGGCGGCGCGGAGGTCATCGAGGTACGGAACTGGCCGGAACCGGTCGCCGGACCGGGCGAGGTTCTCGTCGACGTCGAACTGACCGACCTGATCTTCGTCGAGACGGCGATCCGCAAGGGCGACCACGGCGGCTTCTTCGACGTCACACCGCCCTACGTGCCAGGCAACTCGTTCGGCGGGGTCGTGCGGTCGGTGGGTCCGGAGGTGGACGACAAGTGGATCGGACGAACCGTTCTCGGTCGCACCGCCGCCTTCGGTGCCCACGCCGAACTGACGGCCGCCGCCGTCGACCAGGTGGTCGAGGTGCCGGACGGTCTTGACCTGCAGACAGCGGTAGCGGTCTTCGGGGACGGCTTCACCGCAGTGCTACTCGAGCAGCTCGCGCCGAGCCTGCAAGGAAAAGAGGTGCTGATCACGGCCGCGGCCGGCGGCCTGGGCGTTCTGCTGGTCCAGCTTGCTCACCGGGCCGGCGCTCATGTCGTCGCCGCGGCGCGCGGCCAGGCCAAGCTCGACCTGGTCGAGGCACAGGGAGCGGACGTGGTGATCGACTACTCCGTCGCGGGCTGGGAAAAGCAAGTGCTGGAGGCAACGAACGGCAACGGGATCGACCTCGCGTTCGAGGGGGCGGGCGGCGAGCTCGGGGGAGTCGCGTTCGGCACCGTGAAGGACGGCGGCTGGTTCTCCGCGCACGGGGCGCCGAGCGGCGGCTTCGCGGCGTACGATCCGGCCGAGGCAGAGCGGCGCGGCATCACCGTGAAGGGGATCATGGAGCTGCGCGTGGACAGCAGCGCAGTCTCCGTCACCGGTGAGGACGTGCTGCGGCGGGCGCTGCGCGGTGACCTGATGCCGGTGATCGACCGGACCTTCGCGCTGGAGCAGCTCGGCGAGGCCCACACCGCGGTCGAGGACAGGTCGCTGCTTGGTAAGGCTTTGATCAGGATTCGGTGACCATCGGTTAGAGCGATCCCTCCCCGGGGAACTGGTTCAGTACCGGCAACCAGCGCCTCGAGGGAGGGCTGACCCATGTCGCTCAGTGAAGCAGCAGTACGACGGTCAGTTGTCGCCGACCGGCTGGTCGGAACGCTCGCCGACAGCAGGCGGCAGTGGTTGCGCCGACACGATCGTGTTTCGGCCCTCACGCTTCGCGGTGAGCAGCGCGTTGTCGGCGGCCAGGACCAGCTGGTCCATGGTGCCGGCCACCTCCGGGTAGACCGCGGCACCGAACGAGGCCGGGACACCGGTGATGATCGTCTTGGAGGTTCCGGTCGTGCTGACCGCGACGGTCAGGCTGGCCAGCCGGTCCCGGATCCGCTCCGCGACCTCGAGCACCTCCCTCTCCGAGGCGCCGGGCAGCAGGATGGCCAACTCGTCGCCACCGACGCGCGCGACCAGGTCGCCCTGGCGGACCTCGGCGCGGACGCTCTCACCGACCGCCTTGAGTGCCTGGTCACCGGCGGGGTGCCCGTAGGTGTCGTTGATCTCCTTGAACTTGTCCAGGTCGAGCAGCAGCAGCCCGACCTGGCTGCGCAGCGTCTCGGCGCGTGCGAGCTCGACCGGCACCGCGCTGGCCCAGTACGACGGGGTGGCCAGGCCGGTCTTCACGTCCGTGCCGGCCGCCCGCTGGTACTGCGGGAGCAGCAGGTCGCGGTGCAGCGCGAGCACGGTCACCATCAGCACGGGGACGACCCATGGGTATGACGACTGCACTGCCGCGATCGCCACGCCCAGGCCCAGCCCGGCGCAGACCACCAGCTGGTCGGACAGCTCGCCCAGCGCTTCGCGGGCGGTCGCCTCCGGGGAGGCCAGCAGGATCGCGCCGATCACCAGCGCGTAGTTCACGAGCCACCAGGTCGCCGCGGCGGCGATCACGACGAGCAGGGTCCAGAAGCTGACCGGGACACGCGGCTCGGCGATCAGCCCTCCCGCCCGCAGTACGGCGGCAGCGGCGGCGCTGGCCAGGACGTAGGTCGACGTGGAGAAGATCTTGCGGTGGGCGACGGTCCGGCCGTACACGCGGAACCAGGAGTACAGGTACATCAGCGTGATCAGCGGGATCACCAGCGACAGCGGCAGCAACAGCAGGCTGGCGAAGACCCACAGGCACTTCAGGTTCGTGTGCGGTGAGGTGTTGGCGGCCATCTCCCGGCGGCGCTCGATCCCGCGCGCCGACTCCAGGTGCAGGACCGAGGCGACGGCCAGGACGGCGAAGGCCGCCCACTCCGAGGAGGTGACGCCGGCATGGGGCCCGGACAGCGTCGAGCGCACCGCGAGTGTGGTAATCGTGACCGCAATCACGTCAATTGCGAGCACATATCCCAACGCCGCAGGCGGCAACGACCAGAGCTTCCATTGCCGGGGTGGCACCCAGCTGCTCCGACCGATCAGAATCATCATGAGCCTCACACAGTTCGACCTGAACGGTTATGCGTTCATCGTAACGGCCTGTTCACGTCAGGTCACCCCTGTGTCCGGATTCATTCAACGGACTACTCCTCTTCGAAGGGTCGAAAACCATGAGCAAGGCAGCGCGCGCGACCGGCACCGGCAACGACTGGTTCATCGGCGGCAACGACTGGTTCCAGGGCGGAAACGACTGGTTCACAGGGGGTAACGACTGGTTCACCGGTGGTGGCAACGACTGGTTCGCCGGTGGCAACGACTGGTTCGTCCCGACTTCCGTACCTGGCGGTAACGATTGGTGACGAAAGGTAAATCTTTACCTTTGCCTTACGCTCGGCCGAACTGATATCGGAAAACGATCTCAGCCGGCCGCCCGGAATTCTCCTTACCGGAATTTTACCGAGTCGGCCGGAATTCGGCGGGCGCGCCGCCAGGCGGCGCCCGCCACTACCGCGGTGACGACTCCGGCGGCGCCCATCACGGCCAGCGCCAGGGAGGGCGTGAACCGCTCGGCCAGTACTCCGGCAAGCAGGATCCCGAACCCCTGACTGCTCTTCAGTGCGGTGCTCGCCACCCCGAACGCCTGACCCCGCTGGTGGTCCGGGACGGCCTGGACGAAGCTTGCGCTGGCCGGGAGGTGGTAGGAGGACGCGACGCCCGACAGCCCCCACAGGACTACCGTCACGGCCAGGCCCGGCTTGAGCGCGCAGAAGATCAGTGGAACGCAGGCGGCGATCGCCAGTGGGCCGAGGAACCGCATCCGCCGCTCCGGCGGCCAGAGGGTGATCAGCCACATCCCGAGCACGGCGCCGGCGGGTTGGGCTGCCAGCAGGAGTCCGGCTGCTTTGGCGCCGCCGCCGATCTCGTCGGCGTACGGGACCGCCAGGCCTTCCACGGTCACGTAGAACCCGGCGACGGTCGCCAGAGCGACCAGAGCCCGCAGGCTCGGAGTACGGGCTACCAGGACTGCGCCTGCGGCCAGGTCCTTGAAGTAGCTTCGGCGTGGCTCGCCCTCGATGGTGGAGTGTGAAGGTGCCGGCCGGTGATGAACGCCGAAGGCAATGAAGGCCGCTGAGAGCAGGAACGTCGCGGAGTCGAGCAATAGTGCTCCGGAGGTGCCGACGGCGACCACGGCAAGACCGCCCGTGCCGAAGCCCAGCACCTGACTGAACTGGACGACCATGTCGTTCGCGGCCTTGCCGAGAACGTAGTGGTCGCCTGGCAGTACCACCGGCAGGGTGGCGGCCCGGGCGGCGTTGAACGGTGAACCGAAGGCCTGCAACGCGACCAGCAGGAGGATGACGACCAGCAGCGGCAGCGCGTTGATCGCCATCGCGGCCACCAGGACGGCGCGCGCGAGGTCCGTGATGATCATCACCCGGCGGCGCGGGTACCGGTCGGCGAACCCGGCCAGCAGCGGACCGAAGATCAGGTCCGGGATGTAGGTGAGCGCGTAGGCGAGCGCGGTCAGACCGGCCGATTCGGTGCGCTCGAAGACCAGCACCGACAGTGCGACCCGGGCCAGTTGGTCGCCGATCACCGACAGCACGCCCGCCGCGAAGAGCGCGCGGAACTCGGGATGCCCGAACACGTCGCGCCAGCGCGCCTTCTCCGTCACCGCCCCACCACCATGCCGGAGACCTTAACCACAATCCGTGGCCTGACACCTTCTCTTCGTGACACCGAGGGTTTCCCTGCAGGCCCACCCGCTGCCGATGTGATCGAACGCACGGTGACTGGTCAGTACCAGCACTGACACTGGTGTGCTGCATTCAAGGGTTTGAACCGGCGGATCAGTGTCAAAAGTGGCAGCCGGTGACACGGGACTTGTCCGGCGGCCGTAGACTGGTCTTGTCTGGTACCGGGGTTTGGGCGGGGCGGCTCCGACCCTGGTACCGGACCCTTTCTCTGTCCGGGGGTCTCTCCCCGATGACGCGCACGCTGCCTGCCGATACTCCGCTGAAACTGTCGGTGCGACCCGGTAGCGTTCTTCTTGCCAGGGGCGGCTCCTGGGCGTGCTTCCTTCTCCTTAACCAGGCATGTAGCGCGTCTGCTCTCCGCCCCTGGCACTTCACGCTGACTACTCCGGGGGAGGCATCGATGCCGCACGCGCTCGCTGCAGTGTTGCTGCGCCGGCGTCGACTGGTCGACACCGACGGCCTCACCCCGCCCGTACGCCGCTCCGCCTGGAGCTGGCTGCGGCGCCCACTCACCACGCCGGCCGGGCTGTCGGCCTTCCAGGCAGACCTGATCGAGCGTGGCCTGCTGCTGTCCGTCGACCTCTACCGGTACTGCGCGGGGCTCAGCCCGCTGGCGCTCGCCGGATTCGGCCGGGCGATGCTCGACCTGCTCGACCAGGAGCCGGGCGCGGGCGCGACCCATGTCCCGCTCTTCCGCGGCTTCCCCGAGAGCGTCCCGGGCAACACCGAGACGTTCTACATCAACCGGGTCTTCGCGCAGTTGCTGCAGGAGCCGGATCAGCCCTGTGTGCTGTGCGGCGAGACCCGGACGGTCCATCCGGTAGCGCCCTGCGCGCACCTGGTCTGCCGTTCCTGCTGGGACGGCTCCGACTTCAGCGCCTGCCCGCTGTGCCTCCGCCGCATCGACCCCGACGATCCTTTTCTGCAACCTTCTTTCGACGAGGTGCCGACGCCAGGTCGCAACGGCCGGTTGCGGCTGCTCGCGCTCGCCTCGCCGGGCGCAGCGCGCAGTACGGCGACCGAGCTGCTGGCCCGGCGAGCCCCATTGTCGGAGCGGGACAGAGCAGACCTCGTGCTGCTGCTGGCCGATGCGGAGCCGAGTTGGCTGCCCGACGTCATCCCGGTGCGCGAAACCCGGGCTGTCGTGCTCGCCGAGTTGCTGCCCCGTTTCCCTGCCCTGG
Organism: Kribbella sp. CA-293567; assembly: GCF_027627575.1. Lineage (NCBI taxonomy): Bacteria > Bacillati > Actinomycetota > Actinomycetes > Propionibacteriales > Kribbellaceae > Kribbella > Kribbella sp. CA-293567. The sequence continues at coordinate 2,838,560 of NZ_CP114065.1, forward strand.
TTGACGAACTGGTCGAGACCGCGACCGACGCGCTTCGCCTCCTCTATGTGCTGATGGGGGCCGCCCCGGACCTGCGCACCCCGCCGGTACGCCGACATTCCCTGCCGCGGGCGACCCGTCGCGCGGTACTGGCCCGGCTGGACCAACTGCCGGCCGAGGCCCTCATCGAGGACATGTTGCGGCACCGGCGCGCCTGGAAGCGAATTGCCGAAAACCTGCACCCGTTCGAATTCGCGACCCGCTATCGCGTCGCGGCCTTGGCCTTCGCCGTCGTTCGCCGGACCAAGCTGGACGCCTCCACCCCGGCCGGCCTGGCGGTGCTGAGCGAGGCCACGCTGCATCCTCTGCTCCGGCTGGAGGACAGCCGGCTCACCATGAGCACCTTCGCGAGTCGCGTCGAGGGCGCGTTCAGTTCCAGCCGGCCAGACTTGGCGCTCGACCTGTTGCGCGGTCGGCCCGGCGATCTGCTGCGCCGGCTGGTTCACCTTGTTCGCACGCTGCCGCCGGAATCCCAAGCGACACTCGTCGAAGCGGTCGCCACCGCGGTGTCGGACGTCTCGCCGGTCGTCCTCACCGCCGCGCTCGGCCAGCTCCGGACTCCGCCGGGCGACCTGCGGTTGTTCTTCCCGCGCGGCGGCACGACGCGAATCTGGACCACAGTGGACGGCCGCGCGCCGTTGCCGGCCGGATCGGCCGCGGCGCTGGGCGAAGTACTGATGAGCGAATTGTTGCGTCGGGCAACAGGTTTGCCGCGGATCCGGCGCGCCTTCCTGGACGAGGAACTGTCCCGGCTGGCGGCGCCCGGATCCGAGCGTGGCAGTTCCTCCACTCTGCTGCGGATGACCCGGGGGAGTGCGCAACCGATCCCTGAGGACGAGCTGCTGCGGCTCTTCCTGCACTGGATCCAGCCGGCCGGGCGCCGGGTGGACCTGGATCTGTCCGTCGCGGTCTTCGACGAGGAATGGCGGTTCGCCGGCCTCTGCGACTACACCCGGTACAGGTTCGACCAGGACGCGCTGGTGCACTCGGGTGACCTCACCTCGGCGCCCGGTCCGCTGGGCTCGACCGAGTTCATCGATCTGGACCTGGTCGCGGTCCAGCGGGTCGGCGGTCGCTACGTCCTGCCTGTCGTCTTCAGCTACAACAACGTCGCCTTCGACCGGCTCGAGCGAGGCTTCGCCGGCGTGATGCGGCAGCCGTCCGGCCTCTTCGACCCGACGGCGGTGGAAGAGCGCTTCGACCTCAGCGGTCCGGCGAAGATCCTGCTGCCGTTCGGCATCGATCTGCGGACCAAGGAGCTCCGCTGGTACGACGTGAACCTGGGTGCCGCCGGCTACGGCCACGACATCGCGCGGTACGCCGGTCCGATCGCGCTGATGGCAGCAGCGATCGAGGAGGCGCACGGCGCCGGCGACCGGGTCACCCTGTGGGAGGTGGCCTGCTGGCACGCCGCGGCGCGGACCAACGAGGTCGTGGTCCGCTGCGCCGACGACTCGATCGTGGGCTACCTGCGCGGCGAGACCGAAGACGTAGCGACCTTCGCCCGCCGCCTGACCGCCCGCCTCGAACCGGACCGTTACTGGGATCTCGACGCCGCCAACCGCGCCGACTTCGTCGCCGTCGTCAACGGCGACCTCGACCCCAAGTCAGGCGCCGAGGTCTACGCCCTCCACCCGCACCTGCTGGACGCGGGCAACCTCAACCTCGTCGATGCCCCCCACTTGCTCGCCACCCTGGCTCCGGACGCCCGCGCCAGGGTCCGGACCTGAGCCTGCGCCCTGAGCCGTGTGAGAGTTCGGTGACTTTCGCGGCCGATGCGGTGATCACGGTTCCGGCCGGCGGCTCCCGGGGTTACAAAGGAAGTGGCGAAGGGAGCCACGCATGACGAACGACGTGGTGGTGCTCATCGAACGGGAGATGAGTGAGGGCGACGCGCTCAGGGTCGCCGCCCTGCATGCTGGAAACGACGAGCCGGTGACCTACCACCTGCTGGTCTCGAGTCATCCCACCGAGGGAATCGGTGGCCCGATGGCGTTGCTGGGTTCCAGTTTCGCCGACGTCGCCGGGTTGCCGGTGGCCGCGAGCCCAGCCCGTACGGCGACCACGACCGGGACCGCGCTCGCCGATCCGCAGTACGACCTCCCGGCGGTGATCGAGCACAGCGCCCGAAGACTTCGCGGCCTCAACGCCTGCCGGGTCGACGTCGCTGTTACCCGCGGCGAGATCCTGCTCGCCCTGAAGACAGTTGTCACCACCACCAAGAGCCAGGAGGTGGTCGTGGTCGCCTGGCCCGAAACCGCCGCCCGCTTCCTCTGCTCCAACTGGGTCACCAACGCCCGCCGCGAACTGAAGGTCGCCCGGGTCCGGGTCCTCGAGCACGCCGACTAGCGGTCAGTCGTCCAGCAGGGCGCGGAGGGTTTCGCGCTCCGGCTCGGCGACGTAGCTGGAGTAGTAGTCGTAGAGGTTCTGGCGAGCCAGGCGGGCGGCGGCGTGGCCGTCGCCCGCGCGGATCGCTTCGACCACCTCGGCGTGGTGGCCGAGTGATTCGAGCATCAGCGCGCGGCTGTTCGCCGCGTGCGCGATCTTGTCGGAGATCAAGCCGAGTACGACGCCGCGCACGACCTCGTTGCAGGTCTGCAGCATCGAGTTGCGGCTGACCCGGGCGACGGCCTCGTGAAACGCGACGTCGGCTTCGCTGAACGCGGTGAAGTCGACGTCGATCGCCGCCCGCATCGCGACCAGCGTCTGCTCCATCTCGGCGAGCTGCTCGTCGGTGCGCAGCCGCGAGGCCAGCTGGATCGCCGCGCCGTCCATGATCATCCGGAAGGCGATCAGCTCGCTCAGCGTCAGGTCGTCGACCCGGGCCAGTCTGGTCAGCTGCTTGCGCAGAGGTCCTGGTGAGAAAGGCAGGATCTCCGGACCGTTCGGGTCACCGGGTCTCGACCGCACGACACCGTTGCTCTCCAGCACCCGGAGCGCCTCCCGCACGGTCGAGCGGCTGACGGCGAACTGCGTCACCAGTTCGCGCTCGCTCGGCAACCGCTGGCCCGGGGAGAGCTCACCGCGGACCAGCGCTTCCTCGATCTGCTCGACGATCCGCTGGTAGGCGCGGACGGTGTGCACGGGCTGGAACTGTGCCATCTGCGCCCCTTGGTCTCGCCCTTTGCCTTGACAGGCCGATCGGTAGCGACAAACCTAGTGGCCTATTGGTACCTAGTCCACTGGTCCGACCAGTTACGGCTCCGCTCGTTCCGGCGATCCGCCGCCGTCCGGCTGCCGGGAGGCAGGCAAAATGCGGCACATGGTGGTCAGAGGAGTTCGCATGAAGTCGTACTCGTCCCGAGCGATCGCACTGGTCGGTGCCGCTGCGTTGCTGGCGTTGACGGCCTGCTCGGCGGGCTCCGGTACGTCGTCCGGTTCGTCTCCCGGTGGCGATCAGTCGCTCGTCGTCGGCCTGGTGGCCGAGCCGGCCAGCCTCGACTTCACCACCACCGACGGCGCGGCCATCCCGCAGGCGCTGCTCGGCAACGTCTACAACGGCCTGGTCAAACAGGACGAGTCCGGCAAGATCGTGCCGGACCTGGCCAAGTCGTGGACCGTCTCGCCGGACCGGAGGACCTATACCTTCGAACTCGTCGACAACGCCAAGTTCACCAACGGCGCCGCCTTCACGGCGGCCGATGCGGTGTTCAGCATCAACCGGGTGAAGACGGCCTGGACGACCTCGCTGAAGTCCGTGATGGACGTCGTGTCGGAGGCCAAGGCCGTGTCGCCGACCCAGCTGCAGGTGACGCTGACCAAGCCGAGCAACGGCTGGCTGTTCCGGATGACCACCCGCGTCGGCGCGATGTTCTCCCAGACCGGCGTCGGCAAGCTGGCCACCGATCCGGTCGGCACCGGACCGTACAAGTTCGGTACCTGGAAGCGCGGCGACTCGATCGTGCTGCAGCGCAACGACGCGTACTGGGGCACGAAGCCGTTCTTCAACCAGGTCACGCTGAAGTACTTCAAGGACCCGACCGCGCTCAACAACGCCCTGCTCACCGGCACGATCAACGTGATCGGCACGGTCCAGGCACCCGAGGCGCTGACCCAGTTCACCAGCAACGAGAAGTACCAGGTGATCGAGGGCACGACGAACGGCGAGGTGGTGCTGTCGTTCAACAACTCGCGTCCGGTGCTCAAGGACCTGCGGGTGCGGCAGGCGATCCGGCAGGCGATCGACCACCAGGCGCTGCTCGACACCTGCTTCGCGGGTCGCGGCAAGCTGATCGGCAGCATGGTCCCGCCGACCGACCCGTGGTCCGAGGACCTGACCGGCGTCGCGCCGTTCGACAAGGCAAAGGCGACGGCTGCGTTGCAGGCGGCGGGCGCGGCCGGCGCCACTCTCCGGCTCCGGCTCCCGACGTTGCCTTATGCAACTTCTTGCGGCCAGGTGGTGAAGAGTCAGCTGGAGCAGGTCGGGCTGAAGGTGACCATCGACCAGCTCGAGTTCCCGGCCGCCTGGCTCACCACGGTGTTCAAGAACGCCGACTACGACCTGTCGATCGTCGCGCACGTCGAACCGCGTGACCTGGGCGCGGTCTTCAACGCGAAGTACTACACCCGGTACGACGACCCGACGCTGGCCGGGCTGCTGGCCGCGGCGGACTCCGGCGACGAGGCGGCCCAGGTCGACAACATGAAGAAGGCCGCGCGACGGCTGTCGGAGCAGGCCGCGGCCGACTGGCTGTTCCTGCTGCCCAACCTCGTCGTCGCCGACAAGAACCTGACAGGGCTGCCCGCCAACGCGATCACCGAGTCCTTCGACCTGACCCGCCTAGCGCGTTCCTGATGGTCCTCCGCCTGGTTGAGCGCACCGCCGTGCTGCTGGTCAGCCTGGCGGTCGCCTCGGTGCTCGTCTTCGGGTTCATGGTGGTGCTCCCCGGCGACCCGGCCAGGGTGGCGCTTGGCGTGAACGCGTCCGACGAAGCCGTCGCGCAGTTGCGTCAGCAGTTCGGACTCGACCGGCCGCTGGCCACGCAGTACGCGGACTGGGTCGGCGGTCTGCTCCGCGGTGACTTCGGGACGTCGTACGTGTCGAAGGTTGCCATCGGCCCGCAGATCGCCGATCGGTTCCAGGTCACCTTGTGGCTGGTCGTCGTCGCGATGGTGATCGCGCTGGTGCTGGCCGCTCCCGCGGGAACGGTAATGGCCGCGCAGCACCGCCGGCTCTCCGGGTTGGCGCTTTCTGCTCTCTCTCAAGTGGGAGTCGCGATCCCGGCGTTTCTCGCGGGGATCCTGTTGATCATGCTGTTCGCGGTGAAACTCGGCTGGTTGCCGGCCAACGGCTGGACGCCGCCCGCGTCCGATCCCGGGATGTTTCTCAAACAGCTGATTCTGCCGGCGCTCTCTCTGGGCCTCGTTCAGGGCGCCGTTCTGACCCGGTACGTACGCAGCGCAGTACTGGACGTACTTCGTGAGGACTATCTGCGCACCGCGCGGGCGAAAGGGCTGCGGCCGTTCCCGGCGTTGTGGCGGCACGGGCTGCGCAACGCAGCGGTCCCGGTGGTGACCGTGCTGGGATTGCAGCTGGCGACGTTGCTGATCGGCGCGGTGGTGGTCGAGCGCGTCTTCGTGATCCCCGGCGTCGGCAGCCTGCTGCTCGACGGCGTCTCCAATCGTGATCTGCTGCTGGTGCAGGACGTGGTGATGGTGCTCGTCGTCGCCGTACTGGTGGTCAACTTCCTCGTCGACCTGCTGTACGTCGCGCTCGATCCCCGACTGCGGGTCGAGCGATGAGGAGATGGAACCCGAGCCTCGTCGTCGGTACGGCGATCGTCGGTCTGATCGTGGTGGCCGCGCTGCTCTCCTTCGTCTGGACCCCCTACGACGCGACCCTGGTCGACCCGGCGATCCGGCTGGCCGAACCTTCCTGGTCGCACTGGCTGGGCACCGACAAGTTCGGCCGCGATGTGCTGAGTCAGCTGATGGTCGGGTCGCGGACCACGCTGTTCGTCGGGCTGGTCGCGGTCGGAGTCGCGGCGGTGATCGGCGTACCGGTCGGAATTCTTGCCGCGATGAGCCGGCGATGGACGAGCGAAGTGGTCATGCGGTTCAACGACCTGCTGCTGGCGTTTCCCGCGTTGCTGCTGGCAATCATGTTCGGAGCGGTCTTCGGAGCAAGCACGCTGACGGCGATGGTTGCCATCGGCATCGCTACGGTGCCGTCGTTCGCGCGGGTGATTCGCAGTGGGGCGCTCCAGGTGATGCGAACGGAGTACGTGCTCGCGGCCCGCGCTGCCGGGCGGCGACCGTTGCCGATCGCTGTGCGACACGTGCTGCCCAACGTGACGAGCCTGATCACCGTACAGGCCTCGGTATCGTTCGCGATCGCAGTACTGGCCGAGGCAGCGTTGTCGTTCCTCGGCTACGGAACGCCGCCGCCAACACCTTCTTGGGGACGGATGTTGCAGGAGAGTCAGGAGTTCCTGTTCAGCGCCCCGCGGCTGGCGGTGTTCCCCGGCGTGGCGATCGCGATCGCCGTCCTAGGGTTCAACCTGCTGGGCGACGGGCTGCGTGACCGGTTCGATCCGAAACTGGAGGACCGGCGATGACCGACGTACTGGGCAGCGCGAGCGACAGACCGGGTGGGGCGGAGAATGCCGCGCGGGACGCCGTACTGAGCGTTCGGGGCCTGACGGTCACAGTGCGGGACAAGACGCTGGTCGAGGATGTGAACCTGACCGTCGGCCCGGGGGAGCGGGTCGGGCTGATCGGGGAATCGGGCTCCGGGAAATCGCTCACCGCGCTGAGCGTGATCGGCCTGTTGCCGGAAGACGTGCACGCCGCCGGTTCCGTGCGGCTTGCGGGTGTCTCGCACGAACTGATCGGTGCCGACGAACGACGAATGTCCCGGGTCCGCGGCCGCCACCTGGCGATGGTCTTCCAGGAACCAATGACCGCCCTCAACCCAACCATGCGAGTCGGCGACCAAGTCGCCGAAGCCATGCTGATCCACCACACAGTCCCCGGCCGCCGCGCTGCGCGTACTGCCGCCACCGAACTCCTGGACCGAGTCGGCCTCGCCGACACCGCGCGCGCCTACCCCCACCAGCTATCCGGTGGCCAGCGGCAACGAGTAGTCGTCGCCCTCGCCCTGGCCAACGACCCCGCCCTACTGATCTGCGACGAACCGACGACCGCCCTCGACGTCACCGTCCAAGCGATGATCCTCGACCTCATCATGCAAGGCGTCGCCGCCCGCGAATCAGCCCTGCTCTTCATCACCCACGACCTCGCGGTGGTCGCCACCATCTGCCAACGCGTTCTGGTCATGTACGGCGGCCGCGTGGTCGAGTCCGGCCCAGTGGCGGAAATCTTCACCAACCCCCGCCACCGCTACACCCAAGGCATACTGGCCGCCTCCGACCTCGAATCCGCCGCGGCCCGCCTCCCCACCATCCCCGGCAACGTCCCCGCCGCCGGCCACTTCCCCTCCGGCTGCGTCTTCCGAACCCGCTGCACCCACGCCACCGACGTCTGCGCCCAAACCCCACCCTGGACCGGCACCGAAACCCAAGGCTTCGCCTGCCACCACCCCGCTCCACCCCAGGAGCCAACCCATGCCTGACCAAAACCCCACCCCCCGAGACACCTCGGCGCCCCACAGCCTCGGCGACCAGCAGTTGCGCCCCACCACAGAAGCGACCTCTGAACCCGACCGCCTCGGCGACCAGCAGCAACGCTCCGCCTCCGCCAGCCAGCCTCGGACCATCCGGACCCCGGACCTCGCACCCCAAGACACCCCTCACCCCGACCGCCTCGGCGACCAGCAACAACGCCCCGCCTCCGCCGACCAGGCTCCGACCAACCGCACCCCAGACCGCACACCCCAAGACACCGATCACCCCGACCGCCTCGGCGACCAGCAACGACGCCCAGCATCCGCCGACCAGACTCCAACCACCCTCACCCCAAACCCGACCCCCGCGATCCGCGTAGTAGACCTCCACCGCGCCTACCCCCGCCCCCGCACCTCGCTCCTCAAACCAGCACCCACCATCCACGCCCTCCGCGGCGTCAGCCTCGAAGTACAACCCGGCGAACGCTTCGGCATCGTCGGCGAATCAGGCTGCGGCAAGTCCACCCTTCTCCGCCTGATCGCCGGCCTCGACCGCGCCACCTCCGGTCAGGTAGTTGTCGAAGGCACCGACATCACCCGACTCCCCGAGCGCCGCCTGAAGTTCCTCCGAGAGAACCTCCAACTGGTCTTCCAGGACCCGATGAGCTCCCTCGACCCTCGCATGCGCGTCCGCGACATCATCGCCGAACCTCTCGTAGTACAAGGCCATCCAGCCTCCGGCGCCCGGGTAGCGGAGCTCCTGGAAGCAGTGGCCCTCTCACCGGACTCCGGCGACCGCTACCCGCACCAGTTCTCCGGCGGCCAGCGCCAGCGCATCTCCATCGCCCGCGCTCTCGCCCCGCGCCCGCGCATCCTCGTCGCCGACGAACCAGTGAGCGCTCTCGACGTCTCCGTTCGGGCCCAGGTCCTCAACCTCATCTCCGACCTGGTCGACGAACTAGACCTCACCCTGGTCTTCGTCTCCCACGACCTCTCCGTCGTCAAACACGTCTGCGACCGCGTCGCCGTCATGCACGCCGGCGAGATCGTCGAAACCGGCCCGACCGAGCAGGTCTACGCGACCCCCACCCACCCGTACACCCGCCGTCTCGTCTCCGCCATCCCCACCCTGCCCCGGGCCTTGGCCGGTGCGACCACCGCGGACCTCCTGAGAGGAGCCACCGAATGAACTTCCCCGAAGGACTTCCGATCGGCTCCGACTGGGTACCGGCACCGTCCACCGCCCCAGTGCACTTCCCGTACGACGGAAGCGTGGTTGCCGACGCCCCCATCGGCGATGTCGCACTCGCCCAACAAGCCTTGGAGAACGCTCTCTCCGTCCGCTCTGAGGTTGGCCGCCTGCCCTCCCACACCAGGCGCAAAGTCTTGCAGGGAGCGCTCTCTGCCGTCACCGAACACCGCGACGCCTTCGTCGATCTACTCGTCCTGGAGACAGGCAAGCCCCTGGTCGACTGCCGAGTCGAGGTAGAGCGCACTCTGCTCACCCTCGAAACCTCAGCCGAGGAAGTGGCCCGCCTCCACGGCGAGACTGTCCCGCTCGACCTCCTCCCAAGCGGCGACGGCCTGCAAGGCTTTTGGGTGCGCAAGCCGATCGGCGTGGTAGTCGGCATCACCGGCTTCAACTATCCGCTGCTGCTCGCCGCCCACAAGCTCGCGCCAGCCCTGGCCGCAGGCTGCCCGGTCATCATCAAGCCCGCTCCCCAAACCCCGCTCGCAACTCTCTGGCTGGTTCACCTGGTCAGAGAAGCCCTCGCCGCAGCCGAGGCCCCAACCGCCGCAGTCCAGCTGGTAACCGGCGGAGCAGACGTAGGCTCCACCCTCACCAGAGATCCCCGGATCGGCGCGGTCTCCTTCACTGGCTCAGCCAAGGTCGGTCACCAGATAGCCCGAGATGCCGCCCCGGTGAAGGTTCTTCTCGAGCTGGGCTCCAACTCAGCCCTCGTAGTAGCCGCCGACGCCAACCTCTCCGCAGCCGCCGACGCCGTAGTACGAGGCGGCTACTACGCCTCCGGCCAAGCGTGCATCAGCGTCCAACGAGTCATCGTCGTCGACTCGGTCCGAGAGCGCTTCCTCGCCGAGCTGATTCCCCGCCTCGACCAGGTAACCATCGGCGACCCCCGCGACCCCGCCACCCGCGTCTCGGCCCTCATCGACACCCCCAGCACGACCCGAGTCCGCGCCTGGATCGCCAACGCCCTCACCGCCGGCGCAACCCTCGCCCACCCGCGCCTCACAGACGAAAGCAGCTTCTCTGCCTCCGCAACTTCGGTGGAGCCCAACGCGCGGCCCTCCGCATCTCCGACCGACACCACCGACCCGTCAGAGATCATCAAACCCACCGTTCTCCTCGACCCACCCTACGGCCAACTCATCTGGGACGAAGAGATCTTCGGCCCAGTGATCGCGATCCGCTCCGTCCCCGACCTGCAGTCCGCCTTCGCCACGGTCAATACCTCCCGCTACGGTCTCCACGCCAGCGTCTTCACCAGCTCCCTCAAGACCACTTTCGAAGCAATCGACCAACTGGAGGTCGGCGGAGTGGTGATCAACGAGGTTCCCGGCTTCCGCTCCGACGTCATGCCGTACGGCGGCGTCAAGGACTCCGGCAGCGGCCGCGAGGGCCCGCGCTTCGCCATCGAAGAGCTCACCACCACCCGGATGGCGATCATCCGCCCCAACCCCTGAGGTTCACCGATGACCGACTATGCGAACTTGTTCCGGCTCGACGGCAAACACGCGGTCGTTGTCGGCGCCGGCAGCGGCATCGGCCGCGAATCCGCCCTGGCGCTGGCCGCGCAAGGCGCCCGCGTCACCGCCGCGGACCGCGCTCTCCCCGCCGCCACCGAGACAGCCGCGCTTGGCACCAACCTCACGGCGTACCAGCTGGACGTCCTGGACGAGCAAGCAGTCACCAAAGCAGCCAGCGAACTGGCCGACGTCGACATCCTCGTCTTCACCGCCGCCACGAACGTCCGCAAGCGCATCCTCGACTACACCGGCGAGGAGTTCGACCGGGTCGTCGCACTCAACCTTCGTGCCTCCTTCGACCTCATCCGCGCGTTCGGCGGCCCGATGGCAGAACGAGGCCGCGGCAGCATCATCGGCTTCAGCTCCATCCGCGCCACCACGGTCGAGCCCGGTCAATCGGTGTATGCGGCAACGAAAGCGGGCCTTGTCCAGCTCCTCAAGACAGCCGCCGCCGAGCTCGGCCCCAGCGGCGTACGAGTGAACGCGATCGCCCCCGGTGTCGTCGAGACCCCGCTGACCGCACAGATCAAAGCCAACCCGGACTGGTACGACGCCTACGCCCAAAAGAGCGCTCTCCACCGTTGGGCCACCCCGGACGAACTCGCCGGCGCGGTCGTGTACCTGGCCTCGAACGCCTCCACCTTCGTCACCGGCAGCGTCCTTCACGTCGACGGCGGCTGGACCGCTGTCGACGGCCGCTTCGACCCACCGAACTGACTCGTCTGGAGCCTGAGAACGATGACTGAGCATCTCGCCGATCTGACCGCCGTCGAGCTCGTTTCCCGTTACAGGGAGCGCTCTCTGACGCCAGTCGAGGTGCTCGAAGCCGTGCTCGCCCGAGTCGACTCCCTCGAACCGAAGCTTCGCGCCCTCTATGCCCCCGACCCGGAGGCAGCGCGCGCCGCAGCCCGCGATTCGGAGTACAGGTGGCGGATCGGCGAACCGGTCGGCGCGCTGGACGGCGTACCGGTCACCATCAAAGAGAACATCGCCACCCGCGGCACGCCAGTACCGCAAGGCACGGCAGCCGCCGACCTGACTCCAGCATCTGAGGACGCCCCAGCAGCAGCGCGACTACGGGCAGCCGGTGCAGTGATCTTCAGCAAGACCACCATGCCTGAGTACGGCATGCTCTCGTCCGGCGTATCGACCTTCCACCACCTCTCCCGCAACCCCTGGGACCTCACTCGCACTCCCGGCGGCTCCAGTGCGGGCGCCGGTGCAGCAGCCGCCGCCGGCTACGGCCCGATCCACCTAGGCACCGACATAGGCGGCTCGATTCGCCTCCCGTCCGGCTGGTGCGGCGTAGTAGGACTGAAACCAACCCACGGCCGAGTAGCAGTCGGCAATCCCTACCCAGGCAGGGCAATCGGCCCACTAGCCCGTACTGCGGCCGACGCCGCGCTAGCGCTGACCGCCCTGACCGGCCCCGACCGCCGCGACTACACCTCGCTGCCGCCCCTGACCGACGCCTACACCCCAGCCCTGGACCCACAAGGGCTCCGTATCGCCCTACTGCTCGACGCCGGCCTAGGTCTCCCGGTCGACCCCGAAGTGACCGCCGCCGTCTCCGCTGCAGCAACCGCGCTCGAGAAGGCAGGCGCCGTCATCGAACCGATCCCACCGCTGATCACCCGCGAGATGCTCGACGGACTCGACCGCTTCTGGCGCGTACGTTCGGCGTACGACATCAACGCTCTCCCCGAAGACCTCCGCGCCAAGGTCCTGCCGGAGATCCGCCGCTGGGTTTCGACCGCGACCGAGCTGACCGCCTTCGACGTGTTCCACGGCTACTCCCAGATGCACGCGATGGCCGTCGCGGTGGACACCGCCTTCGCCGGCTACGACTTCATCCTGTCTCCGGTCGCCCCGATCACGGCGTTCCCGGCAGAGCTCGCCTACCCGACCGACGATCCGCTGAAGCCGTTCGAACACATCGCCTTCACCGTTCCGTACAACATGTCCGCCCACCCCGCCGCCACCGTCAACTGCGGCTTCTCGAGCGAGAACCTGCCGATCGGCCTGCAGATCGCTGCTCCCCGTTTCCACGATCAAGCCGCACTGAGCCTCGCTACCTTCATCGAGTCCGCAGTACCTGCGCGCAAGCCCTGGCCCACGCCGTAACCTCGGCTCGCTCAGGCGAGTCGCAACTGTGGCCGTGGATCACTGCCGGCCTTCAGGATCTCGCCGATCACCGGCACCGGAAGATGCAACTCCTCGGCCACCTGATCGGCGCCGTACCCGGACTTCTCCAGCAGTTCGAAGGTGAGCTGCAGCAACGTCGGCGCCTCGATCGCGCTCAGTGGTCCCGGCTCGGGATATCCCCACTCGTTGAGCCGCTGCATCCCGCGCCGATAGGCGTTCGGCGTCAGCACCCCAAGGTGATGTGCCCGGTAGACCAGCGCCTTGAGCGAAACGCCCCACCGTTGCTTGAGGTGATGCAGCTTCTCCCAGTCCAGTCGCCGGGGGAGTTCGTCGACGATCTCGTCGGCCGGCATCAAGAACTCGGCAGCGAAGGAATCCGCCTCCTTCTCCACGATCCGCGATCCCGGCGCCGCATCGAAATGCATCACCAGATGCGCCAGCTCGTGCGCCGAGTCGAACCGCGCCCGGGCCGCATCACCCTTCGCCGGATTGAGCAGCACCACCGGCCGCGTCGGTAGATGAGCCGAGAACGCATCGACCGACTGCGAGATCTCCGGCAGGAGCAGTACCAGCACGCCCGAGGCCTCCAGCATCCGCACGACATGCGGCACCGGTCCTGGCCGCAGCTCGAAATGCTCCCGCGCCTCAGCCGCCAATTGCGCGATGTCAGCGAGATCCGGTGCCTCAGGCGCCCTCAAATCAGGAAGCAACAGGTGCGGTAGCTCAACATGCTGCTCGAGCGCAGTCAGTACGTCGGCCGCCAACTCCGCAAACGCAAGCGCCCGATCCCGCTGGAGCTGGCTGGTGGTCCGCAAACTCCTGAAATGCGGACTCGAAGCCGACCCCGGCTGCAACGATCTGCCCAGCGTGAAGAATTCCGCCGGCACCCCGAGCGCCAACGACATCGCCGCCACCAGCGGCAACGTCGGCCGCGTCTGCCCCCGCTCGAACTGACTGACTGCCGCCGGCGTCACTCCGATCGCGTCAGCCAGTTCCGTACGCCGCAGCCCGCTCAGCCTTCGTGCCAACGCGAGCCGCAGTGGATCGAACCGCACCGCGATTCCGGCCGACCGACGCTCCCTCGCATCGCCGTCAAGGCGCACGACAGTGATCGCGGACCGAGAGTTCTCCGGATCCGCGGTGGAATCAGGCCCCATCGTTGCCGGCCGCCTGCTCCTCGGCACCGCGCAGGCGAACAGCGATCGGGGGCACCGCCCGTTGATCGAACCGGTCCGCCACGTACCCCTCGCTCGGCACGATCGGCAACTGGTCGCCCGGCAGATCCCGATGGATCAGCTGGACCGCGAACCATGGCCCGGCGCCGTCCAGGGTGTCGCGAGGAAACCCCAGGTACGCGGCGATGTCCTTGCTCTCCGGATCCGCGGCCCAGGCGAGATGCAGATACCTGGGCGACCTGGCGGCCGAGTTGGCCGCCAACTCCTCGTCGGGCAGCTCGAACCCGTCGAACAACTCGAGCTGATGACTGTTCGCGGCCGGTCCCTGATGCCTGGTCGCGGACGACTCCCAGTCGATGGAATACGGATCCGCGTGCACCGACTTGCCTGGCAGCTTCGAGGCCCGCAGCGTCCGCCCGAGATGCACGACCCGCAACGAGTTGCCCTGCAGATCGGCCTGGACGTCGCGGCGTTGCGCGAACTCCAGCACGGTCCGGTTCGCGAAGTTGCGAGCCGACCCCATCCCGAGCGTGACCGCGTCATCGCCCAGCGCCGGTTCGTGCCGATCGAGATTCGTGCGCCACACGTCGCGCAGCAGGCCGACCAGCTCGGGCAGGACGCCACTCGCGGTCCAGTAGGACGTCACCTCGGCCAGCAGAGCTTCATGCATGCGATCAGTTATAGCGGAACCCTCGGACAACTACCGGAAAATCAAGTGGGCGTGTCGGTTAGTACTTCCCGTACACCTGCACCTTGGTCCCGATCGGCGTCTCCGCGAAGATGTGGTGGATGTCCGGCCGCATCACCCGCACGCACCGGTGGCTGGCCGGGTAGGTCTTGATCAACGAGTTGACCCGGCTCCCGTGCAGCGCGATTCCGGGCCGGTCCTTGAGGAAGTAGATCGAGTCGTACATGTACGCGTCGTCGTACAGGCTGCTCTCGTGGGCGCCGGCCCATTTGCGCCAGACTTTGCCGGTCCGGTTCGGCGTCTCGTACCCCGGTGCTCCGGTGGAGACCCAGACGATCCGGCGGATCTCCTTGCCGACGACCTGGTACAGCACCAGACAGGTCTTGTTGACGTAGATCCCCGGCTCCTTGGCCGCCGCCGGACGTTTCGTTGCCTTGAGCACCGACTGTACGTCGGCAGCGGTCAGGCCGCCCCGGCTGACCGGCATCCCGTTGGTCTCGCGCCACGCGCACAACGCCTGCTTGGCACGCTTGGTGATCTCGCCGTCGACGTCACCCACGGGGTACCCGAACGCCTTGAGCTTCGCCTCGACCTGCTTCGCGTATGCCGCCACCGGCCGCGGCTTGGGCTTGACCGTCGGCTTCACGGTCGGCGTCACCGGGGGAGTGCTCGTGGGGGTGCTGCTGGGGATCGATGCGCTGGGGGTGCTGCTCGGCGTACCGGTGGGGGTTTCGGATGGAGTCTCGCTCGGGGTCTGGCTCGGAGTTTCGGAAGGCGTGACGCTGGGCGTCGCCGAGGTCTCGTCGGACCGCGTCGCGCCGGCGCTCGGCGTACCGGCTGAGGTGGGGTCTGCGGCAACGTCCGCGCACCCCGTGATCGCAAGGGCGAACATGACCACACCAGCTACGAGACCACGCGTTCGAGCCACGATTTCCCCCTCCGTCGGACATCCTCAGCGTCGCAGAGACGCGCGATCATCGGCCGAAGACCCGCCGAACGCGCCACCACGCCCGCCGAGGCTAGTGCCCGCCGAGGTCCCTCGCGCCGCCCTTCCTGCACCCGTCACCGAACCGTTGCCATCGGCCTCGACCCCGCCAAACAAAAGCAGGCCGTGCCCCACCGGGCCGGCCTGCTTCAGAAGCTTCGTTTCAGAGCCCGAGGTCCCGCAGGAACTCCGGCTTGTACGCCTGCATCACCACGTACCGCGGGTCCGGGGTCTCGACACCTTCGTAGCTCGGCTCGGGCGCCCCGGCCTCGTCCACCGGCGTACTCGGATCGACCCACTCCTGCTTGGCGTGGCTCCACCTGGTCAACGAGAAGTCGGCACTCAGGCGATCATCGGCAACCAGTTCGCGGACGGTCTTCTCGGCCTCGCGCGCGTCGTCCTCGGTGTTCGCGTAGATCAGCAACTGCGACCCGTCCCGGGTGACCGTCACCTGGCCGCCCAGCCGCTTCTCCGCCGCCCGGTCAAGATCAACCGCCCGCAACCGCTCCAGGAACGACAATCCGTGCTCGTCGTCATCCAACTCAACCTCAACGCGGAACTCATCAGCCATGGCCCCACCCTACCGATCCCGATCGCCGCCTCGTCATCGCACACGGTGACATCTGCTGGCGCAGAATCATCGATGACCCATCACCTATACTTCTGAGTCATGGAGCTGAGGCATCTCGAACACTTCGTCGCCGTCGCGGAGCAGAAGCACTTCACCCGCGCCGCCGAGGCGATGTCGATCTCGCAGTCCGGCCTCTCCGCCTCCATCCGCGCTCTCGAACGTGAACTGCACGCTTCTCTCTTCGTTCGCAACACCCGCAGCGTCGAGCTCACCGAAGCGGGCCGCGCCCTCCTCTGCGAAGGCCGCCGCACCCTCGCCGCCGCCGAAGCCGCCAAGGACGCTGTCGCCGCAGTACAAGGTCTCCTCCGCGGCCACCTCACCGTCGGCCTCGAGCAATGTCTCGGCGTCGTGGACGTTCCCGCCCTGCTGGCGAAGTTCCGCTCGGCCTACCCGGCAGTCGAGATCGAGGTCCGCCAAGGCGGCTCCACCCCGATGCTCGACGAACTCGCCTCCGGCCGCCTCGACATCGCCTTCGTGGCCACCGCCGGCCACGCCATCGACGGCCTGGACCTTCGCCCGCTGTCCAGAGAAGACATGGTCATGGTCTGTTCCCCAGAACATCGCCTCGCCTCGGCCGAAGCAGTCTCCCTCCCAGACCTGGCAGGCGAAGCCTTCGTGGACTTCGACCCCACCTGGGGCGCCCGTGCCATCTCCGACCACGCCTTCGCCACCGCAGGCGTCGCTCACCCCGTAACCATCGAGGTGAACGACGTCCACACCCTCCTGGCCCTGGTCAGCCACAACCTGGGCGTCTCCCTGGTCCCCGAACGCATCGCCGCCAAGCACGGAGACCACATCACCGTCCCCCTGACCGCCAACTCAGCAGACTCCTGGCAGGTCTCGGTAGCCATCCCCACCGGCCCGGCAGCCTCCCTGGCCGCCGACGCCCTGATAGGCATGCTTCCCACCAGCAATACCTGAGCGATCGCCTACCAGGCGTAGTCCTCGGGAGCCGTCTTGTACCCGGGAAAGATCTCGTCAAGCCTGGCGAGCGCCTTCTCGTCAAGCTTGAGCTCAACAGCCCGTACTGCGGACTCCAGCTGCTCCATCGTCCGCGGCCCCACGATCGGCCCCGTCACGGCCGGCTGGTGCAACAGCCACGCAAGCGCGATGTCACCCGGCGCATGCCCAAGCTCATCGGCAAATGCTTCGTACTGCTCGATCTGCGGCCGCATCTTCTCCACAGCCTCCTTGGCGCGCCCTTCGAGCCGACGCACGCCCTCGACGTCCTTCCGCAGTACGCCGCCCAGCAGCCCACCCTGCAACGGCGACCACGGAATTACGCCAAGCCCGAACGCCTGCGCCGCCGGCAACACCTCGCGCTCCACATCCCGCACGATCAGGTTGTAAATCGACTGCTCACTCACCAGCCCGGCGTAGTTCCGCTTGGCCGCCTCGGCCTGTGCCTGAGCGATATGCCACCCAGCGAAGTTGCTGCTCCCGGCGTACAGGACCTTGCCCTGCTGCACCGCCACCTCCATCGCCTGCCAAATCTCCTCCCACGGAGTGGCCCGGTCGACATGGTGGAACTGGTAGAGATCGATGTAATCCGTCTGCAACCGCTTCAACGACGCATCCAGCGCCCGCCGAATGTTCAACGCGCTGAGCTTGCCCTCGTTCGGCCACCCGTCGCCCATGTCCCCATAGACCTTGGTAGCCAACACCGTCTTGTGCCGATTGCCCGGATCCTTCGCAAACCACTCCCCAACGATCTCCTCCGTCCGCCCCGGATAGATCGCCCGCCCATACCCATTGGCCGTATCGAAGAAGTTGATCCCAGCCCCATGAGCCGCACTCATGATCGCGTGCGAATCCTCCACGCTCGTATGAGGCCCGAAGTTCATCGTCCCCAAAACGATCCGACTGACCGACAAACCAGTACGCCCAAGCCGAGTGAAGTCCATACCTTCCAACCTCGCTCAGGACTGCTCAGACTTCCAACAGAAGAATCTGCTCAGTTCGATCACTCGGTCTTCTGAGTCCAGTCGAGAATTGAGCCGCCGCAGAGGTCAGCGGTAGTCGTCGTCAGTCCACAGCGCCACCGTCGGCCCACCGGGCAGGCAAGGGTGCCAAATGGGCAACGCCGCAGGTTCGCGCGGATAGAGGTCCTGATCCTCGATCAACAACTGTGGTTCGCAGAGACCGTCGAACGGCGGATTGTCGTAGACAGTGAGCAGCCGCGCGAACCTGTCAAGGGCCAGTTGCGCGTTGTACCAGCTGCCCTTACCCGGTTGATACATGGCTTTGCGCAGCCAAACAGTCGCCAGGCGACCTCCATTAGAGATGCGGACATCGCGGTTGATCGTTCCGCTCGTCCGAGTCGCCGTGAGACCCATCCGGGTCATCAGGCCCGCGGAGGTCACCTTCAACGTCATCAGGCTCTAGTCCTCTGGCGTGGCCTGAAAGAGCGCCCGAGCAACCTTCGCCAACAGATCCTGTACTTCGTCGTTCATCCCGCCGACTCCTTCACCGCCGCCTACTCCATGCCTTGACGGTAGTCATTCGCACCGACACTTCCCGAGGTCAGAGTCTCGTCGCCGTGCCTGCGACCGAAGATGGCAGCGATGGTGCTGCTGGGTTCGCTCTCTGCCCGGTCATCGCGACGAAGTCCGGGCGAAGGAGATGCCACGCTCTTGGCCGCGTCACCACAGTGGCACTATCCGATGTCAGCCAGGCGCCAAGTCGCTGCCAGAACGCCGGTGTCAGACATCGCATGGACTTCTCAGTGGCTCCTGGCATCGATGCCTGGCGACCATCCGTCTGCCGGGGAGCGCGACCGTGAGGTTGTTCCCTATGAAGGAGGTATGGCCTAGCCTGTCTCCGGTGATTCAGCATGAGGTTCGCGGTGTAGTTTCTCCAGATCATCTGGTCGTTGACGGCGTGATCGGCGCGTTGACAGGGCTCGGCTCGAACCGGCATCGAAGCCTGCTCTGCACGAAGGCGGCCGGCGAACTGTGAGTGCCGAGGGTCAGGGAACTGGGGGCTCGAGACACGCACCGGCCAGTCTGCTTGAGGAGTACATGAACCAGCGCGTGAACGGCGCCCTGGATATCGACGGCGCTCCGCGTGCGCGGATCAAGATCTCGCCTGGCAGCAATCGTCTGAGTCTGTTGGTTCAGATGGTCGAGGAGGAGCCGGGGCCAGACCTGCGCATGCGTGCGAACCTCGGGTATGGGTTGTCCTTCGAGTCAGACGCCGCCTGGCACTGTCTTGATGTTGCCGTGGACCGCAACGTCAGCGAGGTGTACCCCGTCCTTTGCGCGATCGCTGACAAAGTGCAGTTGGACGGCACTTCGTTTGCCGGGGCGGTTGAATCGGTACTGAGTGGCTTGAGTGACATCCTGGCCGGCCGCAAAGGGTTGTCGCTCGAAGAGCAGATCGGGTTGTTCGGTGAGTTGGTCGTACTCCTCAGCCTTGCGAAGCATCTGGGCGTCTCGGATGCCGTGACTGCGTGGACAGGGCCAAAGGGCGAAGAGCATGATTTCGGGCTTCCGGAAACCGACCTCGAGGTCAAGACCACCATGACCGAGCACCGCCGGCATTGGATCAGCGGCCTGACTCAGTTGACTCCCACCGGCGACAGGTCACTTCATCTTCTATCGCTTCAGATCACTTCTGCGGGCCTGGGCGGAGGTGTCAGCCTGGCGGAGCTGGTAGAGACGATTCGATCACTGCCTGACATGCCGGCCGGTCGTATAGACGAGTTGCTTGACCGAGCGGGATGGCGCGACTGGTACGGCGGTTTGTACGACGATCGATGGCAGTTGAGGACGCCTGCAGAGACGTATGTCGTCAACGACGAATTCCCTGCGCTGACAGCGAGTCGCATCGGCGCGGTCATGCCCGACATCGGCCGCCTTGTCGAGCTTCGCTATCGAATCGACCTTGATGGATTGGACACTGTGTCGTCGCTGTTCCCAGTTCTTGTTGTCGCGGACTCGATGGTCGAAGAGGAGTCTGGTCAATGAGCTCGGACTGGCTTCGCGACTCGCTTCGTCAGGTGTTGCGCGGGATCGAGGGAGGACCGCCGAAGAACTTGGTGGCGCGCATCCGTCCTGACGCCGAGGATCGAGGTGAACAAGTCACCAGCGCCGATATCGGCAAGCTGATAAGGGCGGCGGTGCCGACAGACGCAGTGCTGAAGAGTCTGGGGCTTCAGGTTCACAAGTGGGACGCAGAATCATCCGCCGTCAATTGGACCGGCGGATCAGGGCCGTCCAGTGTGGCCCGTCGGGCGATCATCTGCCAGATTCTGGGCCTGGACGACGACGGTGCTGCGGCGTTACTGGAAAAGCGTCCGTTGTTTGTCGACGAGACCGTGGTCATCACTGCGCCATGGGAAAAGTGGTACACGACGTCCGTGGCCACTGCGCATGAATTCTATTGGCCCAGATATCGTGACTATCTTCTCGATGTTCGACGTTGGCCGGACGAAAATGTCACGGCACTTGACGTCGCCACCACCAGCGTCGTGGAGAGGCTCAGTGACCCGACCCGACCGAAAGCCTTTCAAGCCAAAGGCTTGGTGGTTGGCTACGTGCAGAGTGGCAAGACCGCTAATTTCACCGGAGTGATCGCCAAAGCTATTGACTCTGGCTATCGTCTTGTCATTGTTCTGACGGGGACTATAGAGATGCTGCGCGCCCAGACGCAACGTCGAGTCGACATGGAGATGGTCGGCCGGCAGAACATCGTCGGAGACGCCTCGGTCGAGGAGGCCCGAGCTGCCAGGTATGACTATCAGGATGACCCTGACTGGTTGAATGGACGGTTCCTCGATCTGCAAACGGTACACATCGAGAGCGAGATCGAACGGCTGACCACTCACGGCGCCGACTATCGCACAGAATTCAAGCGGTTGAAGATCGATCGCTTCGATATGGGTAAGCCACTGTACGATCCTGCCAATCTCTTCGGCGCGGCCGCGCGGCTGGTGATCACCAAAAAGAACTCGACCGTTCTGGGTCGGCTCGTGGAGGATATCAAGGCCAACCGTCGGGCGTTCGCCGAGATTCCGGTGTTGATCATCGATGACGAGTCGGATCAGGCTTCTGTCAATACTGTCGATCCGGAGAAAGTAGAATCGGCTCGTGCGGCCGGGCGTGAGGTCAAAGAGCGGCGGGCCATCAACGAGCGGATCGCGGAAATGCTGGGTCTCATGCCGAGGGCGCAGTACGTCGGGTATACCGCAACCCCGTTCGCGAACGTTTTTGTAGATCCATCCGATGAGCAAGGGATATACCCGAAAGACTTTGTGATCGGGCTCCGGCGGCCGCCGGGATATATGGGCGTCGACGATTTCCATGATCTGGGCGAGGAGAGAGTTCCCGAGACTGCGGAGCGAAGTAACCGCAAAGCTTTCGTGCGGGATCTGGTGGAGCCTGAGGAGTCCTCTGCTCGGGATATGGAGCTTGCGACGGCTCTGCACATGTTCGTGCTGACCGGGGCATGCAAGCTCTACCGGCAGGCGCTGTCGTCAGAGCTGACATATCGACATCACACCATGCTGATCCACGAATCAGTGGCGAAGGAGGAGCAGAAAGATTTGGCGCTGCTGGTACGTAGGCTCTGGAAGACTGCGAAATTCGATTCACCAAAGGGCCTGAAGCGACTGCAAGAATTGTATGAAAGCGATGTGTTACCGGTGAGCTTGGCGCGAACCGAGGTTGGTGTTCCTGCTCTTCCGCACTTTGATACGCTGAGACCGTCGATCATCAATGCGATCGGGAAGATCACCGAACACGACGACAACCCGGTGCTCGTTGTAAACAGCGACAAGGAGATTGAACAGCAGCGTCTCGACTTCGACAGAAATAGTACCTGGCGGGTTTTGATCGGTGGTGCCAAGCTCAGTCGCGGGTTCACTGTCGAGGGATTGACCGTAACTTATTTCCGGCGGGCAGTGACGATGAGTGATTCGCTTACCCAGATGGGTAGGTGGTTCGGCTTTCGTCAAGGCTATCGGGACCTGGTTCGCCTGTATATCGACCGCAATGCAAAGTTCGGGCGCAAGTCGGTCGACCTTTACTCCGCATTCGAAGCGATTGCTCATGACGAAGCCGCCTTTAGGTCGCAACTGACTCAGTATGCAAAGTGGGATGGAAATAAGCCGAGATTGCTTCCATCGCAGATTCCGCCATTGGTTACCCAACATCTTCCGTGGTTGAAGCCGACATCACGAAACAAAATGTTCAATGCCGTTTTGCAAGAACAAAGCGAGCAATTTTTCAGTCCGTCCGGATATCCGAATGAAGTCGATAAACTGCACGCGAACTTGAGTCTCTGGCGTCCTCTGTTGACAGACGCGGCTCAGGAAGTTGCTTTCCCGGCAGCAGGGCAGCAGGACCTGACCGCGTGCATAGGGGTGGTGGATGCCGGCAAGGGCCTTGACCTGATGGCGCGTCTGCACTGGATGAATTTGTACGCAGAGCGCTCGGTCGCGCCCGTGCTCGCCTACTATGACCGGCTTGTCCACGGTGCCCGTAGGCAGCTGAACGACTTTCTTCTGGTGATGCCTCAGCCAGGTGGAAAGATCGCGGCTATCGATGGTGTCGGCAAGCGTCGGATCATCAACCGCGATCGGCGTCCGCGCGGCAATGAGGAGCTGACGAAGTTCGGTGAGATCACCGACCCGAAGCATCGGCGACAGATCATGCCTCTTCTGCAGTCGACACCTCCGCCCGGCGGCGTCCTGGCCGACGCTTGGGCGCCTGGTAGGGGAGTGATCCTCGTTTACCTCGTGCGTGAACAGAATCCAGGGTTCTTGGATGGGTCGGCGCCGGCTGTGATGCCGCCTGACGACGAGTACGGCTTGATCGTCGGGTTTTCCGTCTATCTTCCGCACACCGTGGTGGGATCAGATCGCATCCTGAAGTTCAAGGTCCGGCAAGGTGTCGATCCGACAGTGGTAACGGTCGATGCCATCGATTGATCGACCTCCGGACGCGCGTCTGGAGACGTCTTCGGAGATCCGGACTCGGATGAGTCGGCAGAAGTCTCGGAATACCGGCACTGAAGTCGCCCTGCGGCGTGCCCTGCATGCGCTTGGCATGCGATACCGGATACATCGTCGCCCGGTTCGCGGAGTGCGAAGGGAGGCGGATGTGGTTTTCGGACCCGCCCGAGTCGCAGTCTTCGTCGACGGTTGTTTTTGGCATGGGTGTCCGTTGCATGCGACTTGGCCGAAAAACAACGCGGAGTTCTGGAAGACCAAGATCGAAGCCAACCGCCGGCGTGACGCCGATACCAACTCTCGACTCCTCGCGGCCGGATGGCTGTCGCTGCGGGTCTGGGAGCACGAGTCGGTCGAGTCTGCAGCGGCCAGGATTCGTAGCGTGGTCGATGAGCGTCGGGCGCCGACCACAGGCTGGCGTAGTGCGGATAAGCATTAGGCGGCTCGACTGCCGCGCGCTGCCCCGAGCAGCAGGCCGAGTTTGACGCGCAAGCTTGGCGAGAAATTTTGATTGACGCAGACGTGCTCGTCAATTATCGTTTGATCATGATCTTGGCGCCGAACGAGAGTAAGAGATGAACACGCAGATGGGGGAGGAGTTCGGATCGTGGCTGGCGCGACAACTGCGTCGAGCCGGCATGACCCAAGCTCAGCTCGCGGACGCGCTCGGCCTGACGCGGGCTGCAGTATCTGCGTGGACGACAGGGCGTGCCGTGCCAAGGGAAGAGACGATTCGGATGATTGCCTCCGTTTTGGGTACAGACGTGGCGTCAGTTCACAATCGAACCACCGACGTCGCTGGCGAGTTGCCTCTCGGCTGGCACCATCGTCCGGCCCACGCCGATGGTGGTCGTGAGTATGGGAATGCCGCGGCGTTCGCCTTCGGCGCCGATCTGTCGGTCCTCGCTCGAGAGGCGACACAGAACTCGATCGACGAGCGAATCGGCGATTCCAAGCCGGTCATTGTGCGCTACACCCTGCACGAGTTGAGCGGCGAGCATCTCGAAGCGTTTCTCGCGGCAGTTCAATGGCCCAGTCTCCGCCGGCATTACGAGAGTGCGGCGTCGACCGAGCAGAAAGTCGGTCGTAGCCTTCGAGCTGCGCTCGATGATCTCGCACAGGAAGAGACGCTGTTACTGCTTCGGGTGGATGATTACAACGCCGCAGGCCTCACCGGGCCTGAATACGGAGATGGTCGCTTCGCGGCTGTCGTCCGCCGGCAACTCGATAGCCACAAACGATCGAGTGGCCGGGCAGGGGGTTCCTATGGGCTGGGCAAAGCGACGCTGTGGGCGACTAGTCGGTTTGGCATGGTCCTCACCAACTCGACTCTCTCCGAGCCGCATGAGGGCCGCACGCGTAGCCGGGTCGTCGGCCGCCTGGATCTTCCCTGGCACGAGATCGACGGCGCTGCCTATGCAGGCCCCGCTTGGTTCGGGGAGCCGGACACGGACCCTGGGCACGAAGAGGTATCCCGCTCTTGGTGGGCGGAGGACGAAACGGTTCGGGATCTGCACCTTGAGCGATCGGCTTCCGATCCGGGAACTTCCTTTTTGATCGTTGGTGCTCACGATGCGTCCGGCGATGCGGGAAGTCTGCAAGAGATGCATGACAAGTTGGTCCGGTCGCTCGCAGACGGGTTTTGGGCGGCGATGGTGGCCGGACGAGACACCAGACCCATTCTCGAGGCGCGTGTCTGCACGATGCGAAACGGGCAAGTGCATATTCCGGAGGAGCGCGTAGAACCCCATCGCACCCATCCGGCTCTGAGTCGAGCGCTTCAGGCCTATCTCAATGGCGAGACTGTCAGTGCGTTGGCTGCCGGCGACGAGGTTGCACGGATCGACGTCCCGTTGGTCGTTCCGCCTCTTCGCGGCACCACCCGAGCGGGGGAAAGGGGTCGGCAGCACTCTGCGGTTCTACTGCTCACTCCAGCAGATGACGATGCATCGCGAGCCAATCGCGTCGTATGTATGAGGGGCACGCGAATGACCGTCCAAGAGCGTCGCCCCCGCGATTTGCCGCTCGGGGTGGCGCCATTTCAGGCGGTCTTGCTTGCTGGTTACGCAACGGGAGGGGGCGGCGAGGAAGTTGCACTGGCCGAACAATTCCTGCGTGCGTCCGAGCCACCCGAGCATGACAAGTGGGACCGGACCGAGGAGTTGACCACACTCTATGAAAGGGGTGCGCTCACAAGGCTTCGCGAGTTCCACTCCGAGATAGATCGCGCGATCCGCAGTCTCGTCGGCAAGCGGGAAACAACTCAGGGCGCAGGACCCGCTGTACTTCGCGAACTATTGAAATTGGATGGCCCAACAGGTGGTCGCCGGGCGACCGGCGCGCCGACCGTGCATCGGATCGCCGCCCATATCGAAGACACGGGTGCGTGGCAGGTGAGGGTCGATATCCGGCTGCCCGAGGCAGCCGATCGTTGGGTCTTGACGCCGGTTGCCAAGTTCGACGTCCGCTCCGGCGGGAGGCCGACAGTCAGCTGGAAGTCGCTCACATCCACCCAGAACTGCCGAGTTGACTCGGGGAACCTCGTGATCGAGCCCGGCGTACGCTCAGCGGCCTTCATCGGGTTGACCGACCCGGCGACACATCCGGTCGCTGGATCGTTTGCGCGGCTTGTGGTTGAGGTTCAGAAGGCACGTGGAGGTGCGATGTGATCCCGGTCTTCTCCTATCCGACCTTGTTCGGAGATGTCGACCTCGAGGTCATGTCGGTATCTGTCGATGGATCCGATCTGCCATACGCCCAGATCTCGAAGCTCGAGCGGACGGTGGCGCTGGACCATGGTGGCCGCAGCGACTGGGAGTCAGCCACGCTTCGTCTGCGGGCGACGCTTCCCGATGACGAGGCCTCCGGTGGGCCGTGGAGCGAGCTGACTTGCCTGTCCGTACTCACGGAAAAGGCCACTAATTCTCGGTCGAGCTCTCGCCTCAGTGTCGAAGCAGACGGGCATTGGCACGGCGCGATTGAATTGGTTCGTGGGTCGCATCTGACTCGAGCGACGCTGTCGCTGGCTGTGGTGGCGACTGTCGGCGGAGTCGCCGGCCGCCTCATCGGCCAGACCAGGGAGAATTGGTACGTCGATCTGGTGGCAACCGTTCCGAAGCGACAGCGCGCCATCGACATCATGGAAGCGGACTTCGCGAACGGCCCCGAGGAGTGGCTTCGGCCGTTCAAGGAGTCACCATGGATCGTCGACACCACAGGGGATACGCCGACGGTATATCTGAATACCGGAGGTGTAGAAGGCCTGCTGGAGATCCTGAATGGAACAGGGGGCGCGGCGACAGAGAAGATGGTTCGCGAGACAACCGCTGCCCAGATCGCGCACGATGCCTGGACTGCGATGTTCCACACGGCTGTTGCAGACCTGGACTTCGACGAAGACGGTACTCCGCAGATGCCGACCGGGTGGAAAGCGAGAGTTCTACGGCTGATGATTCCCGATGTCCTGCCAGGTCGCCAACTGAATGACGCTCTATATGAAATCAATGACCGACGCACGAAGGGCTTCGGCTGGTCAGGCTTGCAGACCAGCATCCAGTATGCCGCCGGACGACGGAGTCGACTCAACCGGACATTGACCAATGCCGCCCGCATCGCGCTCCGCGGAGAAGGGGATGAAGCCCGATGATCGAGCCGGCCGATCTCGATGCTCCGGACGTCATGGGTTTGCTTCCGGATGCTGCCGTCGAGGAGTTCCTCAGTCAGGCAGTTCGTTCAGGCCACGACCTTCCGCCGCCGGTTGCGCTGCGCAAGGCATCGATCATGCTGCCCTCCGCGGAGGCAAGGTGGCATACGAAGCCATTGCGAGATCTCTTGGTCGAAGCCATGCGTCGGTTCGATGATGATCGGGTGAAGGCTGATGGCTGGCTCGCTCCCCGATTGCACGCTACCGTCCGAATGACCCGCGGAGAAGCTGCCGACAGTCGCCGATGGAACTTCCTTGCGATGATCGTTGCGCCGGACTATGTGGTGTGGCGCCACCGCGGTCAAGACCTCGTAGCCGCCGGTCGTTTCTGTGGCCCGCACTACACACAGGCTTTCGCGCGACTCTGGTGGGCGGCCGAACTATTCCGCAATGGTGCCGACTATCGACCTGTCGAGACGGCCTGCAGTGTTCAGGACGTTCTCAACACGACTATGCGGCTTGACGTGATCGATCACAGGCCGACCGCGCTCGCGATCCTCGAGGTTCTGGCCGATTTGATTCGGGAGAATCGCGGGCGCCTTGGTGACCACGTCAACGCGTTGTCATCCTCGGTCAATGCGGCGGGGAGCACGTTGGTCTACGACGCGCTGGCCGAAGAGGGGGTCGGTGATATCGCGGTACTCCAGGATTGGATCGCCGAGGCGCAGGAAATGCCTCCAGCGCCATGGGAGCGTCTCCCCTACGGGCCTGATGATGGTGCTGTGAAGGCAGGCGTCGTCGATGCGCTGGTGCCGCTCTTCGAGCGCCTACTGGCCGAAGCGCCCATACGGCAACGTCCACGGCACGCGGCATCGAGCGGGGAGATCTAGTTTGCCGGCACGAGCTGGTCGCATCATGCAGGAACGGAGGGGATGACTATGTCGATGTCCGCGAAAAGTGGAGCGCTGGCGCCGGATCGGTCCGGACGGGGGTTGTCGTTTGTCGATTTGTGCAGTGGGGCCGGAGGGCTGGCTCTAGGTCTGGAGCAAGCAGGCTTCGATCCGGTGATGGTTCTGGACAATCACCCGTTGGCGTGCGAGACGCTACGGTTGAACAGGCCACAGTGGCAGGTGTGGGAAGAAGATCTGCGGGCATTCGATCCGACGCTGCATCAAGAAACCTACGACGTCGACTTGCTTTCCGCGGGTCTTCCCAGGGTCAAGGCCGCAGCGGGAGTGAATCGACCCGGTGATAGTGAGGCCGAACTCGAGCTTCTGCGCGCAACAGTTTTCGTTGCTCATTCGGTTCAACCCCGGGCGCTGATGATCGAGAACATGTCCGAACTCGTCACTGGGAGTCGCTACGCCCCGACCCGCAGATTCGTGGAAGACGAGCTTGCTCACCTGGGATACCAATTGACATGGATCGTTGTCAATGCAGCTGACTACGGCGTGCCGCAGGACCGAAAGCAAGGGATCATGCTCGCGTTCAAAGGTGACGCCATTGATCATTTTGAAGTGCCGGCGGTCGAGATGCGATCGGAGACAGTCGGATCTGCGCTGGTCGAGTCGATGGGAGCGCATGGATGGGCTGGTGCTATGGAGTGGGCTGCGCATGCTGACAGGATCGCGCCGACGTTGGTCGGCGGATCGTGGAACCGAGGCGGCGCCGACTTGGGACCGACGGGGAGTAAGCGAACTTGGGCGAAGATGGGGGTAGATGGGGCGACCGTAGTCGACTCGGTCCCTCGGGCGGATTTCGTCTGGAATCCCAGCATCGGGCGACCGGGGCTGGTTCCGCTGACGGTGGAGCAAGTGGCATGCCTGCAAGGGTTTCCGCCGGATTGGCGCCTGGCGGGACGCAAGACGGCGCAGTACAGGCAGATCGCGAACGCCTCCCCGCCGCCGGTGGGAAGAGTGCTGGGGCGGGCCATCAGGGAAGCCCTGAACGCGTGTTGACTCGTGGCAGCCTGAGTGGCCGAGATAGGATCCAGCCCCATGACGGAGCATCCCGCGGATAGCGCGCCGACTGCCGAGACGCAGATGGTTGACTTGTTCGCCGGACCGGGCGGTCTGGATGTAGCTGCACGCTGGCTTGGTGTGCAGGCCGAGGGAATCGAGTGGGACGCGAACGCCTGCACGACTCGGCGTGCCGCAGGGCTTCGAACTCGACAGGCCGACGTCCGCGACTTCGGACCGTCAGACTTTCCGTCGGCAACCATTTTGGCGGGGGGCCCGCCGTGCCAGACCTATACCGTTGCCGGTTCTGGAGCAGGCCGGCGAGCACTTGAAAGCGTGCTGGACTTTGTGAAGCGGATGGCCGCCGGTGAGGATGTCACCGCCAGCCTCGCCGAGCTTGACGACGAGCGCACTGGACTAGTGCTCGAGCCACTGCGGTGGGCGCTGGAAGCGCACGCGCTCGGGCGACCGTATGAAGCGATCCTGTTGGAGCAGGTACCAGCCGCGCTTCCGGTGTGGATGGGGATCGGCGAGGCGCTTGCCGGAATCGGTTACAAGGTCGCGCATGGCGTGCTTCGTACGGAGGAGTACGGCGTCCCCCAGACCCGCCGCCGGGCCATTTTGATCGCCCGCCTGGACGAGCAGCCGGCGCTGCCATTGCCGACGCATCGGCGATTCCACAAAGGCGGAAGTGATGTCCTTTCCGACGATGATGCGGAGCTGCTCCCATGGGAGACGATGCGAGGGGCTCTCAAGCGTCCCGTTGAATTCACCGTCATCTCGAACTACGGCACAGGTGGAGATCCGAGGCTTCGCGGGCGTCGGCGATCGACGGAGCCGTCGGCTACGATCACGGGCAAGGTGTCTCGCAACCGGCTGGTTGATTCAGCAGACCGGGAACTTGATCGATTCTCGTTCTCAGAGGCGGGACGACTGCAGACATTCCCCACTGACTATCCTTGGTCGGGTAGCGATGTTGCCCAGCAGATCGGTAACGCGATACCTCCACTTCTGGCGGCCCACGTTTTGGCCGCTGCCCTCCAGCGAAAAGTGGATCGCGAGGAGCTCGAGGCCATGGTGAACAAAAGCTGGCGTGGATTAGGCGGGATTTGTCCCGAGTAGGCCTGGTACGTGCCTATCGTCGTTGGGTCCTCGTGTGAGCACGGCCATGAACTGACCGCCACAGTGCGCTACGCGTTCCCTGGATTGTCGCAAAACGGTTCACAGGCTGCGGTGGATCCGACGCAGTACCTCAGAGGCACCGGCAAGAGTCACCGATGAGTCAGATCGCCATCCGAAGAGGGTTCTCCACATCAAGCAGGTTTCTCCATTCCTGTTGTGAACCAGGGCATCCTCGAGCAACCGGAGGCCGAGTTTCGGTAGTCGGCAAGAGCACACGACCTTGAGGAGGGCTGGGCTGAGATGCCGATTGAGTTTGAGGCCAAGGTGTTGGGCGTCGATCCGGACGAGTTGGCGGGTGTGATCCTTCGGCGAGGTGGGCAGGCGCTGGGGAGTCGGCTGATGCGGCGGTACGTGTATGACATCGAGGCCGGGGATGCGTCGCGTTGGATTCGGCTGCGCGACACGGGAACGGAGGTGACGCTGACCGTGAAGGAGATCGCTCACGATGGGATCGACGGCACCACGGAGACCGAGGTGGAGGTCAGTGACTTCGCCGGCGCCAACGAGTTGATGCGGCGGATGGGGTTTGAACCCAAGTCGTATCAAGAGAATCGACGTACGAGCTTCGAGCTCGAAGGCGCGCAGTTGGAGATTGACTCATGGCCGCTCATTCCGCCGTACCTCGAGATTGAGGGGAGGTCCCGCGAGCACGTCGTTGAGGTCGGCAGGGCGTTGGGAATCTCTGCGGAGGAGCTCACGGGGGAGAACACCGTCAAGGTCTATGCCCGCTATGGGATTGACCTGACCACGATCACCAATCTTCGATTTGCCGACTGACTCGCTCTAACGCTCGGCATCACAGGAGTGAGGGTCAGAGGTTGAGCGGAATCACCTGGCCTCCGACGCGGCGTTCGGCTCGTAGTACGTGCGCTTGGATGTTGGGGACGGAGTTGAGAACGGCCAACTCGGCTACTTGGTTGTTAGTGGAGTAGGTGAAATCGTCCAGGGTTCTGAAAGTTGTTGAGCCGCGGTGGTGGTTGATGTGGCGGACGGCGCCGGAGTTGAGGCGGCTCAGGCGGATGTCGCGTAGGTGAGCGGTCACCAAGGATCTTGTGTCGAGGGTCAGGACCAGAGCCGGTACGCCTTGGTAGGCGCTGTGGAGGCGTTCGAGGCGGTCGGTGGTGGGAGAGAAGAACACCATTGAGTTGAGGAGTTGGAGCCAGGCTTCTGGGGGCATGTCCGTCAGAGCGCGGCGGAGCATGGCGGGATGCATCGGGCGTTGGTCGCGGATGGTGGCTCGGCCGAAAGTCTTGTGGTGGAGGACGGTGCTTTCGGGGCGGTGGCGGGCGGTTAGTTCCCGGTACTGCGTCAGCGGGACCTCCCAGCGCTGGGCGAGGGCAGCGGTGCTGAGTAGGCCGTGAGTTTTGATGCTTTCCCAGGCATCGGAGGAAGCCAGGTGATAGAGGCGGGGGTAGCGGGATACCAAGTCGTCGATGTTCATGGGCACCTCTCGGGGTAGGTGCAGACCGTACGCCGTAACGCCGACAGCCCGCCGTGGGCGCGGCGGGCCGTTGTGCGTTGGGGGTGTCAGTTGGTGCGGAGGCTTGAGAAGAAGGCGCGGAGATCGGTGACGACGTCTTGGGGGCGTTCGAGGGAGGCGTAGTGGCCGCCGGTGGGGTAGTTGGTCCAGTGGACGATGTTGGGGTTGTCGCGTTCGGCCAGCGGGCGGATGGTTTTGAAGTCGTCGGCGAAGACGGCGACGCCGGTGGGGGCGGTGTTGAGGGCTGGTTCGGTGCCGGCGTTGGCTTCTTCGTAGTGGTAGCGGCCGGCTGTGGCGGAGGTGTTTGTGAACCAGTAGAGCGAGACTTCGGTGAGGATCTGGTCGGGGGTGAGGAGGCTGGTGCCGTTGCCGAAGTTGTTGAACAGTTCGTTCCAGGCGAGTTGACCGACGGGGGAGTCGGAGATGGCGACGGCGACGGTTTGGGGTCGGGTGGAGTTGATGGCGTTGTAGCCGCCGACGGACTGGAACCAGGCGAGGTGTTCGAGGGCGGCGTAGTCGTCGGGGGTGAATTTCTCGAACTCGGCCGGGTCGCCGGAGGGGAAGGAGAAGAGTTGGAGGACGTGGAGGCCGAGGAAGCCGGGAGGGTTGAGGAGGCCGAGTTCGCGGGAGATCATGGCGCCGGCGTCGGAGCCGTGGGTGCCGTAGGTGTTGTAGCCGAGGCGGCGCATGAGGGTGTCGAAGGTGCGGGCGACGCGGGCCATGGTCCAGCCGCGGTCGGTCAGTGGGGTGCTGAAGCCGAAGCCGGGGATGGAGGGGATGACGAGTGAGTAGGCCTCGGAGGCCTGGCCGCCGTGGGCGACGGGGTCGGTGAGGGGGCCGATCATGTCGAGGAAGTCGATGAAGGATCCGGGGTAGGTGTGGATCAGCAGCAGCGGGGTGGCGTCGGGTTCGGCGGACGGGACGTGGAGGAAGTGGACGGTCTGGCCGTCGATGTCGGTGAGGTAGTGCGGGAACTGGTTCATCCGCGCTTCCTGCTCGCGCCAGTCGAAGGTGTGTTGCCAGTGGTCGACCATGTCGGTGAGGTAGTGGTTCGGGGTGCCGAGGTCCCAGTTGTCGCCGGGGGCGGGTTCGGGGAGGCGGGTGCGGGCGAGGCGCTCGTTCAGGTCGTCCAGGTCGGTCTGGGCGATCTCGACGCGGAAGGGGCGGATGTCTGCGGAGGAGGTGCTGTCGTTGGTGTTCATGGCTTCACCGTAGAAGCCATATAGGAACGTTGGATTCCTGATTACAGTACGGTTTACCGCATGCGTGAAACTTCGTCGCGGTTGCTGTCCCTGTTGGCGCTGATGCAGTCGCGGCCGGCTTGGCCGGGGTCCGAGTTGGCCGAGCGGTTGGGCGTCAGTACGCGGACGATTCGCAATGACATCGATCGGTTGCGAGAGCTTGGATATCCGGTGGATGCGACGCGGGGCGCGGCCGGCTACTACCAGTTGGGCGTGGGTGCGAAGCTGCCGCCGTTGCTGCTGGATGACGAGGAAGCGGTTGCTGTCGCGGTTGGGCTGCGGACCGGTGCCGGTGTCAGCGGCATGGAGGAGAGCAGCGGGCGGGCGCTGGCAAAACTCGAGCAGGTGTTGCCGCATCGGCTGCGGCGGCAGGTCAATGCGATCCACACGACGATGTCAAAGGGACCGGACAACACCGGGTCGAACGTGCCGGACCCGGAGGTTGATTCTGCCGTGGTGGCGACGATCGCGGCGGCTATTCGGGACGAGCACTACCTGCGGTTCGAGTACGTCGTACCGGGGCAGGAGTCGGAGAGCGCTCCCTCGTTGCCGGTGTTGGTCGAGCCGTACCGGCTGATGAGTTGGCAGCGGTACTGGTACTTGGCTGCGCGCGACGAAACGGGCGAGTGGCGGACGTACCGGGTCGACTGGATGGAACTGCGGATGGCGACCGGGCGGAAGTACCAGCCGCGGCCGATGCCGGGGGACGACTACACGGACTTCGTGATGCGGGACGTCGCCAGTACGGGATGGAAGGTGCATGCGCGAGTCACTGTGTTTGCTTCGGCAGAAGAGGTGCTGGCGCGGATCCACGCAGCGGTGGGGATCGTCGAGTCGGTCGACGACAAGACGTGCGTGCTGGTGACCGGGGCGGAGAGCCTGGAGGTGGTCGCCGTGTATATCGGGATGCTGGGTCTCGACTTCCAGGTCACGGCACCGCAGGCTCTGGTGGAGCACCTCAAGGTGATTGGAGAGCGGTATCTCCGGGCTGTTAAGGCATAGAGATGTTCGGTAGTGACAGGATCGCCCGTGATCGAAGGGGCTCTGGCTCGTTGGTGACCAAACGATGTGCTGTCGTCCAATCACCAACACGACCCACTTCCGACGCGGTCGACAGCTAGATCGTCATCGAGATGCACGTTCCGGCGTTCGCTTCAACGCCCACTCCTTGGACAAGACATCGAGTAGAGCGGCCTGTCGCTCCTTCAGTAGTTCAGGAGTCCACCGCGCCTGCGCAAGTACCTGTGACGTCAGGGCAAACGTTGTGACCCCGCCCTGACCGTGGAAGTACTTCACCTTCTTCTGTGCAAAGTCGTAGTTCTGAGCGTAGGAGTTCTTGGTCCGGCTGAGCAGCAGAAGGTTGGCTAGCTTGTGCGTCCACTGGGAACGCTCGGCGTCGGTGAAGTCCCGGCGCCATTCGCTGGTAACCGCGGGCGATTGTGGCAACACGTGTTCCACAGTGATGACCGGATGGTCGTAGGTGACCCCTGCGCCGCCCGCCAGAGCCTCGTCAAGACGCAGCAGCACGTACTTACGAGTCTTCGTCACCAGGTATAGGTCGCCGGCCAGCCGTGCGTGGGTCTCTTCGACCTCTCCGTCGGTCAGGTCGAAAGCTTCAGCCGACAGCCCGTCACCGTTATCGAGTTGTCGTAGCAGTTCGATGTAGCGCGCAAGTCGTGGAGTCACGTAGACCCGTCGTACGAACATGCTGGCCGCCAAACGTTCAAGCCTGCGAAGAAACTGATCCAGCCACACGGGATCGTCGCCATGCGTGCGAACGGCCCACAGGGCAGGAGCCTGCCAGTCGCTCGTGTCCAGTTGGGCAAGCCGCTTGAACCAACTGTTCACGACTTCGTCGCCGTGTTCGGACTTGTACGTGATGTTGGTGATCGCCGCGTACGCGTTCGCGTATGGAACCACGATGTCGTCGATGAACTCCTTCGCGCGCTCGGGCAAATACTCGCTGAGGACCTGATCAGGGAACTCCCGGAGAAGGTTCTGTTCCGACCGCCTCTTCGTTTGGATGAGGCGGATATGAAGGAACAGATCGGCGAAGTCCTCCCGGCCGAGTTTCTGCTCGGCCTCGTTCCACTTCTCGGTGTACTCGTCAGCTGCTCCGTCCGGGATGTCGCCGATCACCCTGGACTTGAAGATGTCCGCAGGTGTGAGGTCGAGACCGCGGGAGTTCATCACGCTGAAAATCCTGTGGGCGCTTTCAAGGTCTGGAGTGTTCACGACCACCAGGAAAGTTCGATCGCTGATCAGAGCGCCAAGGTCGTCGCGTCGGTCTGAAGACCAACTCTGCAGTTCCTTGTGCAGGTCCAAGGCGTTGTCCCGGATGTTCTTCTGCGCGTCGGTTTCAATCTGGTTGTTGTTGAGCTTTATCAGCTCGTCGACGCCCTTGTGCTGCTGAACATAGGACTGGAAGAAGTCCCGCTCGCGATCGCGCAGAGTCAGACGTGGTTTCGCAGCGAGCCGCCGAAGCCTGAGGCCCGGCTCGACGATCTTGTCCTGTAACTCGCCGGCGATACCGGGGTCTGAGGAGAGGTCACGTAGCACCGCAAGAATGATAGTCAGCGTCGTGAGCCGCTGTTGGCCGTCGATCACGGATGCCGCCGGCATGGCGGGATCCTTGACAAGGACTATCGAGCCAAGGAAATAGGGCTCGTCCCGGTCTTGGTCGAGTGCATGCGCGAGGTCGTCGAGGAGTTGCATCGCCTCATCGGTGCCCCAGGCGTACGGCCTCTGGTAGTTCGGGATACTGAAGTCAAAATCACTGGAGAAGACCTTGTGCAGCGGGACTTCAGACGCCTCTAGTTGCTTCATTCGCTTGCCCGTTCGTCATCGCCATGGATTGAATCAGGTTGCGGATTCTGGCATAGGAGGCTGGGCGCATCTAGGGTTCAAACGAATGAACTTGGGTCCAGCTAGGGATTCCCCAAGCCTGCCTTGCGGGCTTGGATTATTGCGGCGGGGCGGTCGGTGACGGCGAGCTTGGTGAAGATGGTGGAGACGTTGTTGGCGACTGTCTTCGGGGCCAGGTTGAGGTGGGTGCCGATGGCGGGGTTGCTAAGGCCGGTGGCGAGGAGGTTGAGGATTTCTCTTTCCCGGGGAGTGAGGTCGGGGAAGGGGGGTCGCGGGGGTGGGTGGGGTGGCGAAGAAGGAGAGGACTCGGCGGGCTACGCCGGGGCCGAAGATGGCTTCGCCGGCGGCTACGGCGTGGATGGCTCGGGCGATCTCGTCTTGTTCGGCGCCCTTGACGAGGTAGCCGCGGGCGCCGGCGCGCATGGCGGCGAAGACCGAGTCGTCGTCTTCGAACATCGTGAGGACGAGTACTGCGACGTCGGGGGCGGTGCGGGCCAGTTCGCGGGTAGCGGCGAAGCCGTCCAGGTCGGGCATTTGCAGGTCCAGTACTGCGACGTGCGGGTGGGTGGTGACTACCTCGCGGATGGCTTCGCGGCCGGTGGAGGCTACGCCCACTACCTCGATGCCGGGCAGAGACGAGAGCAGCGCGGTCAGGCCGGCGCGGACGACGGGGTGGTCGTCTGCCAGGACGACCCGGACGGCTGGACGATCGCCGTCGGCAGGGGGCGGCGGGGCGTCGGTCATGCGGTCTCCATGGGGAAGGTGGCGTGGACTCGGCCGCCGGCGGGGGACGGCCCGGCGGTGAACTCTCCGCCTAGTTCGGAGGCTCGCTCCTGCATGGCTTGGAGTCCGACGCCGGGGGTCCAGGCGCCGTTGGGCGGGCCGTCGTCGGTGACCTCGACCTCCAGGTGGGAGTCGCAGCGCAGCGTCAGTACGGCGGTCCTGGCGCTTGAGTGCCGGACCACGTTGGTGAGCGCTTCGGTCGCGATCCGGTACGCCGCTACCTCCAGTGCCGCAGGGAGGGCGGGCAATCCGTCGGCCGAAACCTGTACCGAGACCGAAGCCCCGTCGGCTCGCCAGGACAAGGCGTCCGCGCGTTGCCGCAGAGCACCGACCAGGCCGAGTTCGTCAAGAGCGGGCGGGCGAAGGTCGTCGACCAGGCGGCGTACGTCGGCGATCGCCGCCCGCGTGTCTGTCCGCAACGTGCCCAAGAGTTCCGAGGCTCTCGCCGGGTCTTGGGAGATGAGGTTCGCGGCCGCATCGGCTGCAAAGGCAACGCCCGTCAGCGTTGGACCCAGACCGTCGTGCAGGTCTCGCCGCAGCCGCCGTCGCTCCTCCTCGCGTGCCGCCACGAGTCGCTCGCGAGAGGTCTGCAGTTCCAACGACAGTCGCGTGGCATGCACAGCGACGGCCAGCGGTACGGCGACCAGCGCGAGCACGTTGCGATCGGTCCCAGAGAGCGCGGACTCGCCTGGACGCAGGCCGACCAGCAGCGAGCCGACCGTCGTACCGCCGTACGACAACTCAACCGGTACGACGGTCCCCGCGACTCCCGCAGAGGCGAGTAGCGTGCCGTCAGCGGCCACAGCAACATATGGCAGTCGCAGCGCGGAGCGGACAGCCTCCACAACACCCGGCATGCCACCGGCCACTCCGGACGAGAGTTCCTCACCCACGCGAGATGCGACGCGAGCCGGGTCGCGCCGGTCGCCGTACATGGCTCGGTCGACGAGACGCTGGAGTCGAGGCAGTACCGGCGCGACCAGGAGTGCGACCAGTACCGTCACGGTCGCCGAGCGGCCGAGGCGGGAGGAGATGAAGGAGTCGGTGATCGCGACCAGAGCCACATAGGCGCCGACGGCAAGGATCGAGAGCAGCGCCCAGGTGAGCGCGCGGGAGACGACGAGCCGGATGTCGAAGAGCTGGTGCCGCACGATCGCGATCGCCACCGAGGCCGGGATCAGCGGAATCGCCAGCAGGACGAAGATCGGCGTACCGGTGACGAGTGCCCACGGGGTCATGAAGACGATCACGATGATGCTTGCCAGCAGCAACCAGAGGAGCTGGCGGCGACCGGTTTCGGTGGCGCGGCGGTAGCGGATGACCAGACATGCGATCGCCAGCAGGATGGCGAGCAGGCCGCGGATTTCGGTTGCTGTCCACAACGGTTGCAGGGCGTCGTAGGACGCGAGTTGGAGGTAGCCGGCCGGGCCGCCGTCGAACAGTGGGTCCGGACCGCTGCCCATCTCGAGGGCGAAGAATGGTGAGGTCACGATGATGCCGGCAGCAACCAGGCGCCAGCGGCGTGAGAGCAGTCGACCGTCGGGGAAGAGCAGGAGGGCCAGCGGCAGGAACAAGGCGATCGACCAGGGCCAGGACCACTGGATGATCGTGGCGACCAGACGCTGTACTTCGAGCGGCGCGGTGTTGTCGTGAAGCACCTGACTCAGTGGCGCGCCGACCGCGGTGGTGGCGTAACCGATGCCGTCGGCGATGAAGAGCCAGCCGATCGGATTGGCAGGCCGGTGCCAGGCGATCACCGCGCCACACGTGGCGAACGTGAGCCCCATCAGCCCGTTGGTGACCAGGAAACTGTCGAGCGCCGCCGCGAAGGACCAGTTGGCCACCAGGGCGAGGATCAGTCCGGCCAGGACTTCGAGCAGCACGAAACAACCGAGTCCGGCGGCCAGCACTTTCCCCCTCATGAGGATCAGTGTGCGCTGTCCGGTGTCCCGCTGTCTCGGGATCGCGTTCCTGGGTTCACCGGGCGATTTCCCGGCGATCCGTGGTCGAGAGCCCAGGCGCTGGGATCGCTGAACCGTTGAGGGTTGGGGAGTTGGCCCGAACGGGCCGCAGTACAGGGGAGGTTGCGAGATGAATCGTAGGTTTCGGGCGGGGCTGGTCATCCTCGGGCTGTTGTCGCTGGGAGATCTGGCGGCGCCGCTGCTGACCGACGGCGAGCACCCGCCGATGTCGATCGCGCTGATCGCGTCTGCGCTCGGGTTGGTCAGCCTGATCCTGGTCGGGCTCGCTTGGCGAGGTGAGCGGCGTGCGGTGGTTCCGTTGATCGTGCTGCGAGTGGTGGCGGCGCTGAGCGCAGTACCGGCGTTCTTCGCAGGTGGCGTGCCTGCAGCAGCTGTGGGGGTCGCCGCGCTGTTCCTGGTACTGACAGGCCTCGGTACTGCGATGCTGCTGCTTCCCGCGCGTCAGTTGGCAGGCGTGCGATGACCACCACGGCCGCTCGTACTGCGCCCGTGACGGACACCCGCGCGCTAAGCCGCTGGGTTGCCGCGATCGTGTTGCCGATCGGGCCGGCCGCTGTCGCAGTACTGCGCTACGTCCTGCCGTACGACACGGTGGACGACACAGCCACGATCGCTGCCAAGGCGATCGCCGAGCCGGGTCGCGCCTCGGCAGTGTTGTGGCTCGGGCTCGTCGCGATCCTGACACTCGTGCCGGGCGCGTACGCCGCGGGCAAGCTGACCCGCCGACGGGCACCCAAGCTCACCCTGGTCGCGCTGGCCCTGCTGATCCCGGGCTACCTGTCGCTCAGCTGGCTCGCCGGTGGGGATCAGCTTCTCTGGTCGGGAGCAGAGGCCGGCCTGGACGCGAGCGCACTCACCCGGATTGCCGAGGCGGCGCATCCGGCGAGTGGGATCGCTGAGGTGTTGTTCGTCCTGGGACACGTCATCGGCACCATCCTGCTCGGCGTCGCGATCTGGCGAGCTCAGGTGACGGCTCGGTGGGCGGCGGTCGCGGTGATCGTGTCGCAGCCCATCCATATCGTTGCCGCCGTCATCGTTCCGAACCACACCCTCGATCTGGTCGGGTGGGGCTTGCAGGCTGCCGGATTCGCCGCGGTGGGGTGGGCGATTCTCCAACTGCGCAACGACGAATGGGAGCTGCCCTAGACCCAGATCGCGGCAGGCCAGCTGTCGGCGAAGGTTTGGGGTGGGCTCGGCAGGGAGATGGCGAGGCCTTGGGCGACGCGGAGGGCCGACCAGGCGGCGGCGCCGGCGTCGAGTACGTCGTCGACGCCGACGGCCTGGTTGGCCAGGCCGAGTTCGCCGCTCAGCGGGATACCGGCCTCGGCGAGCAGGGCGCGCCGCCGTTCGGCTCCGGCCCAGGTGGACTTGCGGACTGTCAGGGGAGCGCCGGCCAGTTGGGCGAAGCTGACCTCCGGGTGGACCTCGACCACCAGCGAGTCGGAACGCCGGGCCCAGTTGTCGATCTCGAAGAGTTTGCCGCGGAGTCCGTAGGCCTGGATCGAGATGCCCTGGCCGGTGAGTTCGCGGTTGACGACCACCGCGTCCGCGTGGCTGGGGGCCAGCAGCGCGGCTCGTACGGGGGTGGTGAAAACCGACGAGGAGAGCCGGCCGATCGCCGAGCGGGCGAGCAGGTCGGCTTGGCGGGGAGCGGTGTCGGGCAGGCCGATCGGCATGTCGACCCCGATGACGTCGAGCGATTCCGGCGAACCTGCTTGTGCGACCAGCTGATCGATGCTGCCGGCCACGAACGCGCTGACTTCACCGTCATTGAGCAGTACGCCGACCCAGCCCGCCTTGCAGGCGTCGACACCGAGCACTCGGGTCACCGTCAGACGCCCTGTTTCTTGAGGAAGGCAACGGTTCTGGCCATCGAGGTCGGCCAGGCGGCGGCGAAGGCGTGTTCCTCACCTGGATAGGTGTAGAGGGTGGCGTCCTTGCCGGCCTTCTTCAAGGCGGCATAGGTCTGCTGCGCCCAGACGGGCGGGCAGGTGGAGTCGGCGAGGCCTTGCTGGATCAGCAGCGGCTCGGTGATCCGGTCGAAGAAGTTGACCGCGGACATGTTGCGCCAGAAGGCCGGGTTCTTGGCGGGCTCGCCGTGCGCGCGGATGACGGCGGCCGCGGTCCTGGTGTCCGGTCGCGTCCAGCGGTTGAAGTTCTCGACGGCGTTGGAGCTGACGGAGGCGTAGACCACGGCTGCCTTGACGAGGCCGGGTTGGGCGACGAGCGCGTTGTAGGTGATGCCGCCGCCCATCGACCGCCCGAACAACCCGACTCGCTGCGGGTCGACGTACGGGGACGCCTTCAGTGCCAGTACCGCGTTGATGACGTCGTCGGTGTAGCCGATGCGCAGGTTGACGTCGTTCTGCGGATCCTTGGACGACTGCGCGTGATTGCGATAGTCGGTGTGCAGTACGACGTACCCGCGGCGGGCGAGGTAGTCCTGCTCGCGCATCAGGCCCCGGCCGTTGGTGTAGACGGCGGGGTCGATGAACCCGTGGTTGAGGACCAGTGCGGGGTGGCGGCCCGGGGTGGTCGGGACGTTGAGGATGCCCGAGATCCGCAGCTTGCCGCTGGCGTAGGTGACGAAGTACCGGGTATAGGCGTCGGTGCGGGTGATGACGCGGCCCAGGCGGAGGTCGCGGCCGTCGTACTTCTTCGCGATCTGCGCTTGGAGGGAGACCGGGTTCGCAGGCGCCGCTGGGGTGGCGCTCGGTGGGCTGCTGGCAGGCGGCGGCGACGTAGTGGACGCCGACGGTGTGTTGCTGGGCGTGCTACTCGTTGTGGGAGGCGGGGCGCTCGGGGCGGGGTCGGCCGTCGGCGTGGAGGAGCAGCCGACGGCCGCGGTGAGGACCAGAGCGACGAATCCCAGCCACGGCAGCTTCATGCCCCCATAGTGCCGGGCCGTCGCAAGAACCGGCACTTGCCGCCTTGCTCCGGCGACATCAGGGTCGCTGGGCAAGGCGGCTGGCGCTGGTACTTGCGACGGTCAGATGGTGAGCAGACGCTGAAAGAAGGCGCGGTACTTCTGCAGGGCGGAGCGGAGGTCCTCGGTGGAGGGTTCGCCGTCCGACCATTGGCCTTCGAGGTCGCGGTGCTGCTGGTCGAAGGTGGCGGAGAGCCGCTCCAGGACGTCGCTGACCAGCTTGTCGGCGTCGGTGACCGCAGTACGCGGGTCGTCGACGAAACCTTGCTGGACCACGTCCCAACGGGCCTTGAAGTCGACGGCCTCCGCGCTGGGTACCAGCGGCTCGTCGGCGCTCGTGGACGACGTTGCTGCGCCTGTGGGTGCGGCTGAGGCGCCTGCGGATACAGCGTTCGTCGAGCCGGGGTCTGCGGTTGCGGCGTTCGCCGGGGCGGTGTCGGCGGTGTCGGCTGACACGTGATCGTTGCCGGCCGGCTCGACATCGGCCGGGTAGGTGACGGGATCCGTGACGGTGTCGAGCGGTGCCTGGTCGTCCCCGACCTGGTCGACGGTGTACGCCGGACGTTCGCCGTCCGCAGCGTGGTCGGCCGCAGTACTTCGGTCCAGCGAGTCACCGTTCGACGGACGGTCGAGGGCGTCGCCGCCCGCAGTACGGTCGAGCGGGTCCGCGTGCTGGCTGCGGTCGTTGTCGGTGGGGTAGGGGGTGGTCATGACTGCTCCCTGGTTTCGGTGTGGCCGTTCAGGTCGGCGGGGTTCTCGAGGAGGACGACGACCAGCCGGCGGTAGGCGGTGACCGCCTGGCGGAGGTCCTCGGTGTCGACCGGGCCCTGGGTCTGGGCGACTGCGACGCTGTGCGCCTTGCGGTAGTTCTGCGCGACCTCGGGGTGGTCCACCGAGATGTCATCGGCGCGCTGGTCGAAGTCGTCGACCGGATAGCCGGCCTCGCGCATCATCCGCAGGACCAGCCGATCCGCCTGGGCGACGGCGTCACCGGGTGCGTCCACGAAGCTCTGCTGCAGCCCGCTCCACTCCGCCCGGTAGCGTTCGGCCGACTCACCGCTCAGTGGATGTACGTC
Source organism: Kribbella sp. CA-293567 (assembly GCF_027627575.1). Taxonomy (NCBI): domain Bacteria; kingdom Bacillati; phylum Actinomycetota; class Actinomycetes; order Propionibacteriales; family Kribbellaceae; genus Kribbella; species Kribbella sp. CA-293567. The sequence goes on from NZ_CP114065.1 coordinate 2,880,644, forward strand.
GAGCTTGGCGCGGCGCTGTTCGCGCTCGCGAAGGTCACGCAGTGCTTCCTTGCGGTCACCTGACTGTTCGAGCGTGCGGTCGTACTCCGGTCCGAACCGCTCCTGGAGCTGGGCGGTCCGGCGCCGCTGGTACGCGTACAGGGCCGCCGCGGCGGCGAGTACGACCAGGACGATGATGATGGTGATGACGGTTCCCATCGGTTCTCAAGTCCCTTCTGAGTAAGTCACTTTGGTACCCACTCCGAAACGACGAAACGCCCGGAACCCTCGACGAGGGCTCCGGGCGTTGCCGGTACTGCGCGGCTCAGGCCTTCGGCGCCAGCTTGTGGACGACGATGCCGGACTTGAACGTGGTGGTGCCGAGCAGTTCGAGGTGGTTGATGCCGAGCTGCGACTCGGCGAACAGTTGGTCACCGTCGGCCAGCACCGGGAAGACCCAGAAGTGGTACTCGTCCACGAGCTTGTGCTCGAGCAACGTCGCGGAGAACGACCCGGTACCGAACTTCAGCAGGTCGCCGCCGTCCTCCTCCTTGAGCCGCCGGACGGCGTCGGCCGCGTCGCCCTCGAGCAGCTTGGCGTTCCAGGTGGTGTCGGTCAGCGTGCGGGAGGCGACGTACTTCGGCATCTGGTTGAAGGTGTCGGCCATTTCGCCGTCCCGGCCGGACCAGGCCTCGGCGAAGCCTTCGTAGGTGGCCCGGCCGAGCAGCAGGGCCTCGGTGGTCTCCATCAGCTTGCCGGAGTAGCCGAAGTGCTCTTCGTCCCAGTACGGTCCGCTCCAGTCCTGCGGGTTGGAGATGCTGCCGTTGAGGGTGACGAAGGTGGACTCGATCAGCTTGCGCATGGTTCTTGCCTCTCTGGTGTGTTGTCAGGATCGGTAGGGCTGCTTGGTGCGGGCGTCGCGGAGTGCTTGCGCCCACCAGACGAGCTGGTCGAGCGTGGTCTTGGCCGAGGCGTCGTAGCCGGAGCCGGGGCGGGGCCAGCTGCCGTCGGCGGCGAACTGTTCCCAGTAGCAAGGCAGGCTGACGGTGTTGCGGATCGCGACCGCCTGGAGCTCCGTGAAGACCTGCCGAAGCTGCGCGGCGGCGTACAGGCCGCCTGTCTCGCGGCCGTAGGCGATGATCGCGACCGGCTTGGCGTGCCACTCCTCGTAGTACCAGTCGAGTGCGGTCTTCAGTGGGGCCGGGAAGCTGCTGTTGTACTCCGGAGTGACTACTGCGAAGGCATCTGCCGCAGCGAGTCGTGGAGCCAGTACTGCGACCTCGGTCGGCGTGGGCTCGTCTGTGTCGGACAGTGTCTGAGGCAGGTCCGCTGCGGCCAGATCGACTACGTCTACGTCAAGGTCGGCGCGCTTGGCGGCCTGCCTGGCGAACCAGTCGGCCACTGTCGGCCCGAAGCGTCCCCGGCGGGTGCTGCCGATGATCACTGCGAGTCGTAGCTGCATCTGTCGCTCACCTCCCTTGCTACCTCGTTGTTGCTTCCTTGCTGTTGAGGACGACTCTGCCTGAGCGGGTTTACGGTTTCTTTCCGGTCTTCGGCTCAGCAGCCGGAAACCGTCGGAAAGCTAGAGTGCGGCCATGCGTTTCGGGGTGCTCGGTCCGGTGACGGCCTGGACGGACAGTGGCGAGCCGGTCACCGTCCCCGGCCTGAAAGTGCGTGCGCTGCTGGCTGACCTGCTGGTGCACGAGGGACGGCCGGTGCCGGCCGACAGATTGATTGACGACCTCTGGGGCGACGACCTCCCGGGCAACCCGGCCGGGACGCTGTCGGCGAAGGTGTCGCAGCTCCGGCGCGCTTTCGAGGACGCCGAGCCTGGCAGCCGCGCACTGGTCGTCTCCGGGCCGGCCGGATACTCACTGAAGGTCGACAGCGGCTCGTACGACGCACTGACCTTTGCTGCCCACCTGGAGCACGGGCGACTCGTGGAGGCGCTCGCGTTGTGGCGCGGACCGGCGTACGCGGACTTCTCGGACGAGGCGTTCGTGGAGACGGCAGTGGCACGACTGAGCGAGCAGCGGCTCACAGCGACCGAGGACTACTTCGAATCGCGGCAGGACCACAGTGCGTTGATCGGTGAGGTGGCTGACCTCCTGGTGGAGTACCCGCTGCGGGAGCGGCTCCGTGCGGTGCACATGAAGGCTCTGTACCGCGCTGGTCGACAGAGCGAGGCACTGGAGAGTTACGAGCAGCTGAGGAGTCTGCTGGCGGACGAGCTGGGATTGGATCCCACGCCTGAGCTGGTGGCGTTGCAGCAGTCCATCCTGACCCAGGAGCTGCAACAGGTCCGGCGTCGCAGCAACCTGCCCGCGCAGCTCACCGAGCTTGTCGGTCGCGGCGAAGCGCTGGTAGAGATCCAGAGCCGCCTGTACGCCGATCGGCTGGTCACGCTGACGGGTCCTGGGGGAGTGGGCAAGACGCGGTTGGCACTTGCTGCCGCCGACGGACTTGCCGGGCGCTTCCCCGACGGGGTGTTCCTCGTCGAGTTGGCAGCGGTCGCTCCTGATGCGCTAAACGTGGCCGGCTCGCTCGCAGATCTGGTCCAGGCGGCGTTGGATCTGCGGGACTCGGTCGGGGCCGGAGCTGGCTCTGGTGTGCTGGCGGCGGCGCTGGAGCCGTTGAAGTTGCTGCTGGTGCTCGACAACTGCGAGCACGTAGTAGAGGCCGCAGCTGCGCTGGCAGACGAGCTACTGGCTGCCGCGCCTGGGCTGCGAGTACTGGCGACCAGTCGGGAGCCGCTGGGGCTTACGGGCGAGGCGGTTTGGAGTGTGCCTCCGCTAGAGGTGCCTGAGGTGGCTGCTGCGCTACCCGACCTGCAGGCGTCGTCTGCTGTGCAGCTATTCGTCGCTAGGGCGGCTGCTGCGGATCGTGGGTTCTCGCTGGATGAAGGGTCTGCGGCTGCGGTGTCAGTGCTTTGCCGGCGACTTGATGGGATACCGCTGGCGCTGGAGCTGGCTGCGACGCGAGTGCGGGCGCTCGGCGTACAGGGGTTGGTTGCTCGGCTTGATGACCGGTTCCGACTGCTGGCGACCGGGCATCGCGGTGCAGCGCCTCGGCAGCAGACCTTGACGGCGATGATCGATTGGAGCTGGGACCTGCTGGCGCCGTCGGAGCAAGCGGTGTTGCGGCGGCTCGCAGTACAGGTGGATGGCTGTACTGCGGAGGCAGCCGAGCAGGTGTGTTGTGAGGACGGGGTCGACGTCCTGGACGTGTTGATGCGGCTGGTCGACAGGTCCCTGGTCGTCTCGGTGCATGGCGTCGACGGTCCGCGGTACCGGTTGCTGGAGTCGGTGGCGGAGTACTGCGTCGGCAAGCTGCGGGCGGTCGGCGAACTGGAGACTGTGAAGCAGCGGCACCGCCTGTACTACGTGGAGTTGGCGGAGGCGGCTCGGGACCACCTGACCGGGCCGGAGCAAGGTAGCTGGCTGCAGCGGCTGGATGACGAGGCCGGCAACTTGCGGAGTGCCTTCGACGGCGCTGTGGCTAACGGGGAGCTGTTGCTGGCGGAGCGGTTGGCGGATGCGCTTGCCTGGTACTGGTTCTTGCGTGGGCGGTTCACTGAGGCGAGGCGATCGTTGGAGGCGCTGCCGTCGTCCGCGAAGGCAACGGCTTGGCTGGCGGGCTTCCTGTACGCACAAGGGGATGTGAGTGCGGCTGCCGTGCGCGATCGTGTCGGTGTGGTCGATGCCCGGGCCGAGTGGTGGATCGCCTTCAATGCAAGCGATTCCGGTGACCTTGCCCCTTGCTTGGCTCAGCTGGAGCGGGCACTGTCGGAGTTCGAGGCTACTGGCGATCAGTGGGGCATCGCGGCTGCGTTGGCGGGTCGGGCGAAGCATGCCCACGTCCGTGCTGATTTCAAGGCACTGGAGAGCGATGCAGTCGAGAGTGCTCGGCTGTTCCGGGTGCTGGGTGACCGCTGGGGTCAGCTGCAAGCCATTGGATGGCTCGGTGCGCTTGCTGAGATGACGGGCGACTTGGACGAAGCTACGCGGCTCCATACGGAGGCGCTGCAGATGGCGGAGGCGCTTGATCTCTGGCCTGAGGTCGCCGGTGAACTCGGCTGGCTCGGGTGGACCGCGCTGCGGCAAGGGGCGTATGCCGAGGCGAAGGCCTTTGGCGAGCGGGCGCTGCGGCTGGCGACAGAGCAGGGGCACCGGTCGGCTCAGGCACTGGCGGAGATCGTGCTGGGGTTCGCTGCTCGGCGGTCGGGTGAGCTGGAGTCTGCGGAGCTGCAGTTGCAGGCGATGGTCGATGCGGCTCGCAAGCAGGACGAGCCAGTGCTGTATCTGTCGATCGTGCTGCAGGAACTCGGGTACACGCTGGAGCTGCAGGGCGAGCTGGAGCGTGCCAGGGCGTCGCATGCCGAGGCATACCGGATCTCGCGCGACCACGAGTCGCGACGAGGGATGTGCTGGGCACTGGAGGGCCTCGCGGCGTGTGTGTACGACAAGGCCGTCGCTGCGCGGCTGCTGGGCGTGGCGGCCGCAGTACGGGCTGCGGAGGGCTACGGGGTTGCTGCTGCCGAGCAGGGCGACATAGAGCGGGCGACGCGTGCTGCTCGGGATGTGCTGGGCGGAGATGGGTTTGCTGCGCAGTACGAGGTAGGTCGTCGGTTGGAACTGGAGGAAGCGTTTTCAGAGGTTGTCGGTGACTTCGCCGGCCCTGGGTCGCCCTAACCGGTCGAGGCGATGACGCGGTTCAGCGTCTTCGCGAACTTGTCGCGTTCGGTGGCCGGCAATTCGGCGAGGAGCTTGTCCAGCCGCTCGGTGAGCTGGTCGTTGAAGCTGTGCAGGGCCTTGGAGCCCTCCGGGGTCAGCGTGACCTTCACCGCGCGGCGGTCGTGCGGGTCGTTCTCCCGGATCACGAGACCGCGTTGCTGAGCGCGGTCGACCAGGCCGGTGAGGCTGGACCGCTCCAGGCAGAGCATGCCCGACAGCTCCGCCATGCCGATCGAGCGATCGGCCAGGGAGCAGAGCATCTGGGCCTGGGCAGCGGTGAGATCGAGACTGCGGCCGACCTCGGCGTACAGATTCTGCACCAGGAACGTCATCCGGACCAGCCCGCTGGCGGCGCCCAGGGTCTCCTTCACGGCGGCTCCCCTTGTGATTGTTCGTGTCACGAAGTAATTTGTTCGTCGAGTCAATATTACGTGGCACGAACTACTTGGGGTAGAGGTGGAGCATGGATTACGGGCACGAGTTGGTGTTCGGTACGTTCCTGACACCGGCGGTCGAGGATCCCGAGCGGGTCATCGCGCTGGCGCAGCTGACCGAGCAGGTGGGGCTCGACCTGGTCACCGTGCAGGACCACCCGTACCAGCCGCGGTTGCTCGATGCATGGACGCTGCTGTCCGTCATCGCGGCTCAGACGCAGACCGTGTCGGTCTCCACCAACGTCGCCAACCTGCCGCTGCGCCATCCGGTCGTGCTGGCTCGTAGCGTCGCCACCCTCGACCGGATCACCGGCGGGCGGGTGGAGCTCGGTCTCGGCGCTGGCGGGTTCTTGGAGGCGGTCGCGGCTAACGCCGGTCCCCAGTTGACGGCAGGGGAGAGCATCACTGCGCTGGAAGAAGCCATCGCGATCATCCGGGAGGTCTGGACCTCCAGTGGCGGCGGCATCCGGCTCGCGGGCAAGCACTACACGGTGGCGGGAGCCAAGCGCGGGCCGGCGCCGGCGCACGACGTACAGATCTGGCTGGGTGCCTACAAGCCGCGCATGCTGGCAGTCACCGGGCGGCTTGCTGACGGGTGGTTGCCGTCCAGTGCCTATGCGCCGCCGGAGGAGCTCACGGCGATGAACAAGACCATCGACGAAGCAGCTGTTGCCGCTGGCCGAGACCCGTCCGCAGTACGACGCCTGTACAACTTGTCTGGCCGCTTCGACGGTCACGGCGGGTTTCTGCAAGGCCCTGAGGACCTGTGGGTCGAGCAGCTCACCGAACTGACTCTCACCGAGGGCATGAGCACCTACATCCTTGGCTCGGACGATCCGGACGACATCCGCCGCTTCGCCGAGGTCGCTGTTGCGGTGCGGGAGTCGGTTGCGGCCGGTCGCTCGACTGCTGCGGCCGCTGCTTCTGCGGGCGCCACTGCTCCGGGCGCTGCAACCGCCAGTACTGCGGGCGCCGGTGCTCCCGGGGCCCTCTCTAGCTTGGCTGGGAGCGACTCGCCTTCCAGTGCGCCCAGTGGCGCCTCCATTGAAGGGCGCGGCAACTTCAGCCTCGTACCGACTCCACCTCCGACGACCCGGCGCAGCGCAGTACAGCCGTGGGACGAGTCAGCCCGCCCGACCGGCCCAGCCTTGGACCCCACGCGCGTGTACTCACCGCAGCAACTGGCGTCAGGCGGCCACCTGATTCAGGTGCACGACCACCTGCGAGCCGAACTCGACCAGATCCGCGACCTGGTGGAGCAAGTAGCAGCCGGCTCCATCGGCGTCGGCCAGGCGCGTTCGCACATCAACACGATGACCATGCGCCAGAACAACTGGACCCTAGGCACGTACTGCGAGTCCTACTGCCGCCTCGTCACCACGCACCATTCGATCGAAGACGCCTCCCTCTTCCCACGTCTCCGGCGGTCCGACCCGGCCCTCGCACCAGTAGTCGACCGCCTCCAGGAGGAGCACCTGGTCATCCACGACGTGCTGGAAGGCATCGACAAGGCGCTCGTGGCGCTAGTGGACGGCTCCGCCACCATCGACACCCTGCGGACCGCGGTAGACCTGCTGGAAGACACCCTGCTCTCTCACCTCTCCTACGAGGAGAGAGAACTCGTCGAGCCCCTGGCCCGCCTGGGCATCCTCTAGCCAACGAGCCTCGCTGCGACCGCAGCGAGGCTCGGGGAGCTACTTGGCCTCGCCCAGCAGCGAGGCGAGGATGTCGAGCAGTCGCAGCGTCGGCGCCTCGGCCAGGATGCGGGCGGCGGAGGTGGGCGGCTCGGCGATCAGGCGGACCTGGAGAAGCTTGAAGTCGCGAACGTTGGCCGGGTTGACCAGGTCGCGGTGCACGGCGGCCAGGAAATCGGGGCCGGCGGACGCCTCGCTGTAGGTCATCCGGATGAAGCTGTCGCTGACGGGGAAGAGAAACGGCCGCTTGAGGTGCAGCAGCTTGGCCTTCTTCGCGTGACCGAAGCCGCGATGACCGCTGAACTTCTCGTCCAGCTCGGTGGCCGCGGCGAACAGGGGCGTACCGGGCGCGGCATCCTCCAGCTTCGCGTCGACGGGAACCGCGGCGAACTCCTTGTCCGCGTCCACCTCGATCAGCCAGGGGATGTCGGCCGCGCGCAGGTCGGCGCCGGCCACCTGCGTCCGGGCCAGGTCCTCGAGCGTGACCCGATCAGGCTCCGAGCCGCCGACGTTCGTCATCCCGGGCAGACCGTCGTAGTACTTCAGCACCGCGCCGTTCGTCTCGGCGTACAGCCGCAGCTGCGCGATGGCCTCGTCCACAACGATCTTCCGACTACCGATGTTCATGGCCACACCCTCACACTCTTCGTGGCAGACCCGCCAGCCGGAGTGAGCGATCCGACCTCGAATCCGAGCTACATCCGGATGCGGTGAATCGTAGGGGACGCCCGCCCCCACTCCCGCACAGGGTGCATCCCCAGTTATCCACACCCTGTAACCACCCACCCCCACAGCGCTCCGAAGGCCCATAAACTCTCTGTCACCAGCTCTCATCGACAGGAGGCGAAAATGTCCCGTTCCCGACGCTGCCTCCTCCTGCTCCTGACCCTTCTCCTCCTCAGCCCGCTCAGCGGCACTCAACAACCGACCGCCGCCCACGCCGAAGACGGCACCTGCATCCACGTCGACGTGAGCATCACCGCCAGCGGCGAACTGCTGACCAAGGGCCCACAGATAGCCAACGACGGCGGCTTCGGCCACGCCGGCACAGGCCAGGCCTTCACCTTCAAGGCGCGGACGTTCGCGCCGGCCGCGAGTATCTGCGTCATCAAGCTGACCGATGCCCGCACCTGGCAGGTCAGCGTCTGGCCCTGCACGAACCATGCGAAACCGAGGCCTGCACGAACGCAGTCCCTCACCTGGACGGTTGCTCTGCCACTCGACTGCAAGATGCCCTCGTCACCTGGGCTTCTGAGCGCCACGCTCACCAACGGCAAAGGATCCACCGGCGGGTACGTCAACATTTACGCGGGTGCGCCGGGCTTCACCTTGCCCGACAAACAAGCTCGAGGACTCTTCGGGCCCTTCGCCATGCAGTCCGACCCGGTGAACTCCCTGACCGGCGCCCTGGCCGCAGTCGAGACCGACGCGACACTTCCTGGCCCCGGCGTCCCGCTGACGGCCGCCCGCACCTACAACTCGAACGACTCGGCCACCGGGCCGCTCGGGCCGGGCTGGAAACCCTCGTTCTCTGATCGTCTGGCACTGACCGGTAACTCCGCGACCTACCTCGCATCGGACGGCCGCGAGATCGGATTCAGCCGGCGCCGGGGCGCCTTCGTGGTGGAACCGGGGGCGGCTCGTTTCACCCTGGCTCAAGCCGGTGCCGGCTATGTGCTGACCAGCTATGACCAGATGAGCATGCGGTTCTCCGCGACCGGTGACCTGCTGTCCGTGCTGGACCGCAACGGCCAGGGAGTCACGGTCGAGCGGTCGGACGGGCGCGTCGCTTCCGTGGCGAACGGTCGGCGAGCTCTGAAATACGCGTACGACGACCGCGGCCTGCTCACGGCCATCGCCCTCATCGCTCCTGGTGCCGAGTCCCGCAGCGTCAGCTACGGGTACACCGATGGTCGTCTGACGTCGGTTACGTCTCCGGGCGGCTCGAAGCTCACCTTCGGGTACGACGGCGCTGGGCGGCTCGCGACTCAGACTTCTGGCTCGGCGACGAAGCCCACGCTCACCACCGAGTACGACGCCGATGGTCGGGTGATCAGCCAGACCGACGCCAAAGGTGGGAAGACAACCTGGCTCTGGGAGCCGGCCGGCATCCGCGGCACGTCCACGATGACCGATCCGGCCGGCGGCAAATGGATCAACGAGTACGAGCTCAACTGGCTGGTGCGTCAGGTCGACCCGACCGGCGCCACCGTGACGTTCCACTACGACTCCGCCGGCAATCTCATTCGCGTCTTCGACGGCCTCGGTCACGGGGCGCGCCATTCCTACGACGGACTAGGTCGCCGAACCGCTTCGACCGATGCCGCAGGCAACGTCACGCGGTACAGCTACAACGCTTCGAACGACCTCGTCGCCACCACGGACCCGATCGGCCGGCAGACCACTTTCGGCTATGACCCGCGGGGCAACCTGCTGACCACCGCCGTTGCCGGCCAGACGTCCAGTGCGAGCTACGACAAGCGCGGTCTGGTCACGTCAGTGCGAGATCCGTTGGGCCGGGTCACGCGGTTCACCTTCTCTGCCGACGGCGATCTCCTCCGAGTGGCCGATCCAGCCGGGCGGGTGGAGAGCTACGAGGTGGACGGCTGGGGTCGCCCGACCAAGACCACGTCGTCACGCGGGCAGAGCACCGCTCATGTCTACTCGGCCGACGGCCAGTTGCTCGAACAGCGTGGACCGCTGGGTGTCACGTCCAAGCGGACGTACAACGATCGAGGGCTTCTTGCCTCGGCCACCGATCCGCGCGGTGGAGTGTCGCAGTTCCGCTACGACGACGCGGATCAACTGGTGGGGATCAAGGGCCCTGATTCATCCCTGCCGGAGGTCGTCGCCGAATACGACGCGGCTGGCCGGGTCACCAAGCACACCGACGCCAGTGGACGCACCCAGACCTTCGAGTATGACGGGGCAGGCCGGACGACGGCGACGACCTATGGCAAGGGCACCTGGCAATTCGCCTACGACAAGTCCGGTCGTCTCGTTCGCACGACCCTTCCCTCGGGTAAGACCGCGTCATTCACCCTGGATGCCCGCGGCGCGATGACCAAACTGGAGTACTCCGACAAGACCCCGCCGGTCTCGTTCGCCTGGGATGCTGTGGGCCGCCGAACGTCGATGACCGACGCCCTCGGCACCACCAGGTTCGGGTACGACCCCTTCGATCGCCTCAGCTCGGTTACCCGCCCGGGCGCGACGATCGCCTACCAGTGGGATCCCGTCGGCAATCTGACCTCGCGAACAGCGGCGGGACACACGGAGAGCTACTCCTGGGACCTCGCCGACCGGCTGAGCTCGGCGAAGGTCGATGGCAAAACTCTGGCCTCGTACAGCTACGACGCCGCGCGCGGATCAGCCACCGTCAAGCGATCCAGCGGTCTGACGGAGACCCGCTCGTACGACGCACTCGAGCGCGAGTCCTCCCTGAAGCTGACCCAGGCGGCCAAGAGCCTGCGCGAGGTGACCTCCGAGTACGACCCGGCCGGCAATCTCGTCCGCTCGAATGACTCGATCACCGGATCGACCGCCTACACCTACGACCCGCTCAACCGACTGACCGAGGTCTGCTACACAGCCGACAAGTGTTCGGCCGAGGCCACCGACTACATCCGCTACGCCTACGACGGTGCTGGCAACCGTACCTGGGAGAACCGCCCCAACGGCAGCACTTGGTCGCTCTACGGTCCAGGTAGCGAGTTACTCGCCTCAATCGCCGCTCCGAAGGACTACCCACGCGTCCCGCCGACGGGCCGCTCGTACAGCTACGACCCCGACGGCAACGTCACCTCCGACGGCACCACGACGTACGCCTGGAACGCCGCCGGCAAACCCACGTCTTCCACCAACGCCAGTGGGACGACGACCTACGCCCACACGGGCGACGGCCGCCGAGCCACCTCGACCACCGGCTCCCGGACCACCGCCTATCTCTGGGACCCGCTGTCCCCGCAGATCCTCCAAACCGCTACCGGCAAAACCACCCAGCGCTACAGCTATGGCGCCGGCCTCATAGCCCAAACCACTAGCGGTGCGGCGCCCACCGGCGGCATAACCAGCGAGCTGCTCTCGGGCCGGACAGGCTCCCTCGTCGCCACCAGCGGCAAGTCGCTGACCCACCACCACTACGAGCCGTACGGCGCCCCCCGCCAAGCACCAGACGACAATCCCAAGCCCACCGCACCAACGTATGCCGGCGCCCTCGAGCTGCCCAATGGCAACTACTTGATGGGCCAGCGCGAATACAACCCGGCCACCGCCACCTTCCTCTCCCCAGACCAAGGCGGCAGCTCCCAGCCCTACGCCTACGCGGCCGGCAACCCCATTTCCAACAACGACCTCCAAGGCCTCGACGACATCGAAGGCACCCTCACCGACGTCTCCACCATGTCCGGCTGGACCTCAACCGCAGCCCTGGCCGGCGCCGTAACCTGCACCCTCGTCCGCGCCTGCGCCCCCGCCATCCCAGTTTTCCTCCAGGTCTCCGCCGCCACCGGAGTACTCTCCGCCGGCACCGCCGGCGTCCTCTCCGCAGAAGCCTGCGTAGTCAAAGGCAACTGCTCAGCCCTGGCCGCCGACATAGCCGTCGGGGTAGTGGCAAGCCGCTTCCCAGCGATTGGACGAGCAAGAGCTGACGCGGTGACTCGAGCAGCGCGCTTAGGGCCGGACTCGGCTCGCAACAACGCCACGCGACGTGGTCTGTCGAATCAGCTATGGGGTTCAGAGGGTAGAAATGTCTTCACTGATGCCGGGTATCTCAAGGCCGAAGCGATCGAAGAATCGACTCGGATTATTGCGGCCAACAAGCTTGGCAATACGCAACTTCGCGAAGCGTTGGTTGGTGACGGTAGCGATATAAATGATTGGGCAAAGTATTCAACAAGGACCTATAGAAGTTCACAAGGTCCGTTTCAAGTGCATTTCTATTACAATCCAGTGACCGGTCGAGTGCATTATGATACCGACTACAAGGTAGTACTCAATGTAGCGAGGTGAGAATGAAGGTTCGGTGTGTGTCGATCACTAATCCGGCGACCTTGGAGCCAGTCGCTGAAAGTCCTTGGATAAGGATTGGGCAGGAGTACACCGTTCTCGAGGTGGACGCCTCGCCGGAGCGCAGGTTCTCCATGCGAGTCGATCTGGGTGATGAAGTACCTGGGCTCTGGGATTCGGAGATGTTCGAGACGACGGATCCGGCCATCCCCGCGGCCTGGGTCGCTCAAATCTCAGAAGGAGGGACTCTTCGCCTTGCTCCGCCTCGCTGGCTGGTGCCGGGCTTCTGGGAACAGTATTTCGACGACGAGCCTGCTGCGGTCGCGGTGTTCGAGGAGGACCGGCGAAGCATTCTCGGTGAGTCGGAGGCTGCAGATTAGCGTGCTGCTTGGAGCCGAGCCGGAAGGCACAAGATCATCTGAGTGAGTGCTTGAGTGGCTTCTGAGGCTGCGCGCACCGCCGAATCGGCACCAATAGCATGAGGCTGAGGGGGAAGGTTCATGCTGGGCTACCTGAAAAGTCGTCTCCGACTCCTTTGGGACGAGGCGGTGGGGGCAGCGGGTGGTGTTGGCGGTACTTCGGTGGTGGTGGTGCGTGCTGCTCGCGAATCGCTGGTTGTCGTCGTTGGTGGTGAGGAGACGTCCGGGCTGATCGTCTATGGGCTCTCTCCGCGAGGATCGCGGCGGCCGGAGTTTCCGTTCGGCGTCTGGGATGTCGCGGGGGAGGTCGCCGAGTTCACCTTGGTCGGCGGGACCTGGGAGGTGCCGATGTGGGAGGTGCCGGTCAGTGTGTGGCCGGTTAAGGATCAGTTTGAAGGCGCGGTGCGAGCGACCTTCGAGGCTGTGATCGCTGGTGGGTGCCGGGTTGCATGGATCGGGGCTGAGGGGATGCCGTTCTGCGATCCGCCCTTGCTGTTCGAACCGGCTTGCATGTCGGGAGGCGTGCTGGCGTGGATGACAGACGACGGCGCTTTCGGCTGCCCGATGGACCCTGACTTGCCCATCGCTGCTGCGGACGATGAATGTCTTCGGATGCTTCGAAGGCACTCATACGGTCTCGCGGACGCCGAAGACTGACGCGGAAAAGTTCGTAGCAGGTGTGGGATGAAGGCAATTGCCCGGGGACTCTCGTAGTAAGGCGAAAGCAGGCTGTCGTGCGGGTGACTCGGATTGGTCACTGGGCCCGGGGGCGGTGAGCGGCCGGATGTGCGGGAGTTCGTGGATCCGAGGTGGGATGACGATGAGCGGATCGACACGGCTGTAGCTGAGGCAGGGGCTCGTGGCGCGTGCCTACCTCGGGCAGTCCGAGTGCAGATTCTGGGGGAATCGCAACGGATCTCTGGAGCTGACGGACATGGTCACCCGTGACCGGAAGGGCTTGAGCACTACGTGAAAGAGCATGCGGTGCGGTTGCCGGTGGGATTGTGCAGCATGTACGGGCTCAGGCCGTAGTTGCGGATGCGCCCGAAGTTGAAGAGTCGTGGTGGCTCGGTGTGGAGTCGACGACGGTTGACGTGGCGTGCCGTGGGCAACTGAGTTAGAGCTGGTGGGCGTGGGCTGTGGTGGGGGCCAGGAAGAGGAGTACTGGGCGGCCTGTGTTGGGGAGCAGGTCTGTGTAGGTGTGGAGTTGAGGGGCGTAGTGGGCGATGCGGGCGCCCAGGGCTGCTGCGGGGATGGTGTCGGTTTTGTAGTCGACGATGATCAGGGTGCCGTCGTCTTCTCGGTAGATGAGGTCTACGAAGCCTTCCAGGACGGTGCCGTCCGGTTGGAGGGTGCCGACGTAGGACTCGCGCCAGTGTTCGCGGGCTGCTGCTCGTTGGACTACCTCTGAGGAGAGGGCGGAGCGGACGAGAGCGCTGACGACGTCGGCGTACTCGACTACGCCTTCGGCCAGGCACTGTGCGGAGACGGCTGCGTCGAGGTCGGCGCCCGTGGCGAGGTCGACGACCTGAAGGACGCCGTGGACGGCGCGGCCGATGGCGGTGCCGTAGCGGCCTTTGGACCAAGGCGGCAGTTCGACATCGCGGGCGGCTTTGGCTGCGCCGGGGTCTGCGCCTTGGAGGGCGACGTCGGGGCCAGTGCCTTCCAGACCGGAGGCGCTCTGGGCAGAACGTTTGCGGCTGGCTTGGCGGGCTTCGGTGATCCGCGCTTCCCACTCGGCGCGGTTCAGTGGCGGGCGGACCTTGGCGGTGCTAGCTGGGGCGTCGAGGGATGCTGTGATGGCCGGGCCGTTGAAGAGAATGGGGTTTGTGGCTGTGGTGGCGTTGGCGGAGGCGAAGAGTTCGGCATTGCTGGAGTGGCGGCGGGAGCCGGAGCGGTGCAGGGAGACGACCAGGTGGTCGCGGGCGCGGGTGGTGGCGACGTACAGCAGGCGGCGGCGTTCGTAGTCGTCCATCTGCTCGTCGACCGGCTGGACGAGATCGAAGTCTTCTGTCTGGACGGAAGACTTGAGCTTCACCGCGTAGCCGCCGTCGGTCGGCCAGATGACCTGGACGCCGCGTTGGCGGTTGGGGGCGGCCGTCATGCCGGAGAGGATGACGATCGGGAACTCGAGGCCCTTCGCGGCGTGGATCGTCATCACCCGTACGGCGTCGGTGTCGGTCTCGGGGAGGATCGCCTCGGCGACGCGGGAGGCTTCTTCGCCCTGGTGCGCGGCCCAGGCGAGGTAGGAACGCAGGCCACCGTGTTCGACCTCCGACCAGGCGCGTGCTTGGTCGACGACGAAGCGGATTCGGCGCCAGGTGTCGCGGGCGCGTGGGCCGGTGGCGGCGACTTCGAGCATGCGGCGGTCGGCGACGATCTTGGCCAGTACCTCGCTGGGGGTGAGCCAGCGGGAGGCGTTGTACGTGCGGCGGAGCCACTCCATTGCTTCACCGACAGGGTGGGTCAGGAGGGCGTCGGGGACTGTGGCGGTGAGGTTGAAGGAACCGCCGGATCGCTTCCAGGTGAAGAGGTCGTCGTCGCCGCAGCCGAAGAGGGGTGAGCGGAGGGTGGTGACCAAGGCGAGTTGATCGCTGGGGTCGCCGAGAGTGCGGGCGCAGGCGAGCAGATCGCGGACCTCTGCTGTTTGGTAGACCAGCGAACTGGCCTCGGCGCGGTACGGGAGGTCGGCGCGGTCGAGAGCTTCTTCGAGGAAGGGGAGTGAGGTGCGGGCGGGGACCAGTACGGCGATGTCGCCTGGACCGGCTGGACGCCAGGTGGCGGTCTTGTCGTCGTAGACCTGCCAGTTGTTGAGGGCTTGGTGGATGACGGCGGCTACGTCGGCAGCTTCGCGTTCGCGGAGGACGGAGGCCTGGGCGCGGGGGAGGTCGTCGTGGGGGGTGGCGCCGAGGATCGTGACGGTGGGGGTGTGAGTGGTGGCGTCGGCGTTGTGGTGGTTCGTCGGGTCGGGTCCGTGGTTGTTGGTTGGGGTGGTGTCAGGGAGCGCGGGGGGCGGGGGAAGTGGCGGGTGGAGTGGGATGACCGTGGCTAGGTGGGTGCGGTCGGGTGGTACGTCGTCCGGCAAGTCGAGGATGGAGAGCTGGTCGCCGCTGACTGGGGTTGGGGTGCCGGTAGGTGAGGTGGGGTGGGGGTTTGGAGCGGCTGAATCGCTGGAGTTAGGCGTGATCGGGGTAGGCGAGGTGTCGGAGCTCGGGTTGTTCAGGGCTGGGGGTGCGGTGGGGGCTGGGGACGTGGTCAGAGCGGGGGCTGTGGACGGGGTCAGGGGTGGGCGGTGGGGAGTTAAGGGGTGGTAGGTGGGCTGGGCGGCAGGTTCGGGGGTTATGAGGGTGCTGAAGACGGCGTTGATCCAGTGCAGGACGTGGGGGACCGTGCGGAAGTTGGTGGTGAGGGTGACTGTGTCGCCCAGGAGGTCTTGGGCGGTCAGGTAGGTGGCGATGTTGGCTCGGCGGAAGCGGTAGATCGACTGTTTGGGGTCGCCTACTACGAAGAGGCTGCCATCGGGGACCTCGATATCGCGCCAGTCGGGGGCGTCGGCTGGGGCGCCGCCGACGATGCGGACGGCGAGTTCGATCTGGATGGGGTCGGTGTCCTGGAACTCGTCCAGGAGGAGGTGCCGGTGGCGCTCCTGGAGAGCTGACCGGACGGCGGGGTTGCGGCGGAGGAGGTCGCGGGCGAGGACCAGCAGGTCGTGGAATTCGAGGCGGCCGGCCAGGCGGCGTAGACGCGCTGACTCGAGGACACGAACGGCCAGCCAGTGCGAAAGATGCCGTAGGCAAGCATCTAGGAGGAGGTCGACCAGGGAGTTGGCGACGTCGACGACCTCCGAGCAGTCGGCGCGGAGCTTGGTGATGTCGGGCCAGTTCTCCTTGCGGCCGACCCGGCCGACCTTCAGAGTCCGCAGGTTGTGCAGGACGGCCAGCTGGGTCTCGGGATCGGTCGCGGTACCGAGCATCAGACCGAGATCGCGAATGCGGTGGATCTTCGGCAGCATCCGGTCGTCGGCGTCGAGGCAGTCGGCGGCGATCGCGCCGATCTGCGCGGCCGCGGCGATCAGGCCGTCCAGGTCCGGCATCGTGACCAGCTCGGGCGGGTCGACCAGGACGCGATCGCTGATCAGGTCCCAGTCGTTGCCGAACAGGCGGGCCAGTGATCGTAGGTGCTTCAGCTCCACCCCGACGGCCATCGCCAGCAGCAGCGGCTCGGCAATGGAGTCGTCGTCCAGCAACTGCTGCTGCAGCTCGGACCAGCGCTCTTCGAACGCGACCGAGGAGCCGACCTCGTCCAGTACGTCGATCAGCGGCGGCAGTTCGGCTTCGATCGGATGGGCGAGCAGAATCTGCTGCGCGAACGAGTGCAGCGTTCCGATCGATGCGGAGTCCAGATCTTCCAGCGCATCCTCCGCAGCAGCCCGGCTCGGCCCCTTCCTCGCCTTCTCGAACTCCACGCGCAACCGGTCGCGCAGTTCCGCACCAGCCTTCTCGGTGAACGTCACCGCCGCAATAGTGCTCAGTGGTACGCCGTCGCGCAGTACCAGCGTGATGACGCGCTCGACGAGCGCATGCGTCTTGCCCGACCCCGCGCCGGCCTCGACGAAGAGCGTGGACGACGTATCGGAGCGGATGCGCTCACGGGCAGCAGCGTCCAGAAGCTCAGACATCGCTCCGCACCTCCTGAGGTGACCCGGAAGAGGTCAGCGGTGCGGTGTTGGGATCTATCAGCTGGACCAGCCGCGCGAGTGCCGGGTCGTGGCGTTTGCGCTCCCAGCGAGCCCGTACTTCGCTGTGCCCGATCCCGTCGGGATTGCAGTACGGGCATTGCACCCAGAGGAAGTCGGGAATCTCAGGTGCCTTGGCAGGGAAGTGGCCCGCGGCGATCGACGAGACGATCACGTCCAGGGTGTCGACGTACCGAGCCTCGACCTCAGGGGTCAGCGGGACGGGAATCCTGCGCCCGCCCTTGCGGACGAACCAGTACGACGCCTCGACCGGCGTCGACGTCTCGCCGAGCCGGGCACGGGCGGCATACGCGTAGACCGGGAGTTGCAGCTTCGTGCCGGCCGCGACCGGGTCGGACTCGATCGCCTCGTACCGCGAGAAGCCGCCGGTCTTCACGTCCGTGACGTAGAGCGTGCCGTCCTTGCCGAGGTCGACCTTGTCGGCGGAACCACGCAGCAGCACCCGCCCGGACGGCACCGGAATCTCCACCGGCGGCTCGCCGTCGTACCCGAAGCGCAGCTCACTCGCCACGACCGAGGCGTCGTGCTCCGCACGCCAATGCTCGTCATCGGCGAGCAACACCAGCAGATCACCCAGGATTCGCATCCGCTCACGCTGCCACAACCGTGGATGCCCGGTCAGCCCTTCCGCCTCGAACCTGTCGGCCTGATCAGCTCCGATCGTCAGCAGCAGAGACCGCTGTTCCTCCGTCCACGGCTCACCGAAGCCTGGCAGAGAACCGCCCAACCGGCTCACGAAGGCGTCGAGGCTGTTGTGGATCAGGTTGCCGACCTGCATCGGAGAAATCACCAGCAGGTCTTCCGGCGCTTCCAAAGGCTCCACCTGCAGCAACCGCCCGACGAAGTAGGCGTGTGGGCAGCTCGCATACGACTCCAGCGACGTGGGAGACGCGATCCGGTCCTCCCGGGCGTAGTCCGGCAATCCTGGTACGCCGGACAGGTTCCCGTCGAAACGAGTGAACTCGTCTCCAGCACGGGCACGCAGCAGCACCCGAGCCCGATCGGCCACGTCGTCGTCCAGCGTCACCCCGGCCGTCAACGCACGCACCCGCCAGTCCTGCTCGGTGGCCGGCATAGCTGCCGTGGTCAACGATCCTGCGTACGACGCCGAGGTCAGCATGCGATCGCCGTACGCCGCCCGGTCCCACTCCGTCGCGGCCATCGCGTGGTCACCGGTCAGCGAGCGCAACGTGCCGAGCAGCCAGCGGGTGGGAAGCCGCCGGCTCGATCGCCTCAGATCCCCACGGGGAAAGGAAGCGACCACGCGAGAAGCGCCCGCGGAGAAGGCGACCAGCAGATGTCGCTGCTTCTCGTCGAGCCGGTCGCGGAACGACGCCAGCTCCGGCGCGGCCGCCTCGCGCACCCGGTGGGGGAGCAGCGCGTCTTCGTGCACCTTGCCGGGATACAGATCCTCCGAGAGCCCGACCACGAAGACGAGATCCACCGACAGGCCGACGCTGGCCGACAACGGCGCCACCAGTACGCCGGTGCCGAACGTCCCGACCCGCGGCAACGACTGCTGCAACTCGAGGTCGAGCACGTCCCGCAGCACAGCCAAGCTGGCCGGGGTCCCGAGCTCATCCAGCGTGGACAGCCCACGCAGCGACCCCTCGACCGCGACCGCCGCGTACTGCTCTTCCATCGGCAAAGCGGACGTATCGCCCAGCAGCGCTTGGAAAAGCCCGAGCACCGACTGCGCCAGCTCGGACCAAGTCCCCAGCTGTGAGGCGCCGATCAACCGCCGCCGAAGCTCCACCGCGAACTCGTGCAGCTTCTGCCCGTTGCCCGCGTTGTACTGCGCGCGCCGGACCACCCCAGTAAGCGGGTCGCCCGAGGCTTGCTCCTGCTCAGCCGTACGGCGCTCCGACTCGACATAGCGCCGAAGCCGCTCGTCCCAGTCATCACCGCGGACGACGCCGGCCACTCGCGAGAGCCGTTCCCATTGCGGCACAGGGATTCGCTCGCCGGTGAAGTCGCGCGTCGGCGCGTTCGCCAGCGCGCGGAACAGGTCTGCACGCGGCAGGTCGTGATCGACGAGCGCGAGCACTTCGAGCAAAGTACGGGCGATTGCTCGTTCGTGCACAGGACGCGTGCCCGGGCCGTTGACCTCGATCTTGGCCGCGGTCAGCTGCTCGTGCAGCAACCGCGCGTACGGCGTTGAGGCGGAGTACAGGACGGCGATGCGATGAGCAGGCGTTTGTTTCAAGGAAGCGACCACATCCCTGACGACACAGCGGATCTCGTCGTCGGCGTCGGAAGCGTTCAGTACCTCCGTCGCGACCGGATAGTTCTTGGAGATCGAGGTCGGCAGATCGATCCCGATCCGCTCCAGCGACCGCCGGACCGCGCGATCCGCACGGCGGACGTCGGTCAGGCCGACGATCACCGTCAGGTCGGCGGCCGCGTCACCGAGAGCCGAAACGAAGCCGGCCTCGGCTTGCGTCAGCTCCTGTGGGAGATACAGGACCAAGGCGCCGAGCTCTGCGACCACGCCAGGCTCGCAACGGGCCGAGGCGGCATGCAGCAGTTCGGTCTCGTCATACCAGTTCGGGAGCAGCTGGTCTGTCACCTGGCGATGAAGCCCGACGAGATCGGGCCCGAGGGTCGAGGTTGAGGACACTCGGTCGAGGGCCGATGGAGTGAGGTCGCGCAGCTCGCGGTGGGCTGCAGCAAGCGCTTGGATGGTGGACGGGTGATCGGCGACGGCCTTGAAGACACCGGGAGTGCTGGACAGCGCAGTACGCCAGGTGGCTGCCACGATCGGGCGAGTGGCAGGTCGTCTGGGGGCGAGGGCGCTCGCGGCGAGCTGCTCGGCCAAACGTGGCAACGTCGCCAGATAGAGCGCGCCGATGGTGCCACGGGCGAGAAACCGCCGTGCCGTAACGCCTGCCAGATTGTTCGGCAGGAGCAGCGTGACGGGCTTCATCGCGTCGTCGGCCTTCAGTGCGGCCACGACCGCGCCGAGCTTTTCCAGCGCGGCGGCGCCGTACGCCGTGGTTTCGATCCGGGTCGCGCTCACGATGCCCCCTCGATCAGTAGAGCGACTGTGCCCCAGACGCTAGACCACCGCGCGGACAGAAATCGCGTCGCTGCCAGAGCCTGTGGAAAACGGCCCTGGCGTGGGAGAAACGCCCACAGCTCTGCGGTGAGCGCGATCGGCTCGGACAATGAAGGAATGACCAAGGAGAGCAGCATCGCCCGCGTACTGCTGGTGCTGGTCTTCGCGCCGTCCGGCGGGTTGTTCGGCAAAGCTGTCGCCGACGCCGCGGCGGGCGAGGAGTGGTGGCCCTGGCTGGTCGCCGCCCTGGTCTGGCTGGTGCTCTCCGGACTGGTCTCGGTGGCGGTCTCGAGCCGGTTCGAGGACGGGCACAGCAAAGACAGATCCCGTGACGAGCACAGATAATGCTGCGATGGCCGCCGCTGTGCACCACATCGAGATCTGGGTCCCCGACCTGTCCCGGGCACTGAACGACTGGGGCTGGGTGCTGCACCAGCTGGGCTGGAAGGACGGCGACGGCTGGCCTGGCGGCTTCAGTTGGAGATCGGGCGTGGACAGCTCGTACCTCGTCGTCGAGCAGAGCCCCGCGATGTCCGCCGCCACCCACGACAGGCTGCGTTTCGGCCTGAACCATCTCGCCCTGAACGCGGCCGGCCGCGCTGAGGTCGATGCCATCGTCGCCGACGCCGCCGGCCATGGCTGGACCCTGATGTTCGCCGATCGCCACCCGTACGCCGGCGGCCCGCAACATTACGCCGCTTTCCTGCATAACCAGGACGGCTACGAGTTGGAGATCGTCGCCCCCGGATGACCTCGATCGGTTGGTGAGACTTGTGGTGCCTGGAGTGACGCACGGGGCTGCTGGTGTGACATGGTTGGCGAAGGCATTTGGTCGGTCGCGTGGGGTTGGTGGAAGGACGGTGCTCGTGACGGAGCAGCCTGCTGGTGGTGGTGCGCCCACGCCGGCCGCGGAGATCGCAGCTGGTCCGGAGGTTCTGGAAGGGCGGATCCGCGGGCTCCAGTTCGCGCTCGGGCAGTTGCTCGAGAACGCGCGTCAGCACACTCGCGGTGAGCACCAGCGCGCAGTACAGCTGCATCGTCAGCTACAGGCCGAGACCATGGCGGCGCGGCGGGAGTCGCGCGGGCTGGTGGAGGCCGCTACGAC
Organism: Kribbella sp. CA-293567; assembly: GCF_027627575.1. NCBI lineage: Bacteria > Bacillati > Actinomycetota > Actinomycetes > Propionibacteriales > Kribbellaceae > Kribbella > Kribbella sp. CA-293567. The sequence goes on from NZ_CP114065.1 coordinate 2,901,829, forward strand.
GGAAGCGCTGGCGGACGCCGAGCCGGCCGCGCGGCTCCTGGCCGACCGGCTGGCGCCTGGGCTGGCATCCATTCCGCCCAACGACGCCCGCTGGCGATCCCGCCAGCTCGTCGGCGCAGGCACCCCCTCGTACGTACGAGTCGGCCAGCTCCAAGCCGGTACGCCGGTAGTCGCGCCGCTGTTGCGCACCAATGGCTGGAAGGTGACCGCCGATCGCAACGAGTCCGCTCGCCGGCTGCTGCAGAGCACCGCGTTGCGGCTGATCGCGGCAGCCGAGCCGTTCCGGCTGCGGATCGACGCTTTCGACCCGCGGCTGACCGGGATGATGGGCCTGCTGGGGCACCTGACCACGAAGTACCCGCAACTGGTGCCGAGGGCAACGCACACCGCGGAGCAGCTGCACACGGTGCTGTCCGGGCTGGTCGACGTCTCCTCGATGCGTGCGAGCAGGCAGGCGCAGCTGGGCCACAAGCACTTCGAGGACCTGGTCCGGGAGACCGGGCGGGTCACCGATCCGTACCGGCTGATCGTGCTGTTCGACTACCCGAACGGGATCGACCAACTGGCCCAGCGCGACCTGGTCCGGCTGGCGGCGACCGGGGCCGATCGCGGCATCTGCTTCCTGGTCCATCACGACCCGGCGAAGAGCGGAGAGCACGACATCGATGCCCGGGAGCTGCTGGAGCTGCTCCAGCCCGTTGCCATTGCCAACGAGAAGGTCGAACTGTCGCATCTGCCGAACGTGCCGGCCGAACTGGACCCGCCCTTCGACGCGAACATCGCCGCGAAGATCTGTGACGTCGTCGCCGAGCTGGCGGAGATCGCCGTCCTGCCGACCATCGACTTCAACCAGACACTGCCGGACAGGTCCACCTGGTGGCGACCGGTCACCGACGAGATCAGCACCGTCATCGGGTACGACGACCGCACGCCCGCGCTGGTGCGGTTGCGCAGCGGCAACCCGGCGCTTCCCCACGTGCTCGTTGGTGGCGCGGTCGGGCAGGGGAAGTCGAACCTGCTGCTGGTACTGATCCATGGCCTGGCCGCGCGCTACCACCCGGCGGACCTCGAGATGTACCTGCTCGACTTCAAGCACGGCGTGGAGTTCTCGGCGCTCGGACCGGCCGGTGAGCGGGAGCACTGGCTGCCCCAGGTGCGGGTGCTCGGGGTGCACAGCGACCGGGCCTTCGGTCTCGCGGTGCTGCGGCACCTGTCCGACGAGCTGGTCCGGCGGAGCGAGATCTTCAAGTCCCACGGCAACGTGGCGGACATCGCCGAACTGCCGGCCGGCGACGACCGGCCGCCGCGGATCCTCGCCGTACTGGACGAGTTCCAGGTACTGCTGGAAGAAGACGACGAGCTGGCCGAAGAGGCTTCCCGGTTGCTCGAGCGGCTGGTACGCCTCGGCCGGGCGTACGGCGTGCACGTGGTGCTGGCGACGCAGACGATCGAGGGCGTGAAGAAGCTTTCGTCCAAGCGTGATTCGATCTTCGGGCAGGTGCCCTACCGGATCGCGCTGAAGACGACGCCGGCCGACTCACAGGCGATTCTGCGGACCGGCAACTCGGCCGCGGCGGAGCTGCAGTTCCGTGGCGAGGCGGTGCTGAACGCCAACTTCGGGTCGCCGGACGACAACCAGCACGTGCTGGTCAGCTTCGCCGACAAGGTGGTGCTGAACGACCTGCGGCGTGAGCTGTGGCTGAAGTCCGGTAGTACCCGTCCGCCTCGCATCTTCCACCTGGCCGAGCCGGCCCGACTCGTCGACACCGCCGCAGCTGTGCAACCCGAGCTCGGCCGGCCCTGGATCGGGTTGCCGATCGCGGTGACCGAGGAGCCGGCGACGCTGGAGGTGCAGCCGGAGCCGGGGGCGGGCGTCCTGGTGTTCGGAGACGGGCCGGCCGATGCGCTGGGTGTGCTGACGGGACTGGCGGTGTCGGCGGCTGCAGCGGCCGCAGTACCGCCTCGCTTCATCTTCCTGGACGGCACGGACTCGGCACCGGCGGTTGCCGAGGGCAAGGGCGCGCTGATCCAGACGTTGCGCCTGCTGGGGTGTGAGGTCGAGACTGCCGACAAGCACGAGGATGTCGTCCGGCGGCTGTTCTCGCTGCGGGACGCCGTGCGGGACGGGCAGATCGGCGGTACGACGTACCTGCTGGGGTTCGGGTTGCACGCCGTACCGAAGATGCAGACTCATGCCGACGGGTTCTACGAGAGCCCTGCCAACGCGCTGCAGGACATCGTGCGAGGCGGGGCCGGGCAGGGGCTGATCACCCTTGGCTGGTGGAACCGGATGCACGTCTGCACCCAGCAGCTCGGCTTCGACCGGGGCAGCGTGGCGACGCATGTGTTCCTGCGGCACCCGCAGGACGGCGTACGGGCGGTGGCTGGGTCGTTGATGCGGTGGACGCCGGAGCCGCATCGGGCGCTGGTGTGGGACGGGTCGGGCGCGCAGGTCGTCGTACCGTTCGCGCCGCTGCGCGTGGACGAGGTCGACCGGTACGTGGAGCTGGTGCGGCGATGAAGACCGAGCACGAGCAGTGGACGGCGTACGCGCGGGCGCTCCGGCAGGTCGCGGGAGCGCGGGCGGACGCACAGCAGACGCAGGACCGGTTGACGGCCAACAGGTCCAAGGCGGAGGCCACCGCGATGGCAGAGGCCGATGCGATGGCCGAGCGGGGGCGCAAGCTCGAGGTCCGGCTGAACGCTCTTGCCGAGAAGGCGGCCGAGAGTCTGCAGCGCGCAGGCCTGCCGCCGGACGGGAAGCGTGCGTCCATCCCGCTGCCGGACATGCGCGGGATGACCGAGATGGAAGCGGCCGCCGCGAGGCTCACCAAGCAGCTCGCGGAGACGGTCGATCAGCTGGAAGAGGTTCGCAAGGCGGCCCGGGCGGAGCAGGAGCGTCGCAAGCGCCGTACGATCAGCGCCGTCGAAGTGCTGATCGGCCTCGTCGTGGTCGGTGTGGCGAGGGGATCCCTGCTGGTGGGCTTGGAGGCTGCTGCGATCGCGGCAGTGACTCTGCTGGCCGCGTCACGGGTGCTGGGGCTGCCACGGCTGCCCGGAGCCCGTTGGTGGGGCTGGGGCGGGGCGGCTCTGGTAGTGGTCCTGATGGCTGCAGGATTGCCGTGGTGGCTGGCGATCCTGGTGCCGGTCGTCGTGTCCGGTACTGCGATCGTGTTGCCGAAGAAGCGCAACCCCTAGGAAGAAGAGGCAGTAAGTGTCCGACGTACAGCGGCTCAAGGAACAGCTGCACCAGGTCTCCGCGGAGGCCAAGCAGGCAGCCGGCGGCTTGGCCGGGTTCAAGCTCCGCTTCACCCAGCACAGCGCTCAGGTGGAGAGTCTGATCGCCGGGACCGCGACCGGCGTGGACCGCGACATCGCCGAGATCCTCGATGCGGCGGGCAAGGCGGTCGAGCAGGCAGCGGAGGCGCTGGAGATCGCCGCGGCCGGCTGCAAGAACTACGCCGACCAGATCTAGCCATGCCCTCCGACCTGCAGCGGGTGGCGCAGGGACTGGTCGAGTGTCTGAACGAAGTACCGCAGATGGTCGCCTACCTGCATCGAACGGCCGCCCGCTGCCGCGACGACGCCGCGCTGGCGATCTCGGCCTCGAAAGGCCAGGCGACCGTCGCTGCACAGCAACTGGATGCGGCGGCGTATGCCTGTGAGCAGGCTGCTCACTACTTGTCGATGGCACCGCCGAAGGCCAAGGCGTGGGCCGAGGGGTTGGTCGGGGAGTCGCGCTCCAGTGACCGCCCGAACGCGCAGTCGGCGGATCGCAACCGCGCGACCGGTGGGTCGGCTGATGTTGCTCGGCGAGATCTGCTGGGACGGGTGACCCGTACGTCGCTGCCGTTCAAGCCGCAGGAACATGCTGAGGGCAAGGAAGCTCCGCTGATCGTGGTGGCGCGGAAGGCCTTCGAGAAGTTGCGGAAGAAGCAGGAGAAGGACGATGAGCAGCGGGAGGCACCGGAGGAGCTCGAGCTCGAGATCGTGGTCGCGGAGACCGGCGAGGTCGAGATCGTCGAGCAGGACGAGGCTCCGGAGGAACGCGACTTCGAGATCAAGGTGGAGCTGGACAAGGCTGCCGCTGAGCTGCTGAAGTCGATGGAGGAGTCGGGAAAGCAGTCATGGGTGGCGGCGACCGTGGTGATCGAAGCGGATCGGGTGACGGGTGAATTCACGTACCCCGACGAGCCTGTCCCGTCGGCGGTACCGGTCATTGTCGATGTGCAACTGCCTGAACCTGTCGTTGAGCCAGGTGACGGGCCGGCCGCGGGAGAGGTCGGAGTACCGGAGATCCACGTCGCGCTGGCGGACCTTCCGGGGTTCGACCCGGCGTTCCACCCCCTGACGCTGGGCGATGACTTCATGGCAGGTGTGTTCGATCCGGGCGACGAGTTCCTGCCGAAGGAACTGGCCATCGCGGAGAGGCTCGCCCAGGAAGGGTGGCGGATCGATGCCCGCCCGGCCGACCACGGATCGACCCGGAAGAACCCCGACGGGATGGTTCGCACGACCGGAGCCGACGAAGGGCTCGCGGTGGAGTTCAAGACTCCGGAGAGCACGTCGGCCAATGCGCTCAAGAGCGCGATGCTACGGGGCGGACAACAGGCGGACATCGTGATCATCGACGGCAGGCCGACGAACGTCTCGGTGGATGCCGCGGATCGTGCGTATCGTCGCTGCCTCGGTCAGCCGGGAGTGGTACTGCCGAAGATCATCCACGTGATTCTCGGCGACGAACGATTGATCAGTTACCCAAGGAGTGTGGATGTCGGACAGTGACGAGATCTTTCTGGCGATCGAGGACGAAGTCGGGGGCGTCGCGGCGCGGGTGGCGGAGGTCTTGGGGGCTCGGGGCAACGGAGCGGCGGACGAGACGGGGGAGTGGGGGTTCGTCGGGCAGGCGAAGGCAGTTGATGCGCCGTACGGGTTGTTCGTCGGGCCGAATTACCTTGGGTCCGAAGAGGGCGTGCTGCAGGCGATGGATGCCTATCCGGTGATGGTCGATGTGCAGCTTCGGACACACAAGGCGCTGCAGGCGGAGGAAGCGCGGCTGGCCTTCGAGGTGATCGTCGGGGCGATGCCTGAGGTGCCCGCGCTGTTGGTTCACAACGTCGAGTGGCTGGTGGCGGCCTATCTTCCAGGCCGGCCGGTCAAGTACTTCGAACCGCGGCTGACTCCGGATGCGGAGGACGTCGACACCTGGGGCCCCTGGGTTCTGCGAAAGGGAACTGATGTCTGAGGAGTACAGCGTCTTTCTGCGGACCGGGCAGTCGGTGGCGGAGGTGGCTGCCTGGTTGAAGGAGTTGCTGGGATTGCGGCCGGTGGCGGATGCGTCGGGGCGGGACGATGAGGTCGGGCTTCGGGGCGCCGCGGTGACCGTGGAGGGGACGCTCGGGTTCCTGGTGCATCGGAACTGGCATGTGCTGGTCGATCCTGAGCCGGGGGAGGTGCAGGCGATCGATGCCTACCCGGTGCAGGTGGACGTCTGGTACGGGGACGACGAAGGGGTGCAGGAGCGGGAGGCTCGGCTGGTGTTCGAGAAGCTGACCGGCGCCGGGGTCGCGATGTTGCTGGTGCGGGATGTGACTGATCTGGTGGCGGCGTACCTGCCGGAGGCCGGGATGCACGACTTCCCTGCCGGCGTGAGCATGGACGAGCCAGATCTCGAGCAGTGGCGCGACTGGGTGGTCGGGGTCGCGTAGCGCCGGTACTACGGGGGTGCACGGCCGGATGTCACGCTCCGGGACCGTCACCAGAAAATTTCTGCGAATCCGCGTCATGACCCCGTGACAGCTCCGTCACTACCAGTGAACCCATCCCCACAGGGAAGTGGAAGTGATCGAAGTGAACGAGAGCTGCTCGATACCGCTGATGGGAACACCGACAGGCGGCCACAGCACGCCTCCGACCGGCCGCCGGGTGCACTGATGCCCGGCGATCCGGCAGGAGAACAACGTCGCCGCGTACGGGTGTGGTTCGGGGACCACGTCGTCGCGGACTACCGGGCGGAGGCCGACGTGGCCGACCGCTATGCCGCAGCCATGACGCGCCGGTTCGCCGGGCTGCGGGTGACCAGCGAGCCGATCCCCGCGATGGATCCCGGCGGCCTGACGCTGCCGGGCGAGAGGTTGTGGGAGGTCGCGCCGAAATGACTGCCCGGCGTTTCCGGATGATCCGCCATCATGACGTCTCCGGCGTGAGTGGTACCGGACCCGTCGCCGAAGGCGTGCAGTTCACCGACCAAGCCGTCGCGCTGCGCTGGTACGGCGACTATCCGACCACCACGGTCTGGGACAGCATCGACTCGGTGATCGCGATCCACGGTCACCACGGTGCCACCGAGATCGAGTGGCTCGATCCCGATCCGGGGCCGGAGCTCGCGCAGCCACGGCGCGCCGATCTGCCGCCCCAGCCCTGGCCGGAGTTGCATCCGGCCCCCGAGCCTCCGCCGGACGAGTTCGCGTCCGGCCGGCAGACCACGACCGGATCCGGCGCCGCGGACCTGGTCTGACCCGGACGGGCCGGCGCCGAACTCCCTCCGGCGCCGGTCCCGTTCACCTGTCTGCCGTCGGCAGAGAAGGTGGGAATTGTCCGTGCCGCCTGCTTGGCTTGGGCGCGTGGACATTCTGATTCTCGGCGGTACGGCGTTCCTCGGGCGAGAGCTGGCCTCTCAGGCACTGGCTCGCGGGCATGCGGTCAGCTGCTTGGCTCGTGGTGAGAGCGGTGCGGTGGCAGCGGGCGCGACGCTGGTCGTTGCCGATCGAGGCCAACCGGACGCGTACGACGCGGTGCGGGGGCGGGAGTGGGACGCGGTCTTCGAGGTGTCGTGGCAACCGGGGTTCGTGCGTGCCGCCCTCGAGGCGTTGAGCGCGAAACACTGGACCTACGTGTCGTCCGGCAACGCGTACGAGAAGTTCGACGTACCAGGGGCCGACGAGTCGGCGGCGCTGCGTGCGGCGACCGAGCTGGAAACCGTCGATCGGGAGCTGTACGGCGAGGCCAAGGTCGCCTGTGAGTTGGCGTCAGTGGCGGCGGTCGGCGACCGGCTGGTGATCGCGCGGGCGGGCTTGATCGGCGGACCGGGGGATCGGAGCGATCGGGCCGGTGCTTGGGTGGCTCGCGCCGCGCGGGCGCCCGAGGAGCCGCTGCTCGTTCCGGACACGCCCGAGTTGCCGACGTCGGTGATCGACGTACGGGATCTGGCGTCGTGGTTGCTGGACTGTGCCGAGCAGGGCAAGACCGGGACCTTCGACACGGTGGGCCCGGTCGTGCCGTTCGGCGAGTGGATCGAGTTGGCGCGCGAGATCGGTGGGCACACCGGACCGGTGGTGCTCGCACCGCCGGAGTGGCTGGAAGAGCGGAAGGTCGAGCAGTACATGGGGCCGGAGTCGATCGCGATGTGGCTGACCGAGCCCGGCTACGAAGGCTGGTCCAACCGCAGTGGCGCCGCGGCAGCCGCAGCGGGTCTCCAACATCGCTCGCGGCGGGACTTCCTGATCGACACGCTGGCGTGGGAACGCGAGCTCGGTCTGGATCGCGAACGCAAGGCGGGCTTGAGCCCGGCTCGCGAGCAGGAGCTGATCGAGGCCGTGCGACAGTAGCGGTATGAGGTTGCTGCTGATCTCCGACACGCATCTGCCGACCCGCGCGAAGAAGCTGCCCGAGGCGGTCTGGGCCGCCGTCGACGAAGCGGACGTGGTCGTCCACGCGGGCGACTGGATCAACGTCGAGCTTCTCGACGAGCTGAGCGAGCGGGCGAACCGGCTGATCGGCTGCTGGGGCAACAATGACGGACCGTTGCTCCGGGCAAGGTTGCCCGAGGTCGCGCGGGCGACGCTGGACGGTGTCTCGCTGGCCGTCGTGCACGAGACCGGTCAGGCGAAAGGGCGCGAGGAGCGCTGCGAGCGGGCCTACCCCGACGTGGACGTGCTCGTCTTCGGGCACAGCCACATCCCCTGGGACACCACGTCGCAACGAGGCCTCAGACTGCTCAACCCCGGCTCACCGACCGACCGCCGGCGCCAGCCGTACTGCACCTACCGGACGGCCGTGATCGCGTCAGGCCGGCTCGAAGAGGTCGTGCTGCACAACCTCTAGGCGTTGGCAGCTTCCTTGACCCGGGTCTTGATCCGGTCGCGGACCTCTTCCGGAGTGTAGGCGCGACGCTTGCGCTCGCCCCTCGCGATCACGACGCCCGTGGCAGCGACCCCGACGAGCCCAGCCAGTCCAACGACCTTCCATGCCTTCATGTCCCCTAACCTAGCGACGTGGAGACACGGATAACACTGGACGACGCTACGGAACTGACACGAACGGGTGACATTTGGCTGTTCCGCGGGGACAGCGCGGCCGATCGCGCGATTCAGCTGACCACCAACAGCCCGGTGAACCACGTCGGGATGGCGATCGTTCTCGACGATCTGCCACCGCTGATGTGGCATGCCGAACTGGGGCGATCGCTACCCGACGTGTGGACCGGCCAGCATCAGCGCGGCGTACAGCTGCATGATCTTCGGGACGCGGTGCTGACCTGGTCGCGCAAGTACGGCCAGCGGGCTTGGTTGCGGCAACTGGAGTACCCGGTCACCCGCGCGACCGAGGACGCAGTACTGCGTACTGTCGCGCGGCTGGACGGCACGCCGTTCCCTTCCACGGCGCGACTCGCGTCGCGGTGGGTGCGTGGGCGCATCCCGCAGTTCCGCAAGGGTGAGCGGGAGCTGAAGCTGGAGAGCGCGTACTGCGCTGAGGTGGTCGCCGTGACGTACGAGGAGATGGGGCTGCTTCCGGCCGGGCGCCGGCCAAACTGGTACGACCCGGGCCGGTTCTGGAGCGGTGACGACCTGGACCTCATCGGCGGCGCGACGCTGGGCGAAGAGATCGCCGTGGCCATCCCGCCGAGTGACTAGCCGCCGGCTGACTGGCTCACCCGGCTGACTGGCTCACCCGACTGGCTGGTCCGCCGTCTGGCTGGTCCGCCGACTGACGAGCCCAGCGATCGACTTGCCCGTCGGCCGATCAGCCCGCCGGCCGGGTGGTCAGCCGGCGTGCCGGGCTCGCATCCACAGGATCACGTCGAGCGTGCGCAGCGGCGTGATCAGTGGGCCGAGTCCGGCGGTCTGGTGAGCGTGCGCGAGATGATCGCGGACCTCGGGAGTCACTGCCTCCTGCAGTGAGATCCACCAGCTCGCGCCCTTGCCGAGATCGACCAGCCGGCTGACCTGGGTGTCGTAGATCGGGATCAGCCGCGGCCGTTTGCGCGCCAGCAGCTTGCTCGCGGTGACGCCCGACGTGCCGTGGTCACCACCGTTCCAGGCCATCGCCCGGAACTTCGTGAACAGCCGGTACGCCGCCGACTTCGGGCTCAGGCCGGAGCGCGGTACGTCCCACAGATCCGCGTCGGCCGGGATCGCGGCCAGGAGTTCGCCGATCTCGTCGGCGTCCTCGCCGAGCAGCCGGGCGGAGACCGCGATCGGCAACCTGATGCCGAGGGCCGACAGCGCGACGATGTCGTCGGCGGTCAGGCGGTTCCGATGCGCGTCCTGGTCGGCCGGCGTTCCGATCCGCTCGAACCAGCGGCCGACGTAGCCGGTGTTCGGCGGGCCGTCCTCGAAGTACGCGCGCAGGTCGTCGACGGCCTGCCCGTCCTCGACGATCCGCAAGAGCCTGCTGGACAGGCTGGTGTCGATAGTGAGCTGCATGTTTCCCCCGCGTTGTTGCCGACACGCGGCGCCTTCCGGCGTCCCCCCGCGCTTTCAACCGGCCTATCGACTGGAATCGATGCCGCGTTACAACTGATTTCGTCCGGCCGGAAACTGTCGGTGGCCTGTGGTTGGCTTGTCACAGTCAGGCAGCCGACTGGAGGAGGAGCCGGGGATGTATGCCGTCATCGACACCGAGACCACCGGCCTGTTGCCGGGGCACCGGCACCGGGTGATCGAGATCGCGGTCGTGCTGCTGGACGCAGAGGGCCGATTCGAGCAGGAGTGGGTGACCCTGCTCAATCCGCAACGCGATCTCGGGCCGCAACACATTCACGGGATTTTGACTGCCGACGTACTGGCCGCGCCGGACTTCGCGGAGATCGCGGGGCGGCTGGCGTCCTTGCTGGCCGGGCGGATGGTGGTCGGTCACAACGTGGAGTTCGATCTGGGATTCCTGCGGGCGGAGTTCGCCCGGCTCGGCTATGCGGTGCCGCTGATCACCGAGCGATCGATGTGCACGATGGCGTTGGCGGGCTATCTGCATCCGGGTGCCAAGCGAACGCTCGGGGCCTGTTGCTCGGCGGTAGGCATCTCGATCGAGGGATGGCACTCTGCCCTCGCCGACACGCGGGCGACCGCTCAACTCTTCAGCCACTACCTGAAGGCGTTCCCGTCGCCGCCACCTTGGCAATGGGTCTACGAAGAGGTTCGGCAATGGCGTTGGCCCGCACTGCCCGGTGCGGACGGCGTGGCGACCGTGCGGCCTGTCCATGCGGGCGGGCGGCACGGCTGGATGAGCCGGCTGGTGGATCAGTTGCCCCGGGTGCCGGACCCGCCGCAAGCCGACTCGTATCTGGCCGTGCTCGACATGATCCTGGCCGATCGGGAGATCAACGAGACCGGGGCGGATCAACTCGTCCACGTCGCGACGGATCTGGGCCTCACTCGGTCGCAGGTGGACGAGTTGCACCGGGTCTACGTCGCCGATTTGGCCGAGGCGTTGTGGAGCGAAGGCGTGGGCAGTCCGGAGCAACGCAACGACCTCGACCGGGTCGCGGCGATGCTCGGTCAACGGGTGGTCGACGTCGACGATGCGTTGCTGCGCGCGAGCGGCGGTCAGTACGCCGTACCGGTGCGGCCTGGTGCGCAAGGGTTTCCGGCGGGGAGCAGTGTGGTCTTCACCGGCGACATGATCGAGGCGCGGGAGGTCTGGTGGAATCGCGCGGTCGCAGCGGGGTTCTCGCCGCAGGAGGCTGTCCGGCCGGAGACGACGTTCGTGGTCGCGGCTGACGTGGACAGTCTGTCGACGAAGGCTCGGGCGGCGCGGGAGTACGGCGTACCGATCGTTGCGGTGGAGGATTTCGTGCGGATGTTGCCCGCGGATGCGCGGGGGAGTCGCGGGGAGGAGCAACGCAGGGCGGGGTGACGGCGTCTCGGTGTCAGGACGTCTCGGCGCGATGGCGTCTCGGTAGGGTGCGGGGTGTGGACAGTGCTGGTGGGTCGCGGGCCGAGCTGGGACAGCGGATCTACCGGGCGTCGCATCTGACCGGGGAGTTCGTGCTCCGGTCGGGGATCACGGCGACCGAGTACTTCGACAAGTACCGGTTCGAGGCTGACCCGGTGCTGCTGGACGCGATTGCCGAGGCGATGGTGCCGCTGGTTCCTGCTGGGACCGAGGTGCTGGCCGGCCTGGGGATGGGCGGCATCCCGGTGGTGACCGCGCTCGGCCGCCGTACCGGGCTGCCCTGCGCGTTTGTGCGCAAGGAAGCCAAGGCGTATGGGACCTGCCAGTTGGCGGAGGGTGCCGAGATCGCTGGACGCCGGGTCCTGGTGGTCGAGGACGTGGTCACCAAGGGCGGCCAGATCGTCTTGTCGACCAGAGAACTGCGCGCGCTGGGCGCCGAGATCTCGCACGCCCTCTGCGTGATCGACCGGCAGCAGGGCGGCGCGGAGGCGCTGGCCGAGATAGAGCTCGAGCTCGTCGCTCTGCTGACCGCGGCGGAGCTGGCTGGTTGACGCTGCTCCGCGATGAAGCCGCCTGACGCTGCTTTCCGATGAAGCCGTGTCTGATACCGCTTTCCGGCGAAGTCGCCTGAGACTGCTTACTGCTGAAGCCGTCTGAACCGCTCTCCAGCAAGCCGACTGACACTGCTCTCCGACGAAGCCGCTGGATGCTAGGCGCGCAGGCGGCGCTCGTCAGGGCGTGGTCGCTGCCGGGTCAGGCGTCGGTCTCGTCGCTGTCGGCGCGTTCGATCTCGAAGCGCAGCGACTTGCCGGAGCGGATGCGTTCGACGGCGGCGAGGCAGGCTTCCTCGCTCATGTGCACACCGATCTCGCCCAGCTTGTTGCGCAGCACCAGGGCCGCGTCCTTGGCCGATCGGGCGCTGGACTCGTTGATCGCCTCGATCGTGGTCGCCGTGAGCTTCTCGCGAATGTCCGGATGAACCTCGTGGATCTCATGGGTGATTCTGAACTCCGACATCGCGCTCTCTCCTCATGACGGCCTGCCCCGTGAGCTGGCATCACCATAGTTCCCAGGCCGCCGTTCCGTATGCATCACGTCCCCGGAGTTAACACTTTGCGGTGGACCGGCCCGGACCGGCGAGGCCGGAGACTGCTTGCCTGAAGCAACTGTTTGATCAGCAGCCGTCCAGATAGGCCGTGGTGCGGGCGGGGTCGTGGTTGCGTAGGTCGGCGCCGAAGTCGACGTGAGCCTTGAGCCGGAACAGGAGCGAGACCCAGGGCGTCGGGTCGGTACGCGTCGGGTCGCCGGGCGTTGGGTCGGTCTCGTCCTCGACGGTGAGCGTGAGGTCGGTGCCGCGGTGCTCGTCCGGGGCGAGGAGGAAGGCGACCCGGTGGCCGGCCAGACGGACGACGTACAGGCTGTCCCGGACGGCTCGCTCGATCGGGGCGTCACTGGTCCGGCCGCCGGGCAGGACGAAGTGGATCACCCCGTCGGCCTCCTTGGCCGACTCCGCCCAGAAGCGCGAGCGGCCGAGTGGAGTGCTGATGGCGCGGTAGACCTCGCTCGGCGCGGACTTGAAGTGGATCTTCCACTGGGGCGAGCTCACTTGACCTCCTCAGTGCGGACGGGGCGTCGGCCGCAGACCGATTCTCCGGTACAGACCGGTCACTGGGCCGTCCTGGCGCCTTGGACACCACCGGAAGAGCGGAGAATCAAACCGGGAGTGCCAGCGATCAAATGCCTGACCGAGCGCCGCTGTCGCCGGTCGCCGCACCACAGCGCTGTGGTGCTCATGCCGGTCGTCGCCCGGCCGCCGCGCATCTCCCGCACCAGTCGTTGACCGTGCGTCTCGTGCATGCCGGTCAGCGCAAGTGCTGTGCGCGCTGGTTCGGTTCGACGGTTGTGCAGGTGGGTCCGGTCCGGGTGCTGTGCGTGCCGCTCTGGTCTCGACGCTGTGCGCCGGTGCGGTCAGAGCGCTGTGTACGCCGCTTCGGCCCGAGTGCTGCACCGGTCCGGTCCCAATGCTGTGTACGTCGGTGCAGTCAGGGCGCTGTGTGCGCCGCTTGGGTCCGAGGGCCGTGCACGTGGGTCCGGTCCGGGCGTTGGGTGTGCCGCTTGGTTTGCGCGCTGTGCGCGGTGTACGCCGCTCGTTCGAACGCTGTGCGCGGTGTACTCCGCTCGGTTCGAACGCTGTGGGCGCCGGTGCCATCGGAACGGAGTGCCCACTGCGTCGGTTCGAGCGCTGTGCACGCGAGGCCGGTGTGAGCGTTGTGCGCGCCCGTTCAAAGCGAGTGCCCTGCTCACCTGCGGGTGGGTCCCTAGCCCTCTGCCGGGCTTGGTGTTGCAGGCAGTGAACTGTTGGTCGCAATGGTGTCACAATCGTCGGTGGACTCTGTCCGGATCTGGTCCGTCACAGTCGGTGCTGAGAGACTTGTTTTCAGTGTCGCGCCAGGTCCAGGGGGTCCGCCGATGATCGACACGAGGTTCTACCGATGGCTTCGGCCCCTGCTCGGGCGCCGGCGTCGTGGTTCGCGTGAACCGGAGGAGTTCCGGCCGCGCGGTACCAGTTCCAAGGTCAACCGACTGGCCGCCCGCTACGACGCCGACGTGGATGCCGCGCTGCAGCGGCTCTGGCCGAAGGCGCGGATCTATCACGATCGGGAGTTCGCTCGTGATCGGGCGGACTTCCTGCTGGTGATCCGCGGTCGTGGCGTGATGGTGGAGACCAAGGTGAAGAGCGATCCGGGACTGTTCCGGGGCTCGACCTTGCCGCCGCTGCTCGACCGGTTGCAACGCGACGGCCGCCGGCTCGTCGTGCTGCTGAACCAGGGAGATCCGACCCCGGCGCAGGAGATGGTCGCAGCCAAGCTCGGCGACAAGGCCCGGGTACTGGTCTGGTCGGGTCCGGCTGACGACGCTGCCTTGTACGAGGCGGTCGAGTCCCTGCTCAAACAGGCCACTCGACACGCTTGACTCAGCAGACAGCGCGGAGAGCAGGGGCTGCTCTCCGCGCTGTGAGTTGGCTCCGCACCGCGAGGTGTGCCCAGGAAGGCGGCGGTACGGAGTCGTCTGTGAGTAGTGCGGGATGGCTGGTGTCGCGGGTGGATCAGCAGGCTTGAGGTGTGGTGCTGCCGCCGTCGACGATCCAACGGCCTTCGACCAACTCGACCCGCATCTGGTCGAGCCAACGGGTCGGTGTGCCGGCGGGCAGTGCGTTCTTGCCGGTGCTGTCGACGGTGCGCGCTTGCAGGGTGTCGTAGCAGGCCCGGACGATGACGCCCTTGGACAGCAGGACACGCTTGGCCCACAGCACTTTGGTGACCCCGGTGTTGTGCAGGCGTTTGGCGCGGAAGTACTTCGCCTGCTGGCTGATCGCGGTGAACATCGTCGGGGTCATCACGGGAGCGAGTTGTTTGGTCGAGCGACCGCCGCTGCGCATCATCACATCGAAGGCGACGCGGTAGTCGTAGTACGCGTTGATGATCGGGTCGTCCGAGGCCGGAGCGTCGGCTACCGGCTGGGAGCCGTTGGCCACTGCGTCGGAGACGCCCGACTTGTTGGCCTTGTGAGCGCCAGGCGAAGATGCCGCCACGTCGGCGGAGTCGTCGCGGCCGCATCCCGCGAGCATCAGGACCGGGATCAGGGTGGCGGTCACCGCCAGGTTCCGAATGCGCATGATGATCGAACCTCCTGTTGGCGCGGCGCCGCCGCTCGAGCCTTCCGGCACTGACCGTGTAACTGCGCGACACGCACCGTGGTCACTGTGATACGTATCACATTTCACCCCCTACTGCGGTAGGGGGATGGCATTGGCTCCCTGGATGGATGTCCGCAGCCCTGCTTGTTTCTAGGCTGAATCTCAGTTGCTGAGACCGAGGAGGAGCCATGACGGACAGCGTCCGGACCACAACATCAGTCACGAATGGACCGCTATTCGGTCGCCGGAGCTTGACAAGTCGGCTGACTCGCTCCGTGCTGTACGACGTAGCGCTGGTTCCGGCGAGTTTGCTGGCAATCGGCGGCTCGCTGTGGGGTCGTAACGCCGCGACCTACTCGACCTGGCATCGCCTGGCTCATCTTCTCGGTGCGCCGGCCCTACCCTCGCCGGCGCCGGGCTTGCTCTCGCAGGCCTTGGGTGCGAAGGAACGCGGGCCCGGAGCGGCGCGGGCGATGGTGACGTGGGGGACGAGTCTGGCGCTGGGGTGGTTGGGGTGGTTCCTGGTGATGTTGCTGGTGACGGCAGTGGTGCGCGGACCCTTCTATGGGTTGGTCGAGAGCGGGCCGTACGGGGCCGGGACGTGGGGAGGGCCGAGTAGAGCAGGTGCATGGGCCGTGCATGCGGCAATCTCGGTGCCGATCGTTGTGGCGTTGCTTTTCGTCCTGCGGGGGCTCGGGTTGCTGCAGGCTGCCGTGGTGCGGCGGTTCTATGGTGCGGCCACTTCGCGATGGGTGCTTCCAGCAACAATCTTCCTGGCGGCTACGGGCGTGCTGCTGTTCGGTTCGTGGACTCGGCAGCTCTGAGCTATTTCCTGGTTAAGGTCAACGGATGAGCTCGAGATGGCCGGCCGGCCGCGCGGGCGCCGGCGCAATCGCCGGCGTGGCAGTCCTTCTAGTGCTGACCACCGCCGACCTTGGGCAGCACTATCAACTGCCGATCGGTGGTGCTTTCGCGCTCGGTCTCTCCCGCGCTTTCTCTTTGGCTCTGGTTTGGCTGAAACCTTCGGTAGCTTTGCCGGTTTCACTGATGACCGCCGCCATTACTGCCGCCCTCTCCACGCCGACGTCGTCCAGCGAGCCTTGGCCTTGGCCGGTGACAACTGTCTTCGGTCACTCGATCGTTTTGGCGCTGATCGCCGCACGGGCGACGGCGGGAGGGCTTCGGGCGAGGTCTGCGGTAGCGGCCTGGTGGGTCGGAACGCAGATGGTTGGTGTGGTGGCGATGATGGTGGCGCCAGGTCGGGGAACCTGGCCGGGGTTGGTGGCCATGGCGGTGTTGTCCGCGGTGGCCGTGGCCGTGGGCGAGCTGTCGAGATCGCGGGCTGAGGCCCGGCGCCAATTGGTGGCGCAGGAAGGAATCAGTGCTGCGGAGCGGGCCGAGCGGGCTCGGTGGCAGGAGCGGGCACGGATCGCGCGGGAGTTGCACGATGTCGTCGCGCATCACTTGTCGGTGGTGGTGGTTCGGGCTGACAGCGCGCCGCATCGGTTGAAGGCCTTGCCGGAGGATGCCCGCGAGGAGTTCGCGGAGATCGCGGAGGACGCCCGCTCGTCGCTGACCGAGATGAGGCGCGTGCTGCGGTTGCTTCGCGAGGAACCGGCCGGTGCCGAGGTGAGTGGAGAGCTGGAACCGCAACCAGGGCTGGAGAATCTGGAGAAACTGGTTGCCGCGACCCGACGGGCTGGTGCCGACGTACGCCTGTCCGTCAAGCACACCGAGCACGCCGAGCACACCGAGCACGCCGAGCACACCGAGCACGCGGCGCTGGAGTGGCCGGAGGTGGGAGGTGCAGTGGGCATGACGGTCTATCGGGTCGTGCAGGAAGCGGTGAGCAACGCGGTGCGGCATGCGCCGGGCGCCGTGGTGGAGGTGGAGGTCGAGCGGCTTGGGGATGCGGTGGCTGTGAGGGTGGAGAACGGTGTGGCGAACGGGGGTGACCGCCCGGTGGAGGCGCCGGGCAGCGGGCATGGGGTGGTAGGGATGCGAGAGCGGATTGCCTTGCTGGACGGGGAGTTTTGGGCTGGGGTCACTGCGGACGGCGGGTATCTGGTGGAGGTCCGACTTCCGCTGGACAAGGGAGGGAACGCCTGATGATCTCTGTCGTGGTGGTGGATGACCAGGCGGTCGTTCGGGCTGGATTCGTCGCGTTGCTGGGCGCTCACGAGGATCTGCGGGTGGTGGGTGAGGCGGGGGACGGGGCGGAGGCGGTCGAGGTCGTGGAACAGGTACGGCCGGAGGTCGTTCTGATGGACGTGCGGATGCCGGTGATGGACGGTCTCGAGGCGACCCGGCGGATCCTTCAGGGGGTGGCGCCGGGCGAGCCGCCTCGAGTGGTCATGCTGACGACCTTCGACCTCGACGAGTACGTGTACGACGCGTTGCGTGCTGGAGCCAGCGGGTTCCTGCTGAAGCATTCGTCGCCCGACGAGTTGGCGGCTGCCGTCCGGGTGGTCGCCGCCGGGGATGCGCTGCTGGCCCCGTCGATCACTCGGCGGCTGGTCGAGGACTTCGCCAAGGTGCGGCCGGTGCTGCCCGCGACCGCGGCCGAGCTCACGCCGCGGGAGACCGACGTCTTGCGGTTGGTCGCTCGCGGGCAGTCCAACCGCGAGATCGCGGCCGCTCTGGTGCTCGCCGAGCAGACCGTGAAGACTCACGTCAGCCGGATCCTGACCAAGCTGGACCTGCGGGACCGCGCGCAGGCCGTCGTCTACGCCTACGAGGCCGGCGTGGTGACCCCCGGTCCTCGCCGGTGAGACGGCAAGCAGTTCCGAACGGACCGGCCGGACAGGGGACCAGGATGGAAGAACTGGAACGGTTGCGGGAGCTGTGTCTGGCCTTGCCGGAGACGACCGAGCGACTGAGTCATGGGGAACCGGCCTGGTTCGTCCGGGAGAAGAAGACGTTCGTGATGTTCGCGGATCGGCACCATGACGACCGGCGGGCCTTCTGGTGTGCAGCGCCCGCAGGAAGTCAAGAAGCGTTGGTCGCAGCCGACCCCGAGCACTTCTTCCGTCCGCCGTACGTCGGGCATCGCGGCTGGCTCGGTGCCTACCTGGACGTGCCCGAAGTCGACTGGTCGCAGCTTGCCGAGCTGGTCGAGGACGCGTATCGCCACGTCGCGCCCCGATCACTGGTGGCCCGCCTCGACGAGACCCGTTAGCGCCCGGCCGTCAGCCGGGGCCGACAACCAGGCCGTCTGCGTGTCGTGACGGCAGGGCAGAGCGGACCGGTAGGTGGCGGCGGACAACAGCAGTGGTCAGCTCGCTCAGGCCGAGTCCTAGTTTGTAGGCCTCGCGTTGCAGTGCGGTCACCAAGGTGGCGGGCAGGTCCTCGAGCACGACTTGCTTGCCGCCACGGGCCGCCTCAGCTGACTCGAGCGGCCAATCGCGTCCCCAGCGCTCGCTGCCCAGCTGCAGGATCTCGTCGAGTGGCGGCAGCGGCTCCATCAGCAGATCGGGAATCTCGGACAGCGCGCGAAGCATGAGCTTGCCCAGGGTGTGCTGACTCTGCCACTGGCTGAGTCCGTCGTCGGATCTCAGATAGCGCCGAAGCACCGACCGCAGACGCTCGGTCACCGGAGTCGAGAAGGACGGTTCGTCGGGCACAGGCTCGACCGAGATTCGCCCGTTGCGGAGCCGGAAAGCGAGCAAGGTGTCAGCGGCAGCCTCCGGGAGCCAGCCAGGCGGACCACACCAGCCACCGAACTCGCCGTACGACGAACTGACCGCGCCACCGGCCGACAACGCCAGTGAACCTTCGTGCACGAGCAGTTGGTCGAGCAGCGCCAGCTCGGGACCGGCATACAGCACTTGCCGTCCCTTGGTGGCAAAGCGAACCCGATGGGTGAGAGCGGCGCCGTCCAGCATCCGGCGGGCGTGGTCGAACCGTCCGTCCGGCAGTTGCACCATCACCGGCGACTGGCGCAGCGCGGCGCGGATGGACGTCGCTGGGTTGCTTGACCTGGTCAGCCCTGCCGCCAGCACGCTCGGCGCGAGGTCGTCGGGAGTGAGCGGTCCGGAGGCGTTGATCTGCCGGCCGCAGAAGGTGGCGATTCGTTTGCTCATGCCTAGGAAAGTACGAGTTTCGAAGCCTCGATCCGCCGTTGTCCACAAGGCAGTTCGACGAGCGGTCCGGTCCGGACAGATCGGCAGTCCCGCGCGCCGATAGGGTGGCGCGGTGGATGCGATGCAAGAGACGGCCCAGGCAGTGCAGGCCAAGGGGATCAACGACAAGGTCGCGATCGCGCTGGCCTTCGGCAGTTCGGCCGCCGTGATGGTGCTCGAACTGGTCGCGTTGCGCCTGGTCGCGCCGTACCTCGGGCTGACGCTGGAGACCAACACCGCGGTCATCGGTGTCGCTCTGGCGGCCATCGCGACCGGAGCCGCGATGGGTGGGCGGATCGCCGACAGCGTGCCGCCGACCCGGTCGCTCGGACCGCTCATCGTGCTCGCCGGCGCGCTCGTGCTGCTGATCCTGCCCGCCGTCCGCTGGACCGGCGAGGTACTTCGCGGTGGCGGTGGCCAGGTGGTCTTCCTGGTGGTCGCGGTCGCACTGTTCCTGCCGGCTTCGCTGCTCGCGGCGGTGACACCGATGGTGACCAAGCTCAGATTGTCGACGCTGGCTCAGACCGGCACGGTCGTCGGCAGGTTGTCCGCCTACGCGACGGTCGGTGCGATCGCGGGCACGGTGCTGACCGGCTTCGTCTTCGTGGCCAAGGTCCCGACCAGCACGATCGTGCTGTGGCTCGGCGGCTTCCTGGTCCTCGCGGGCGCCGCCCTGACGATCTTCTTCCGCGGGCTCAAGGCCGCGGCCAAACCGCTGGCGCTGGCGCTGATCGGCACGAGTCTGACCCTGGTGGCGCCGCGGCCGTGCGAGGTCGAGACGGCCTACCACTGCGCCCGGATCGAGAAGGACCCGGCGCGGGCGAGCGGACGCACGCTGTACCTCGACCAGCTCCGCCACTCCTATGTCGACCTCGACGACCCGACCTATCTGGAGTTCGAGTACGCGAAGAACTTCGTGGCGGCGATCGACACCAAATGGCCGGGCAAGTCACCGCTGGAGGCGCTGCACATCGGCGCCGGCGGCCTGACCATCCCGAACTACCTCAAG
Source organism: Kribbella sp. CA-293567 (assembly GCF_027627575.1). Taxonomy (NCBI): domain Bacteria; kingdom Bacillati; phylum Actinomycetota; class Actinomycetes; order Propionibacteriales; family Kribbellaceae; genus Kribbella; species Kribbella sp. CA-293567. The sequence goes on from NZ_CP114065.1 coordinate 2,921,828, forward strand.
GCCACCCGGCCCGGTACGCGGAACAAGGTCTACGAGATCGATCCCGGCGTGATCGAGGTGGACAAGGCGGAGCTGGGCGCGAAGCCGGGGCCCGATCTCGACATCCAGATCCGCGACGGGCGGCTCGGCGTCCGGTCGGAGTCCGCGGACAGCCGGGACCTGCTGGTGATGGACGCCTTCGGCGGGGTCGCGGTGCCCTGGCACCTGACCACCCGGGAGATCGTCGCCGACGCGCGCCGGGTACTGAAGGCGGACGGGCTCTACCTGGTGAACGTCATCGACTTCGGTCCGCAGGACTTCCTCAAGGCCGAACTCCGCACCATCGCGGCGGAATTCCCCCACGTCGGGCTGATCGCGAAGCCGACCGCGCTGACCGGCGAGGCCGGCGGCAACTTCGTGCTGCTGGCCAGCGACCAGCCGTTGCCCGGGGCAGCGATCCGGCAGCGGCTCGGCAGCACCGCGGGCTATCTCGACGATCCGGCCGGGATCGAGCGGTTCGTCGGCGACGCGCCGTTGCTCACCGATGACTACGCGCCAGTAGATCAGCTGCTCACGCCGTTCGCGAGCTGAGCCGCACAACTTCACCCGCTGAAACGCCACGGGTGGAGTTGTGATCGGCGCCGAAGGCTTGTTGCATGTGCACATGCACTCACGCGCAGGTCAGCCCGCCCAGCCCGAGGATCTCGTCGACGTCGACGCGCTGCTTGCGGCGTACGAGGGGATCACGCCGGACGTCGAGAACCCCGCCCAGAAGGTCGTCTTCGGTACGTCGGGCCACCGTGGCTCGTCGCTGGACGGCGCCTTCAACGAGGCGCACATCCTGGCCATCACCCAGGCCGTCTGCGAGTACCGCGCGGGTGAGGGCACCTCCGGCCCGCTCCTGGTCGGCCGGGACAGTCACGGCCTCTCCGAGCCCGCTTGGCGGACCGTGCTCGAGGTGCTGGCCGGCAACGGCGTGCAGACCCTGGTGGACAGCGCCGACCGGCTGACGCCGACCCCGGCCGTGTCCCACGCGATCCTGCGGCTCAACCGCGGCGCGGGCGCCGGCGCGGACGGCATCGTGATCACGCCCAGCCACAACCCGCCGCGGGACGGCGGGATCAAGTACAACCCGCCGCACGGCGGACCGGCCGACTCCGACGCGACCGGCTGGATCGCGGCCCGGGCGAACGAGCTGATCGCCGGCGGCAACCGCGAGGTACGCCGTACCGGCTTCGAGGCGGCCCGGGCGCAGGCGGGGGAGTACGACTTCCTCGGTCACTACGTCGACGACCTGCCCTCCGTGCTCAACCTCGACGCGATCCGCTCGGCCGGCGTCCGGATCGGCGCCGACCCGCTGGGTGGCGCGAGCGTCGACTACTGGGCCGCGATCGCCGAACGGCACCGCCTCGACCTGACTGTGGTGAACCCCCGGGTCGACCCGGCCTGGTCGTTCATGACGCTCGACCACGACGGCAAGATCCGGATGGACTGCTCGTCGCCGTACGCGATGGCCTCGCTGGTCGCCCAGAAGGACCGCTACGACGTCGCGACCGGCAACGACGCCGACTCCGACCGGCACGGCATCGTCACGCCGGACGCGGGGCTGATGAACCCCAACCACTACCTGGCCGCAGCGATCTCCTACCTGTTCGCGAACCGGCAGTGGGGCCCGGAGGTCGCGGTCGGCAAGACGCTGGTGTCGTCCTCGCTGATCGACCGCGTGGTCGGTGACCTCGGCCGCCGGCTGTGGGAGGTGCCGGTCGGGTTCAAGTGGTTCGTGCCCGGTCTGATCGACGGCTCGGTCGGCTTCGGCGGGGAGGAGTCGGCCGGCGCGAGCTTCCTGCGCTTCGACGGCACTGTCTGGACGACCGACAAGGACGGCATCCTGCTCGCGCTGCTGGCCAGCGAAATCACCGCGGTGACCGGGGAGACCCCGTCCCAGGCGCACGCCAAGCTGGTGTCGAAGTTCGGCGCCTCGGCTTACTCGCGGGTGGACGCTCCGGCCAGTCGCGAGCAGAAGGCCAAGCTGGGGGCGCTCTCGGCCGATGCCGTGACCGCGACAGAGCTGGCCGGTGAGCCGATTCTCGACCGGATGACGAGCGCGCCCGGCAACGGCGCCGCGATCGGCGGGCTGAAGGTCACCACGGAGTCGGCCTGGTTCGCCGCCCGGCCGTCCGGGACCGAGGATCTCTACAAGATCTACGGCGAGTCCTTCAAGGGCGAGGACCACCTCGCCGAGGTCTTCGCCGAGGCCCGCGACGTGGTCTCCGCGGCGCTGAGCTAACGCACGACGCTAACGCACGAAGGCGTCGACCAGCCGGTCCAGATCCGCAGTGGGGTCGTTGGTGAGCCCACTGTGGATCGGGCTCGGGTGGACCACCGTACTGCGCGGCGCCGCGAGCCAGCGGAAGCGTTCGCCGATCCTGGTCGCCGCCGCCGGGCCGCCTTCCGGATCGCCCGCGCAGATCGCCCGGATGTGCTCCAGGGACGCGCACACGACATCGACGTCGACCGCCGGGTCGAGGGCCCGCAACCGGAGCGGGTCGACATCCCAGGACGCGCCCAGGAAGTCCAGCGACCGGCAGTAGATCACCGCGCCGACGTTGACGAACTCGCCGCGCTGGATGCGGGGTGCGGCCCGCAGGATGACGTAGTCGAAGGGCACCAGGTTCACCGCGCACCACCCGGCAGCCACGCGGACCGGTCGGCGAGTCTCGCGGTCAGATGGCCCAGATACCGCTCCCGGTCACCTTCGCCGATCCACTCGTCCGGGACGAGCGCGATCACTTCGGTCAGCAGGGCGGGAGTGATGGCGGCCGCCAGCTCCGCGTCGATCGCCGGTACTGCGTTCGCCACGTCGCGGAACACGTGATCCTGCGCGTCGTAGGCGAGTCCGGTGAACTTCTCGGCCGACATCCAGGAGTGATGGAAGTACAGCGCGGCTCCGTGGTCGATCAGCCAGAGTTGCTTGTGCCAGACGAGCAGGTTCGTGTTGCGCCAGGAGCGGTCCACGTTGGCGACGTAGGCGTCCAGCCAGAGGATCTTGGCCTGAGTGGCCTCGTCGGGCTTGCCGCTGGACCCGTCGTACCCGAAGGAGCCGGGCAGGAAGTCGACGGCGAGGTTGAGACCCGCGCTGCGCAGTACCAGGTCCTGGATCTCCTCGTCGGGCTCGGACTTGCCGATCACCGGGTCGAGCTCGATCAGTTTCAGCTCCGGCACCCGCAGTCCCAGCCGGCGGAACAGTTCGCCGACGATCACCTCGGCGACCAGCGCCTTGGGGCCCTGCCCGGCACCGTGGAACTTGATCACGTAGGTCCCGAGGTCGTTGCCTTCGACAACGCCCGGCAACGAGCCGCCCTCGCGCAACGGCAACACGTACCTGGTGGCAGTAACGGTCTGCAGACTCACCCGGGAGAGCTTAGGGCACCGGCCGTTTCCGTGACGCGAGGGCCGGGTACCTCGAAGGGCATCGTGAGGGAGGAGAGTTCTTTGAGTCACCCAGCTATGGGCGTCGAGGAGGAACTGCTGCTGGTGTCGGCCAGCGGCGACCCGCTGCCGCGCAGCAAGGCCGTCGCGGCCGGGGCGGAGGGCGTGGATGTCGAACTGGAGCTGACTCGGGCCCAGGTGGAGATCAATGCCCCTGTCTGTGACACGGCTGAAGAACTGCACCGGCAACTCACCTTCGCCCGGGCAAAACTCGCACAGGCCGCGGCAGATGAAGGCGCCCGACTGCTGGCGATCGGTGTGCCGCCTGGTGGAGTGGCAGAGCAACTGGTGACCAAGAAGCCGCGGTACGAGGAAATGGCCGCCCGGTACGGTCTGCTGGTTCGCGAGCAGGGTGTCTGCGGCTGCCACGTGCACATCGACGTACCGGACAAGGAAGCCGCTATTCGGGTCAGCAACCACCTGCGGCCGTGGCTGCCGACGCTGTTGGCACTGACCGCCAACAGTGCGGTGTACCTCGGACAGGACACTGGTTTCGCCAGTTGGCGCTCGATCATGTGGGCGCGCTGGCCCTGCTCCGGGCCGCCGCCGTACTTCGAGTCGGCCGAGCACTACGACGCGTTGGTGGCCATGCAGATCGGGACGGGCACCATCATGGACGAGCGGATGGTCTACTGGGACGTACGCCCGTCCGATCACCTTCCCACTGTCGAGGTGCGGGTCAGCGACGTTCCGCTGACGGTCGACGAGACAGTGCTGCTGGCGACGCTCATCCGTGCTCTAGTGATGGTGGCACTGGACGACGGCGGTCTGGGGCCGAAGCTCGAGCCGGAGGTACTGCGGGCGGCGTACTGGCTGGCTGCTCGTGATGGCATCACCGGCAACGGCCTGGAGGTGCTGAAAGCCCGGACGATGCCCATGGCCGAGCTGCTCGGCCTGCTGCAAAGGCATGTCGCAGACGTCCTGCAGCAGATGGGCGACGCGGACCGGGTCGCCGAGACGATCCAGCGCGTACTCCGGGAGGGCAACGGCGCAGTCAAGCAACGGCAAGCCTTGGCGGCCGGTTCGGACGTCGTCACTCTCACCGCCCAACGGCCAGGGTGAGATGAGCGGCCGGCTGGTCGGGCCGACCGCTCACCTCTTCCTGGTGTGCGTCTAGCGCAGGAAGTCCTCGAGGCCGTGCAGGTCGTCGGTGTTGAGGTGGTCGACGCCGGCAGCGGTGAGCTCCGACCAGACCGCCTCGCGGGCGGCTCCCGGGGTGTCCGGGGTCTCCCAGAAGCGGACCCGGTAGCCCGCGCGGTGGGCGGTGTTGACGATCGAGCGCAGTTTGGCGCGCTCGGCGGCCGGGAACGGGCCGACGCCGCGCCAGGTGAAGTTCTTCGACCAGTTGTCGCTCACCAACGGCATCAGCGAAGCAGGCAGCTTGGAGTTGAGGTCGGTCAGCCTGCCGTCGTAGCCGGCGTACCGGACCTGCTGGGCCTCCATCACATCGAGTGGCCGGTTGCCACTGATGACCGACGTGACCGCGCCGCGGTAGGTGCGTCCGCGGGCGAAGATCGTGCTGATGCCGCGGTACTCACGCAGTGCCTGGTCGATCGCGGCGTACGTGGACGGTCCGTCGCTCTTGATGTCGATCAGCAACTGGAAACCCCGGCCGCGGCGATAGACCTCGCCGTGGTTCTCCCTGACCCGCTGCGCGAGCGGCTTCAGATACAGGCTCTCCAGCGTCCGGCCCGGTACGACGTCCTCCAGGTCGTGCGCGATCCGAAGCTCGCCGTCGACCAGCCACACGTCCGCCTCGACGCTGTTGAAGCCACGGTCGAGCGCGTCCTGCAGCGGGCGCCGGTGCTCGTAGTCGTTGTGAGCGTGCGCCGTCGGCAGCGCACGGACGGCCGGAGCATCGTACGTGGTGGGCAGCCGGAAGCCGTTCTCGCGGGCCACCGCGCGCACCCGGTCCGGGTAGTCCGAGATGATGCCGTCCACGCCCTTGTCGACCAGCGACTGCATGGTGGCCGGGTCGTCGACCGTCCACGGCACGACCTTCATCCCGGCGCGGTGGGCCGAGCGGACCATGTCGGTGGTCACATACGGCCGGTACGCCGGGTCGCTCACCTTGCCGTCCTGCGGGAAACCGTGCACCGGCGAGATCGCGTTCGCGCCGAACGACTTGGCCGCCCGCACCAGATCGCCGCCGAAGTCATCGATGTCGAGACCGCCCAGCCACGGCGACCTGCCCGGCTGGCCGGTCTGCAGGAAGTCGTAGTTGGTCAGCGCGATGATCGGCAGCTCCGGCGCGACCTGACGCATCCGCATCAGCGTGCCCCAGTCGAAGCTCTGGATCGTCACCTGCCGGCCGATCCGCGCCTTGCGGATCTCCCGGGCGACCACCTGGACGAACTGCTCGCGCGGTGCCGTCTCGCTCGGCGCGCCCGCCTCGACCTTGGTCTCGACGTTCAGCTTGACCTTGTCGGCGCGGAAGCGGTGGACCAGATCGAAGACATCGCGCAGTTCGGGCATCCGGGCGCCGGGATCGGGCGTCTGGCCGGGGTGGGCGGGCTGCGTCAGCGAGCCGCAGTCGAGCTGCTTGACCTGCTGCAGCGTCAACGTGTTCACGAACTTGCCGACGTACGGGTACTCCGGGTCGCCGGGCGTGTAGGGGGCAGTGTCACGGCACTTCGAGCCACTGACCTTGCGATCGTGCGTGACGACCGCCTGGCCGTCCTCGGTGATCTGGACGTCGAGTTCCAGGGTGCTGACCCCGATCTCGAGGCCACGCGAGAAGGAGGCGATCGTGCTCTCCACGGTCAGCCCGAGACCGCCGCGGTGGGCCTGGATGTCGAAGTCGCGACCTCGACCGGCTCCGGCCGGTACGGCGACCAGGGCCTGGCCGAGCAGACCGGCGGCGAGGGCAAGTGGGAGCAGCGCGCGGGGGAGGCGGCGCATGAGGGAATGTCCTTTTCGTAGGGGCGAAGGCGGTGCCGATGGTGTCCCGTCCAGAAATACCCCGGCCCTCGCGAAGGTAGCCGAAAAGAGGCCGGCGGGTTACCCCTCGCCGCCGGCCTCTCACCTGTAGTCACCGCGACTACAGCGCGCTACTCGTACTGCAGCGCCTCCAGCGGGTTCAGCCGGGCGGCCCGCCGGGCCGGCCAGATGGCGGCGAAGATGCCGACCACCACCGACACGACCGCGAAGACGACCAGCTGGCCGGTCGGTACGGCGAAGCTCACCTCGTCCAGCCGGGCGGCCAGCAGCGACGCCAGGCCGAGACCGAGGACGATGCCGATCACCGCGCCGATCAGGGCGGTGATCACGCTCTCGTGCCGGATCATCCGCTTCACCTGCCGCCGGGTCAGCCCGATCGCGCGCAACATGCCGAGCTCACGGGTCCGCTCGAAGACGGTCAGCACCAGCGTGTTCACGATGCCGAACAGGCTGACCAGCACCGAGAGGGCGAGCAGGACGTAGAGCACGTTGAGCAGACTCTTGATGCCGTCGGACTGGGCCGCCTTGAACTGTTCCCGCGTCTGCGCCTTGGCGTTCGGGAACTCGGCGAGGGCGGATTCGAGCGCCTTCGTGTTGGCTTCGGTGACGCCGCCGCCGACCTTCAGGAAGGTGTACAGGTTCAGCGGCTGCGGGTTGACCGCGTCGAAGGTTGCGGTGGACATCGTCACGTTGCCGAACGGTGATCCGCCCGCGGGCGGGGTGAAGATGCCCCGGACGGTCAGCGGCACCACGCGGCCGGTGACGGTGGTCAGCGCCAGCCGCGAGCCGACCTGCAGGCTGTGCTTCGCGGCGTACTCCTCGTCGACGATCGCCCCGTCGGCACCGAGCGTGCCGAGGGTGTCCTGCGAGCCGTTCTTCCAGTCGAAGCTGAGCACGGTCGGCGCCTGACCGTCTACCGCGGTGATCGGGATCGTCTCGTCGAACGCCTTGCCCTGGCCTCCCCGCACACTGGACACGGCCTCGACGCCGGGAACGCGACCGGCGGCGGCGGCGACGGTCGGCGGCAGCGGACTGAAGTTGTTCTGGGCCGCGACCGCGTAGTCGCCGCTGAAGATCTTGTCGACGGCATCCTCGAACGGCTTGATGATTCCCGCGCCCAGTGTCGCCACCAGGGTGACGAGCGCCAGTCCGATCATCAGCGCGGCAGCGGTCGACGCGGTCCGGTCCGGATCCCGTCGGCTGTTCTGCCCGCCGATCCCGGCCGCCGGGCCGTCGATCAGTACGCCGGGGAACTCCGCCGGCCACTCGGGCTGCCAAGAGCTCGCCTTCCGGCGTACGGCCATCGCGGTCACGATCACGAGCAGCACCGGGTTCAGTACTGCGCCGAGCACGAACCCACCGACCCGCCTCCCAATTGGCCCCGGCCCCCAGTAGCCGCGGCGCAGCAGCCAGTACGGCAAGGAGAAGAGCGGCCAGGCGAGGATCGTCAGCACCAGCACCGATCCTCGCGCGAGCGGATCGGACGCCGCCGCCAGTGGCCGGACCAGCCGGGCCGCGAACAACGCGATCCCGACGAAGATCAGCAGTACTCCGATCGCCAGCGCCGCGAGCAGGTTGCCGGTGCTCAGCCCGTCGACGAACAACCCGACAAGTACCAGCGCGACCCCGGCCAGCGTGAGCAGTACGGCCCCGAGTGCGCGGTACCGCTGGAAGCGGCCGGGTGGCAGCTTGGCGCCTTCGCGGACCGCCGCGATCGGAGGCACCCGGGTCGCGCGCCAGGCCGGTCGCAGGCTGGCCAGCAAGGTCACCAGGATGCCGACCGTCAGTGCGACCACGATGGTCCGGCCGCGGAAGACCAGCCCGTTGTTGGGCAGCGTCAGCCCGGCGGCGTCGAAGACCTTGAACAGCCCGGTCGCGATCGCCAGCCCGAGGAACAGTCCGGCCACCGCGGCCAGTACGCCGGTCAGCAGCGCTTCGAGCACCACCGAGGTGAGCACCTGGCGCCGGGACGCGCCGAGCGTGCGCAGGGTGGCGAACTCACGGGTCCGTTGCGCGATGGTGATCGACAGCGAGTTCGCGATCACGAACGAACCGACGAACAACGCGATCCCGCCGAACACCAGCAGGAAGGTCCGGAAGAAGGACAGGAAACCACTGGTGTCCGCCGCGTCCTCGGTGGCCTGGTCCTCGGCCGAGCGCACCTGCGTACCTTCGGGCAGCACCTTCTGGACGGCCTCGATCAGCTGCTGCGGCGACGTACCGGGCTTCGCCTTGAGCAGCACCTGGTCCAGCTTGCCGGCCTTGTCGAACAGCTTCTGCGCGGTCGGCAACGGGAAACCCGCCAAGGTCGCGCCGCCGATGGACGACACCGAGCCGAACTCGACCAGTCCGGAGATCGGCAACTGCTGGACCTGGCCACGAGCCTGGACGCCGATCGTGTCGCCGGGGGAGAAGCCCTTCTTGGCGGCGGTCTGGGTGTCGATCACCACCTGGTCCGCAGCCGGCCAGGCCCCCTTCACCAGGACGAGGGTGTTGAACTCCGGCCGGTCGGCGTCGACGCTGAAGCCGATGTTCGGGGCACCGCCGAAGACGATCACCTTGCCGTCCTTGCCGATCAGCTGTGCCTCGCCGGAGACCGAGCCGCCGGCCACACCGACCTCCGGCAGCGCGGAGACCTTCGTCAGCAGCCCCTCGTCGAAGGCCGGTGCCGCCCCAGCTCCTTCGTCCGGTACGTCGAACGCCGACTTGCCGGTGATCGCCGCGTCCGTGTTGCGGTAGTTGTCGGAGAAGATCGAGTCGAACGCGCTCGAGATCGAGTCGGTCAGCACGTAGGTGCCCGAGACCAGCGCGACGCCGAGCACGACACCGATCGCGGTCAGCGCGGTGCGGAGCTTGCGGCTGAGCAGGCCGCGCAACGAGAACCCGATCATGACCGCACCCGGCCCAGCTCGCTGCTCACTGCAGGTCCAGCGAGTCGATGATCTGCAGGATCTCGCGCTGGTCGGTCCGGCCGGTCTCCTTCACGATCTCGCCGTCGGCCAGGTAGAGCACCCGGTCGGCCATCGCGGCCGCCTTGGCGTCGTGGGTGACCATCACGGTGGTCTGGCCGTACTCGTCGACCGAACCACGCATCAGCTGCAGGATCTCGTTGCTGGTCCGGGAGTCGAGGTTGCCGGTCGGCTCGTCGGCGAAGATCACCGTCGGCCGGGAGACCAGCGCGCGGGCGATCGCGACCCGCTGCTGCTGACCGCCGGACAGCTCGGCCGGCCGGTGGGTCAGCCGCTCGGTCAGGCCGACCCGGGCGACCAGTTCGTCGAAGTACTCCGGGTCGGGCTTCTGGCCGGCGATCGTCAGCGGCAGCACGATGTTGTCCCGGGCGGTCAGCATCGGCAGCAGGTTGAAGAACTGGAAGATGAAACCGATGTGCCGGCGCCGCAGCTTGGTCAGGTCGTCGTCACCGAGGGTGGTGATCTCGGTACCGCCGATCTGGACCGACCCCGACGTCGGCTTGTCCAGCCCCGCCAGGATGTGCATCAGGGTCGACTTGCCCGAGCCCGACGGGCCCATCACCGCCGTCAGCTGACCGGCGGTGATCTCCACCCCGACGCGCCGCAACGCGTTGACCGCGGTGTCCCCCTCGCCGTACGTACGGACCAAGTCGTCCGCGCGTACGACGACCTTCTGTTCCTCCATGCCGATCGCCCTCCCTGGCTGATCAGCGGTCCCCCCGAAACCGTCGCTAGTGGCTCCGAGTCTGTACCTCGCAGCGGTGTGGCGACAGGGGGATACCCCCGACCGGACCCCGAGATCGGCCCGTAGCCGGCGCTGGGCGCCGGAGAAGTTATGGGTGCCGGACCGGGAAGCGCCTCACGGCGCGAGGCCGCTCGAAGCGGCTATATTTGGGACCCGGGGCTACCGCGGCCCGACACCTCCATCAGTGTAACCGGTGACCAAACCCCTTGTCCTGTTGACTTCTCACCGGTCGGTTGCCTAGCACCAAGGCCAGATCGACGCAAGTACCGTCCGGTGAAGATCGGCGGACTACCAGAGCTGGCCGGCGCGTTCGGCCCGCGCCGCGGTCTGCAACTGATCGGCCATCTCGACCAGCCGGGAAGCGGATCTGACCTGTTCGTGGGTCTCCTCGGCCAGGTGCGCCCGGCCGGTTGCCACGATCCGGGCGAAAGCTGCGGCGCGGTCCAGGGTGGTGGCGAAATCACCGGTCGCGACACCCCGCAGTACGGCGTCGACCATCTGCCGCACCTCGGCCGGGCCGGGCGGGTCGGCGACACCGGCGACCACCGCGTGCACCTCGGCGTACTTGCGGCCGGTCGAGTACTCCCGGGAGACCTCCTCGGCGTTGCCGTGCACCCAGGAGCGCAGCAGGTACAGCCGCCACAGCGTGCCCGGCAGCGAATCGGCCGGTGCGTCCGACCACAGGTCGGCCAGTTCGTCCAGGCCGTAGTCGTCGGCCAGCTTGACCACCCGGGCGATCACTTCGGCGTCCTCCGTCGAGCGCGCTCCGCGCACCAGCAACTCCGCCGTCCGGTGCGCGACCTCGGCCACCGCGGCCGGGTCGTGCGCCCCGGGCAACGACTCGAACAGGTTGGCACCCGGCAGGATCGGCCGGCGCGGCGTGGGAACGGTCACCCGCCCATCGTGCCTGACCACCCCCGACTCCGCATTTCGACCCGGCGCAGTCGGTGCGGAGTCAGTACAGTCGAGACATGGTGGCTGGACGTGGGCGGTTGGCGAAGAACGTGGTCAAGTACGGCGTGCGGTACGGGCCGATGGCGTTCGAGGCGGTCAAGCACGGGCGGGAGCCTGCCCAGCAGGCGGTCCAGGCCGCGCTGGCGAAGCGGAACGCGCGGAAGAAGGCGATCGAGCACGCGCTGACCGTGCGGGACGGGTCGTTGCTCAAGGTGATCAAGGACGGGCAGGCGGTCTTCTTCGTGTTCAGCGGGGACGCGATCGTCACCACCTATCCGCCGGTGGCGCAGTCCGCCTATCCGGAGCTGCTGCGGCACGCCGACCTGGATCGGCGGGAGAACGCTCTCGCACTGGCCGCAGCCAAGCCCAAACTGACCGACCGGCTGCCCAAGCTCCGGCGCCGGGCCAGCTAGCCCCCCGCAGGGTTGACCTGGGTGTAACACTCCGGACCTCGGGAGGCAACACCTTCCCCGCAGAGTGGAAGAACGTTTCCACGAGGGAGGGCTCACCCATGCTCTGGAAGATCAGGACCGAACTCGCCGACCGGCCAGGTGCGCTGGCCGAGCTCGCCGCACGCTGTGGTGCGGACGAGATCAACATTCTGAGCCTGGAAGTCTTCACCGCCGAGTCGGGCGCCGTCGATGAACTCGTCGTCTCCACCGGCGTCGGCTGGTCCGCGGAGGATCTCACCGCGCTGGTCGCCAGTGCCGGCTGCACCGGTACCACGGTCCGCCCGTGCCAGGCCGATGTGCTCCACGACGCCCCCACCCGCTACCTGCGCGCAGTACTGCGGCTGATCGACGATCCGCTGTCCGTCGACGAGGAACTGGAAAGTCTGCAGGGATTCGGCCAGTACACGCCGGCCGAGTGGGCGCGTGCCGACGTACTGGTCGAGATCGCCGGCCGGCTGGCCGAGCGGGAGCCTGCTCCGGTTCCGGCGCCGCCGCGGCCTGGCAGCGCAGTACCGGAGTTGCGGAAGGCCACTGTCGGGGATGCGGACGCAGTAGTCGCCATGCACGACCGGTGCTCCTACGAGAGCCGCACCAGGCGCTATCACGTCCCCATGCCCAAGCTCACTGCCCGTACTGCGCGGCACCTGTCTGCGCCCGCCGGTGGCGTCTCCATCGTCGCCGCAACCGGTGGAGCAGTCGTCGGGATGGCCACTGCGGCTCCTTGGGACGAACTGAGCGGTACGGCGATGGAGATCGCCGTCCTGGTCGAGGACGGCTGGCAGCGGCGCGGACTCGGTACGCAACTGCTGAAGAGGGTGATCCGCGAGGCCCGGGAGCTCGGCGCCGATCGCGTGGTGTGCATGGTCCAGCCGGAGAACGACGCGATGCTACGGACGGTCGAGGGCCTGCGGTTGCGCACCAGGGTGGTGCAGGACAGTGGCCATCTGATGGTCACCGTCGCGCTGTCCGACCAGAGCCTGTCGCATGCGGGGGATCGACCTTCGGTGCCCTATCGTCAGACCCGTGCCATCCCTGCCCGGTCGTAACCCGCACGGCCTTCTCGTCAATCTGCCCGCGAGCACTCGCTCGCCGGTGGTGGAGTTGTCCCGGCGGCTGCTGATCGCGCTGGGACTGCTGACGTTGATGGTGCTCATCGTGGTCGTCGACCGGGACGGTTACAAGGACACCTACGACGGTGAGGTCGGTTTCATCGACAGCATCTACTACGCCACCGTCACGCTGACCACCACCGGCTACGGCGACATCACCCCGGTGACGCCGACGGCCCGGCTGGTGAACGCCTTCGTCGTCACGCCACTGCGGATCTCGTTCCTGGTGGTGCTGGTCGGCACGACGCTGGAAGTCCTGGCGAACGAAGGTCGCCGCATCATGCGCGACTCACGATGGAGGAAGCGCATGAAGGACCACGTGGTAGTCATCGGCTACGGCACCAAGGGCCGCGCGGCGGTGCAGACCCTGCTCAGCAACGGCGTCAAGCGCGCCGACATCGTCGTGATCGACCCGCGGGCGCAGGCGATCGGTGACGCGGGCAACGATCAGATGGCCGCCTTCCACGGCGACGCCACCAACCGGACCGTACTGCGCCGCGCGGAGGCGATGACCGCCCGCGAGGTAATCGTCACCACCGACCGCGACGACTCCGCGGTACTGGTTACCCTCGCGGTCCGCCAGCTGAACCCGAACGCGCACATCGTCGTGGCGGTCCGCGAGGAGGACAACGTCCCCCTGTTGCGGCAGAGCGGCGCCGACGCGGTCGTCACCTCCTCCGAAGCGGTCGGCCGGCTGCTCGGACTCTCCGCCGTCAGCCCGAACCTGGGTGAGGTGATGGAGGACCTGCTGACCTACGGCGAAGGCCTCGAGGTGGCCGAGCGCCCGGTGCTCGGCCGCGAGGTCGGCAAGGCGCCCTCCTCGGTGCCCGACCGCGTGGTCTCCGTCGTCCGCGACGGCAAGGTCCACCGGTACTACGACTCGTCGGTGTCGGTGCTCGCCGCCGGTGACAAGCTCATCGTCGTCCGCCCGGCCAAGGAGACCCCCTGGGCCGAGCGCCCGGGTGCCGACGACCAGGACGAGTAGCTGCCGGTTCAGGCCCAGCTGGCTAGTGGTGGGCGCGGCGATCCCGCTTCGCTGGCCTGCTGGCCGGAGCTTTCGCGTACGTCGCCAGCGATCGAGCTGACCGGAGTTAGTCAGTCGAGCTACTGGCGCGAGGTCGCCGGGGTGTTCGCAGGGGTTGACTGCGGCTTCAATGTTGCTTGAGGCAACTTTGTTCGATCGGGGCGGGAAAGGAACTTCCGATCGCGCTGGTTTCGGGCTGCTCCCGGGTGGGAATGTTCGGGAGGCCGTGCTGGGCGGCATCAAGTACGGGCGGGACGCGGACGGCGTACCGGGGGAGTGGTCGCGGCCGCTGGCAAGACGGATCTGGAGCAGACCGGGCCGGGTGCTGGCCGCGGTCGCGGGGTGGACCTGCGGGCGGCCGACGCGCGTCGGTTCGCGCACCGGAGTGAAACGTTGGAGAGACTGAACCGATGAGAACGGGACACCAACTCGGCCGGTACCTCGACGGTGCTCGCGAAGTTCCGGACCGGCACCGTGCTTGGCGCGGTCCCGGGGATTCCGGCAGAGTGGGCCGAACCGCTCGACGACCGGCTGACGGCCGGCTTGCCCGGGACGAACGAGGTGGCGATCAGCGAGCCGGCAGCACGGACCGTGGTGGCTCGGAGGGCAGGACGGAAGGCGGAGGTTGGGCGTGGCTGAGGTCGTAGTCGTGGGCAGCGCGAACGTGGACCTGGTGCTCCCCGTCCCGCGGATCCCACGACCCGGCGAGACGCTGCTGGCCGGCGGGCTGACCCGCGGCCCCGGCGGCAAGGGCGCCAACCAGGCGGTCGCCTCCGCCCGTGCCGGCGCCTCGACCGCCTTCGTTGCCTCGCTCGGTGACGACGACGGGGGTGCCCTGCTCCGCGACGCGCTCGGTGGCTCCGGAGTGGACCTCTCGCTGGTTTCGACCTCCGCCAACCCGACCGGTACGGCGATCATCACGGTGGCCGCCGACGGGGAGAACTCGATCGTCGTGGCCCCCTCGGCCAACGCCGACCTGAAGCTGTCGGCCGACGCGCTGGCCGCGATCGCGGGAGCGAAAATCGTCCTTTCTCAACTGGAGATCCCGATCGCCACGGTCCGGGCCGCCGCCGAGGCGAGTGCGTACTTCATCCTCAACGCGGCCCCGGCGGCGGAACTCTCCGACGAGCTGCTCACCCACGTCGATCTGCTGGTGGTCAACGAGACCGAGGCGGAGGCAGTGGCCGGCGCGAAGTTCGCCGCGCTGCTCGACCGGGTGCCGGCCGCAGTGGTCACCCTCGGCGCCGAGGGAGCGGTGATCTTTGCCCGCGGCGCCGCGGAAATCCGGATTCCGGGCGTGTCGGTGGAGGTGGTCGACACCACCGCGGCCGGTGACACCTTCTGTGGCGTGCTCGCCGCCACACTCGCTGCCGAATCAACTACAGCCCGCGACCTGACGAATGCGGTCCGACGCGCTAACGTAGCTGCTTCATTGAGCGTTCAGACCGCGGGGGCGATCCCCTCGGTGCCTCACGGGGAAGTCATCGACGCGCGTCTTGCGGAGGTATACCTGTGAACCCCCTCGAGCCCAGGCCGATCGATCAGCCCGCGAAGGTCGATCTCGGCCTGCGAGCAGAGCTGGCCTTCCTCGACGACGCCAAGATCCTCGGCGCCCCCGACGACCCGAACGACCTGCCCCGCTGGCGCGGCAAGCTGGCCGAGTGGCTGATGGGCGCCTACGACCGGACGGCGTACGACGGCGGCTCGCACTACGAGGAGCCCGGTCGCGAATGGACCCAGACGGCGTACTCGGTGGCGCTGGTCTGGCTGTGGGACGACCAGCTCTACGACGTCGACCAGGGCGTCTTCACACCGGAGAGGTTCGTCCGGCACGGGATCGAGGAGTTCGGCGGGTACGACGCGGTGGTGCTGTGGCACGCCTATCCGGTGATCGGGATCGACTCGCGCAACCAGTTCGACTTCTACCGCGACGTGCCGGGGCTGAAGGAACTGGTTGCCAGGCTGCACGATCTCGGCCTGAAGGTGTTCTTCGACTACAACCCCTGGGATGTCGGCACCCGCCGGGAGCCGCTGCCCGATGGGGACGCCTTCGCTGCCCTGGTGGCCCGGTTCGGGGCCGACGGCGCCTTCCTGGACACGTTGAAGGAGGCCGATCCGGCTTTCACCCGGCCGTTGAAACGGGCCAACCCGGCGATCGCCCTGGAGAGCGAGTCAAGGTTGCCGTTGGCAAGGATCGGCGATCACGCGTTGTCCTGGGCGCAGTGGTCCGCGGACACCCGGGCGCCCGGCGTACTGCGGGCGCACCTGTTCGAGCGGCGGCACATGATGCACCACACCCGCCGCTGGCACCGCGATCACAGCGACGAGCTGCAATCCGCCTGGGTGAACGGGGTCGGCATCCTGGTCTGGGAGTCGGTGTTCTCGGCCTGGGTCGGCTGGAATGCCCGCGATCGCGCGACGCTGCGCCGGATGGTGGCGGCCCAGAGAGCGTTCTCGCCGGTCCTGATCGGTGGCGACTGGATCCCGCTGACGCCGGAGATCCCGGACAAGGCCCGCGAGCACGGCGTCTTCGGCTCGCGGTTCGAGCTGGCCGACGTGACGTTGTGGACCCTGATCAACCGCGACGAGGAGGACTTCGAGGGCGTCGTACTGCGCTCCGAGGACCAGGTCGGCGACTGGTACGACGTGACCACCGGCGTACCGATCACGGCGGACGACGACGGCGTTCACTTGGTGGTCCCGGGCCGTGGCGTGGCGGGAATCGTCCGCGTCGGCGCTACGGCCGGGCAGAGCTGCCGCGCGACTGCTCGTCGGCTCGGAACGACGCCGCGGCCGCATGTGAAGGACACAGCCTTTCCGGTCGCGCCTGCCGTCCGGGTTGCCGTGCCTGAGGTTTCCGGTGCGGCAACGATCGGTGAGACGGTGGAGGTGCCAGCCGGGGAGCGCTCTCTGACGGTTCGGCACCGGCGGCGCGAGACCGGGCTGTACGACCAGGCGCCGTACGTCGATGAGTGGAAGCCGGCCCCTCCACGGCTGCACGACCTCCGGACGGTAACTCGCGAGATCGCGCTCTCTGCGGTCTCGGTCGCGATCCGCGAGGTGACCAACGCGGAGTACGCGGAGTTCCTCCGAGCGACGCGATACCAGCCGAAGGTGGCGAACAGGTTCCTCGCGCACTGGGTCGACGGCGCTCCCGTCGCCGGGACCGAGGACGAACCGGTGACGTACGTCGATCTCCCGGACGCCCGGGCCTACGCGGCTTGGCGCGGAGGAAGGTTGCCGACCGAGGACGAGTGGCAGGTCGCGGCCGGACTGGACCGGTTCACCAGGGCCGAGCCGTTGGTCTGGAACCTGACCGAGAGCGAGCACCGGGACGGACGCAGCCGGTTCTGCATCCTCAAGGGCGGTTCGTACTACGTGGCCGAGGGCTCCGACTGGTACGCCGACGGCGGGCCGCAGGAGCCGGAGGTCAGCTTCAAACTGGTGCTCACCGGTGGTGGGCTCGACCGCTCGGAGACCATCGGCTTCCGATGCGCCGGCTGACCTCTGGGTTGCCGAGATGAGGTCGGCGCCACTCGAAGGCGTGCGCTCCCGAACAGGTGGCCGCGCTGCGTGGGGCAGAGTCGTGTAGGTGTTGAGCGCTGTATCGGCCGACAGACTGGATTGGTTGACGAAGCTGTTGCCGAAAGCCCTCATCGAACTGATGAGCCGGATCGACGCTTGATGCCGCCTCCTCGGCAGGGGACCGGCTAAGGTCGAAAGCATGCTGCCTCGGATGGTCGATGCCGTCGTGATCGGGTCCGGACCCAACGGGCTGGTGAGCGCGATCGCCTTGGCCGACGCAGGCTGGGACGTGCTGGTGCTGGAAGCCGCGGACGAGCTCGGCGGCGCGGTCCGATCGACCAGCGTCGACGGCTGGATCAGCGACCGGTTCAGCTCCAGCTATCCGCTCGGAGTCGCCTCGCCGGTACTGCGCGCGCTGGAGCTCGAGAAGCACGGCCTCCGCTGGGCGCATGCGCCGCTGGCGTTGGCTCACCTTCTGGAGCCCGACGACGACGCCGTTGCCATCCACCCCGATCCGTCCGACACCGCCGCCTCGATCGGCCGCGACCACCCGCGGGACGGCGACGCCTGGCTGCGCCTCTACCAGGACTACGTCAAGATCCGCGGCCCTTTCCTGCAAGCACTTCTCACCTCTTGGCCTCCCGTCGTCCCCGGCGTCCGGATGGCGCGCAGGCTCGGTTCGGCCGGCGACCTGGCCAGATTCGCTCGCTTCATGGCGATGCCGATGCACCGCATGGGCCAGGAACTCTTCGAGGGGCCGCGCGGCCGCGCGCTGCTCGCCGGCAACGCTCTCCACGCCGACGCCCCACTCACCGGCAGCGTCAGCGGCACCATGGGCTGGCTGCTCGCGATGCTCGCCCAAGATGTCGGCTTCCCGGTCGCTCAGGGCGGTTCGGGAGCGCTCTCCCAAGCCCTCGTACGCCGGGCCGAGACGGCCGGTGCGCTTCTTGTCACCGGCGCTCCGATCACCGCGATCGACGTCTCGGCCGGTCAGGTCACCGCAGTACGGACAGCCGGCGGCGAAACCATCGGCGTACGCCGTGCCGTGATCGCCGACGTCTCCGCCCAGACCTTGTACGGCGAACTGTTGCCGCCGGCCTGCGTTCCGGCCGGTCTGCGACGCGATCTCGAGAACTTCGAATGGGACTACCCGACGGTCAAGCTCAACTACCAGCTGAGCGGACCGATTCCCTGGCGAGCCGCCGAGGCGCGAGAGGCCGGCGTCGTCCACCTCGGCGGTACTGCGGACGACCTGGTCCACGTCGGCGCCGACCTCGATACGGGTCGCTTGCCCACGACACCTTTTCTGCTGATCGGCCAGACCACCAAGGCCGACAGCTCTCGCTCGCCGGCCGGTACCGAAGCGGTTTGGGCCTATTCGCATCTGCCGCGCGGGGTGACCGACGACGCCGAGGCGGAGAAGCTGGCCGGCCGGATGGACCGCGCGATCGAACGCCACGCTCCGGGCTTCCTCGAACTCATCACCGCCCGTGACCTGCAACGCCCGAGCGACTTCATCGAGGCCAACGCGTCCCTGGGCCTCGGTGCGCTCGGCGGCGGAACCACGCAGCTCCACCAGCAGTTGATCTTCCGCCCGACCGTCGGCCTCGGCAGTCCGCGCACTGTGGTCGCCGGGCTCTACCTGGGCAGCTCCGCCATCCACCCCGGCCCCGGCGTTCACGGAGGTTGCGGCCACCTCGCTGCGCGTACAGCTCTCCGCGACGCCTCGCTGCTCGGCCCGCTGACCCGCATCCCTGCCACCGCGGCCCTCCGCCACCTTCAACGCTGACAACACGGGCTGCGGGGCGATCAGTGCCGGTACGCACCCTCGCGCCGCCGCCGCCGTCGGGTAGGTGCTCCCGCTGGAATGCGAAGGTAGGGCTGTGAAGAGGAGTTCGCAGTGAGCGAGGGGGATCGGGTCGAGGGGCTGCTGCGCGAATTGGCGCCGCAGGTCCTGGGGTTCCTGGCTCGCAGGCACGGGCAGTTCGATCTGTGTGAGGACGCCGTTCAGGAGGCCTTGCTGGCGGCCGCGACACAGTGGCCGGCGGACGGCGTACCGGGGAATCCGCGGGGATGGCTGATCACGGTCGCCACTCGCAAGCTGACCGACCAGTTCCGCAGCGAGAGTGCGCGGCGGCGCCGGGAGGACTCGGTGGCGGCGATGGCCGGGCCCGAGGAGCTGGTGGCGCCGGGGGCCGACCAGGACCAACCGCCGGAGTCCGATGACACGTTGACGCTGCTCTTCCTGTGCTGCCATCCAGCGGTCACGCCGGCTTCCCAAGTCGCGCTCACGCTGCGTGCGGTCGGTGGTCTGACGACGGCCGAGATCGCCAAGGCCTTCATGGTGCCGGAGGCAACGATGGCGCCGCGGATCAGCCGGGCGAAGAAAAGCATCAAGAACGCCGGGAGCCGGTTCGTGCTGCCGCCCGAGGACGAGCGCGCGGATCGCTTGCGCGTCGTACTGCAGGTGCTCTACTTGATCTTCAACGAGGGGTACACGGCGACCTCGGGGCCTGATCTGCAACGAGTCGAGCTGACCGCGGAGGCGATCCGGCTGACCCGGCTGCTTCATCAGTTGCTGCCGGACGAGGGGGAGGTGGCGGGGCTGCTCGCGCTCATGCTGCTCACCGACGCGCGACGAGCCGCCCGGACCGAACCCGACGGCAGCCTGATTCCGATCGACGAGCAGGACCGCAGTCTGTGGTTGCGCGAGCCCATCGAGGAGGGCGCAGCCCTCGTACTGCGAACCCTCGCGCACGGCACGGTCGGCTCGTACCAGCTGCAGGCGGCCATCGCGGCGATCCATTCGGAGGCTGCGAGCGCCGACGAAACCGATTGGCGGCAGATTCTCGCCCTCTACGTGCTGCTGGAGAAGATCGCGCCGAATCCGATGGTGACCCTCAACCGCGCGATCGCGCTGGCCCAGGTCGAGGGCCCGGCTGCGGGCCTGGAGTTGCTCGGCACGCTCGATCAGGACAGCCGAATGGCTGACAACCACCGGCTGGACGCCGTACGGGCGCATTTGCTGGAGCGGCTCGGCAAGCCGGCGGAAGCTCGTGAGCACTATCTCGCCGCTGCTCGCCGGACGACCTCGTTGCCTGAGCAGAGGTATCTCAGGGCGAAGGCTGCCGCTGTGCACAACGACAGGAAGTAGTGCCTTCAAGGTAGTGCGCCTGAGCGCTGGCTGCGCCCTGGTGTACGGCGTATTGAGGTGCACTACCTGTCGTTGTGTCCGCGGACCGGAATCGGTATGCGTGACTTGGGTTGTAACTTCAGTTTACAGTTGCTGCATGGTGACCCAGCAAAGCGCGAGACCGAGCCGGCGGCGGGACCCGATCGGGGTCGGCGTCGCGCTGCTGAACCGGCTCGCGAAGTCCAGCGCGATCGATCGGCTGGGGTTGCGCAAGCAGACCGAGCGGGTCGTCTTCGAGGCGACCAGGACAGGTTTCCGGACGGCCGGCGCGCTGACCCGCGGCTTCACCGCTGCCTCCGAACTGGCCAAGCCCGCACGGCTCCCGGCGGCCAAGGGCACGGGCCGGTTCGACCTGACTCCCACCGAGGACCAGCAGATGGTGGTCGGCGTCGTCACCGAGTACGCCGCCGAAGTACTGCGCCCCGCGGCCGCCGAGGCGGACGTCGCCGGTACGACGGACGCCAAGGTGCTCGCACAGTCTGCTGACCTCGGGCTGAGTCTGATCGAAGTACCGGAAGAACTCGGCGGAATCGTCACCGAGCGATCGGCGATGACCGGCGTACTGGTCGCCGAGGCGATGGCGCACGGCGACATGGGTCAGGCGGTCGCGTGTCTGGCGCCGGCCGCGGTCAGTACGGCGATCTCGCTGTGGGGTGACGAGACGCAGCAGGCAACGTATCTGCCTGCCTTCACCGGCGAGTCGGTGCCGGCCGCCGCGTTGGCGATCGTCGAGCCACGGGTGCTGTTCGATCCCTTCGATCTGAGAACCAGGGCGACGCGGCAACGAACCGGCTACCTGCTGAACGGCGTGAAATCGCTGGTACCGCGAGGCGCCGACGCCGAGGTGTTCGTGATCGCGGCGCAGCTCGAGGATCAGGGACCTGCCTTGTTCCTGGTCGAGTCCGAGCATCGTGGCGTGACGATCGAGGCCGAGCCGTCGATGGGTCTGCGGGCGGCCTCGCTCAGCCGGGTTCTGCTGGACGACGTACCGGCGGTGCAGTTGGGGACGTTCGACGACTACGCGGAGTGCGTCCGGCTGTCACGGCTGGGGTGGTGCGCGCTGTCGCTCGGTACTGCGAAGGCGGTGCTCGACTACGTCACGCCGTACGTGAACGAGCGCACGGCCTTCGGTGAGCCGATCAGCCATCGGCAGTCGGTGGCGTTCATGGTCGCCAACATCGCGATCGAGCTGGAAGGGATGCGGCTGGTGACGTACCGGGCCGGATCGCGTGCCGAGCAAGGGCTTCCGTTCGCTCGTGAGGTCGCGCTGGCGCGGCGGTTGTGCACCGACAAGGGGATGCAGATCGGGACCGACGGGGTGCAGCTGCTCGGTGGGCACGGCTTCGTCAAGGAGCATCCGGTGGAGCGGTGGTACCGCGATCTGCGGGCCGTCGGCGTGATGGAAGGTGCGGTGCTGGTCTGATGATCAACCTCGAGACTCCGCGGAAGTTCCGTGCGTTCGTGCACCAGGCGCATCAGGTCGCCGCCGAGATGCTGCGGCCGAACTCGCGGTCCTACGATCTCGCCGAGCACGCGTATCCGAAGGAACTGGACATGCTCGCGGCGATGGTCGACGGGCTGGGTGCGTCCGGGACCGGATCGGGTGCCGGGGCGGGCGGCGTACGGCGTACTGAGGTGGATGGTGACGACGGCCAGGTGAAGAACGGATCCAACCTGTCGTCCGTGCTGTCGATCATGGAGATGTGCTGGGGCGACGTGGGCCTGCTGCTGTCGATGCCGCGGCAGGGTCTGGGCAACTCGGCGATCGCTTCGGTCGCCTCGGACGAGCAACTCGAGCGCTTCGACGGTGTCTGGGCCGGGATGGCGATCACCGAACCGGGGTGCGGCTCGGACTCGGCGAACATCCGGACCACGGCGCGCCTGGACGGTGACGCCTATGTCATCGACGGGGAGAAGATCTTCGTCACCGCCGGCGGCCGCTGCGACGCGGTCGTGGTCTGGGCGACGCTGGACAAGTCGCTCGGCCGGGCCGCGATCAAGTCGTTCGTCGTCTTCAAGGACACCCCCGGAATGACGGTCGAGCGGCTGGAACACAAGCTTGGCATCCGCTCCTCCGACACAGCCACGATCCGTTTCGAAAACTGCCGGGTGCCGGCCGAGAACCTGCTCGGTACTCCGGAAGTCGATGCGGACAAGGGTTTTGCGGGCGTCATGCAGACCTTCGACAACACCCGCCCCCTGGTCGCCGCGATGGCAGTCGGCTGCGCCCGCGCGTCCCTCGAACTGACCCGCGACCTGCTGTCGGCCGCCGGCGTCGAGGTCGACTACGACCGCCCCATCCACCTCCAGCCGTCGGCCGCCGCGTCGTACCTCCAGATGGAAGCCGACTGGGAAGCCGCCTACCTCCTCACCCTCCAAGCCGCCTGGATGGCCGACAACGGCCGCCCCAACTCCCTGCAAGCCTCGATGGCCAAAGCAAAAGCCGGCCGCGTCGGCAACGACATCACCCTCCGCTGCGTAGAACTCACCAGCAGCCTCGGCTACTCCGAACACGAACTCCTGGAAAAGTGGGCCCGCGACAGCAAGATCCTCGACATCTTCGAAGGCACTCAGCAGATTCAGCAGTTGATCATCGCGCGCAGACTACTCGGGAAGACATCCGCCGAGCTCAAGTAGCCTTGTTCAGAAGTCTTCTGAGGGTCCTAGCCAGCCCGGCTGGTACGGCTCCGACAGCCTTTCTAGGTGACCTCATGCTGCGGTGGGAACTCGCTTCAAGAACGCCCGAACCGGACTGTGCCTCGACGGCAGCGTCGCGGGAGGCGTCGTCCTCAAGACCTGCAATGCCGGTGACTACCAACGATTTGTCGAGTACGCGGACGGAACGCTCAAGCATGGTCAGTCCGGGCGCTGCCTGGACGGGAGCGCTTCCGCGGGCGTCCGGCTCTACACCTGCACCTTGTCGTCGCGGGCGACACATTTGGCACAGTGATCGGCCTACCAGAGGTCAGGCCGCCGTGTCGTAGGTGGCGAGGACGATTCGGACGGCTACTCCTCGGACCTTCTTGACTTTGACGAAGCCGTCTCTTCTGAGAGCCGCGTAGGCCGTCTTGATCGTTTGCCAGTCGCAACCAGTGGTGGCCGAGAGGTCGTCTTCTGACGGCAGTACGTCGCCCGGGAGGAACTCGCCTTCGCGAATTCGGTGTTCGAGTTCGGCAGTGAGTGTCTTGGCCAGGGGCCGGCCGTCATCGTGAGGGAGGTAGCGCCCGGCCAGGACGCCTGTCACCGGCGGTTGGGTCGCGGCAAAGCGTGCGCAGGTGTCGAAGACAGGGCAGCGTGTGCGGCACTGCTGGACCAAGTCGCGGATCGTGCGCAGTGGGGTGTCTTGGTCGGCGTCCCAGTCGGACGGGCGGCGGCGGCAGGGGGTGGGCTCGACCATGGCGTCGTACAGGTCAGCGGCGGCCGGATCGATCATGTCCGGGTGGTGGCGCCCCAGTCGTGGGCGGGGACGTCGCGGATGTGTTCGGTGAACTCCCAGAGGTGGTTCTCGTGGTCGTGGGCGAGGTACTGGCGTAGGCCCCAGGGTTTGTCGCGGGGTTCGTGCAGGACCTGGGCGCCTTCGGAGACTGAGGTGGCGTAGTGCTTGTCGACGTTGTCGACCCAGACGATCAGTTGGGCTGCAGCGGGTACGCCGGCGGGAGGGGTCGTGAGGCGGTCGCCTGCTTTGGCGAGCATGACGACGCCGCCGCCGGTGTCGAGGTCGGCGTGGTGGACGGTGCCGTCGACGGTCTGGCGGAGTAGCTCGCGGAATCCGAAGACGCGGGTGAGCCAGTTGATGGCGGTTGGTAGGTCGGTGTAGGCGAGTTCGACGACTACGCCGGGGAATCCAGCGGCGGGGTTGTACACCGGTACCTCCCGATCAGATCGGTGGGTGGCCGGCTCGCGAGGGCCGGCCACCGCTTGGCTTCAGTGGGTCAGTTGGGGCGTTGCGGGGACATAGCCGCGGAGGGAGTACGGGTCCAGTACGTCGTCGGGGTGGCATTCGATCGACACCTTGGTGCCGAGGCCGTGCTCTTCCGCGGCCGCCAGGATGACGTCGAGGGCGAGGTGGTCTTCGAACGCGACGCCGGTGGAGTCGAAGACGGTGAGGGACTCGCGGTGGTGCGCCCACTCCTCGGGGTGCGCGCAGAGGTAGGCCAGCGACGGGCCGATCTCGTCCTCGGCGAGTTGCTGGCATTCGCCTTCCTGGCGGGCCTGTTCGCGGTGGTCGACGCAGACCAGTGCTCGCCGCAGGAGGCTGACCGGGAGTTCGGTCTTGCCGATCTCGTCCGCGCCGAGGGAGTTGATGTGCAGATGGGGAAGATGGTTGCCGTCAGCAAAGACGGGGCCTTGGCCGACGGGGACCGACGTGGCCGTGCACAGTACGTCGGACTCCGCGAGGATCCGCTCGGGTGACGCGAGTTCGATGTCCAGTCCGAGGAAGGCAGCCCGGGCGATGAAGCTCTTGGCGTGCGCGTCCTCGATGTCGTAGACCAGCACCTGGTTGATGTCCATCACCAGGCTCAGGCCGTGGAGCTGGGTGACGGCTTGGGCGCCGGTGCCGATCAGGCCGACGACCTGGGAGCCGGGGTGTGCGAGGCGGCGGGTGGCGACGGCGCTGGCTGCGCCGGTGCGGAGCGCGGTGAGCAGTACGCCGTCGGTGAGGGCGACCAGCCGGCCGGTGTTGTCGTCGATCCGCGAGACGGTGCCGAGGATGGTCGGCAGGTCGTGGTCGTTGACGTTGCGCGGGCTGTAGGAAACGGTCTTGACGGTCACCCCGAGATCCGGGTCCCGATGAGGCATGATCTCGACGACCCCTGGGATGTCACCGGTCCGGGTGAAGCCGGTACGCATGGGCGACTCGGCGCGGCGGCCGTGGCCGAGCTCGGTGAAGCCTTCATCGAGCGTCGCGATCAGGCGCTGCATCAGCGCATCCCGTCCGACGACGTTGAGCAGCCGCACCATGTCGTCCTGGCAGAGCAGCCAGGTGTCCATCAAGATCACTCCTCTGGTTGGTGTCGAAAGTCAGGACGCCCGGCGAGCGGCCAGGGCGCGCAGAGCGACCTTGTCCGCCTTGCCCACCGGGGTGCGGGGCAGTTCGGCAACCGGCACGAGTTTGTCCGGGATCTTGTAGGTGGCCAGACCGCGGTCGCGCAGGAACGCCTTGAGGGCAGGCAGTTCGATGCTCTCGTCCCGCAGTACGACGAAGGCGTAGGTGCGCTCGCCCAGGGTGGCGTCCTCCACCCCGATCACGGCAGCGTCCCGGACACCGGGGTGCGCGACCAGTTGCTCCTCGACGTCCTCGGCGGGGACCTTGTCCCCGGCCCGGTTGATCACGTCCTTGAGCCGGCCGACGACGACGATGTTCCCGTCCGGCGCGCGCCGGACCAGATCCCCGGTCCGGAAGAAGCCGTCCGGGGTGAAGGATCCGAGGTTCTGCTGCTCCGCCCGGTAGTAGCCACGGATGGTGTAGGGGCCGCGGGCCACCAGCTCCCCGTCGACCCCGTCCGGTACTTCGTTGCCTTCGTCATCGATCACGCGGATCTCGTCGTCGGCGGCGATCGGGCGGCCCTCGGTGTTGAGGATGACTTCGTCGGGGTCGTCGAGCCGGGTGTGGGTCAGCAGGCCCTCGCCGACCCCGAACCACTGACTCAGCTCGCAGTTCAGGAACTTGCGCGCTTCCTCGGCCTGGCCCGGCGTGAGTTTCGAGCTGCCGATCTGCAGATGCACCGCGGACAGGTCGACCGGGTTCCGTTGCGCGTGGTCGATCCAGAGCCGCACGGTGGCGGGCACCAGCGTCGTGAAGGTGACCTGCTCCTCGCGAATGAGGTCGAACAGTTCGGCGGGCCGAGGGGTCGAGGCCAGCACGACCTTGCCACCGGCCAGCAGCGTGCCGAAGAGACCGGGGCAGCCGAGCGCGGAGTTGTGGGCGACCGGGTTGACGGCCAGGTAGGTCGAGGTGCTGTCCACTTGCAGCGCCTCGGCGGTGGCCAGCATGTTGTACGCGTAGTCGTCGTGCGTCCGGGGGATCAGTTTGGGGAGACCGGTCGTCCCACCGGACAGCAGGAAGAGGGCCGGCTCGGACGGATCGACCACCGGGTACTGCGTCTCAGGTGCGCTGTCACCGAGTTCGTTCGCGATCAACAGGTGCTCCACGCCCGGTACGTCGTGCTGGACCTCCTGGGCGAGCTCCCGGTAGTCGAACCCACGAAACTCGCTCATCACGATCAACGCGACGGCGCCCGAGTGCGAGCACAGGTGCACGAGTTCGTGCTTGCGGTGTCCCGGTAACGCCATCACCGGGATCGCGCCCAGCCGGAACAGCGCGAACACGACCGTCGCGAACTCCGGCACGTTGGGTAGCTGGACGACGACCCGGTCGAGGGAGCCGATTCCGCGACTCGCGAGCTCCCGCGCCATCAGGTCGGCCCGGGCGGCGAGTCCGGAGTACGTGAGCCGCTGGTCACCGCACACGACGGCCACCTTGTCGGCGAAGGTGGAACACGCCTCCTGCAGCAGCTCGCCCAGCGGCCGGCCGTGCCAGTAGCCCTGGCGGCGATAGTGCTCGGCGAGTTCGCCGGGCCAGGGAACGCAGCCTTCGAGCATCTCGGCTCCCGATCAGACTAGGGGGTTCGACGTGGGTCAGGGGTGACAAAGGTCCTCGGTTCCTTACCGTCGGGCATCGGCCGCGGGACGCCAACCGGGCTGACAGAGACGCGACAGGAGTCCCTTGTGGGCTTGGGGAATCGGCTCGGCCCTGTCCGGTTTCTGTCAGCCGGGTGGTCGCCGATCGCCGCTCTTCCTAGGATCCCCGGCAGGTGAGGTGTCCGTTTCTCGCGCCGGCTGATCCAAGGAGTAGGTCTTGTCCACGGTTCCGGAATTGTTCGAGTCGACAGTTGCCCGATTCCCCGAGGCGCCGGCGGTGATCTTCGGCGACAGCAGTGCGAGTTACGCCGAGCTGAACGCGCGGGCGAACCAGCTGGCCAGACGGTTCGTCGCCCTGGGCATCGGGCCCGACTCGCTGGTGGCGGTGGCCGTTCCGCGCTCGGATCAGCTGATCACGGTGCTGCTCGCCGTGCTCAAGGCCGGCGGCGCCTATCTCCCGCTTGACCCGACCTATCCTGCCGATCGGCTCGCGTACATGCTCGCTGACGCCGGTCCGGCACTGCTGGTCAGGACGAGCGAGGTACCGGGCTTGGGCGACGAGCCGGCGGAGTACGTCGTCGACCAGCCGGAGCTGCAGGCGGAGTGTCTGCGCGAAGCCGCCGATGATCTGACCGACGCCGACCGGTTGGCTCCGCTGCTCGCGTCCCATCTGATGTACGTGATCTACACCTCCGGCTCCACCGGTACGCCGAAGGGCGTCGCGGTGAGCCACGCAGGCACGGCAGCCATGATCGCCACTCATGCCGAGCGGATCGCCCCAGGTCCCGGCGATCGCGTCCTGCAGTGGGCCTCGATCAGCTTCGACGCGGCGTTCTGGGACATCACGCTCGCGCTGCTGTCGGGAGCGGCCCTGGTGATGGCCTCGGCCGATGACGTCCTGCCCGGCGATCCTCTGCGGGACACGCTGCTCAAGCACGAGATCACGCACGCGACGCTGCCGCCGGTGGCTCTGAGCGTCACCGACGCCGAGGGAGTTCTGATCGGTGGCACGGTGATGTCGACCGGTGATGCCTGTACGCCGACCCTGGTCCGCAAGTGGGCGCCCGGGCGCCGGTTGTTCAACGGCTACGGCCCGACCGAGGTGACCGTCGGCTCGACCCTCAGCGGCCCGGTGGACCCTGCCGACGACGAGATCACGATCGGTTCGGCCTGGACCGAGGAAACGGTGCAGGTGCTCGACGACCGACTGCAGGTGGTCGACGGTGACGCGGAAGGCGAGTTGTACCTGTCCGGACCGGGCGTGGCCCGTGGTTATCTCAATCGCCCCGGGATCACCGCCACTCGCTTCGTGGCGGACCCGCAGGGCGAGCCCGGAAGCCGGATGTACCGCTCGGGCGACCGCGGATCTCGTCGGGCTGACGGGGAGTTGCTGTTCGCCGGTCGCGCCGACGCTCAGGTGAAGGTCCGTGGTTTCCGGGTCGAGCTGGGGGAGGTCGAAGCGGCTCTGGCCGGCCACCCGGCGGTCGAACTCGCCGTCGCCGCGGTGGAAGGCGACCTGGCCGATGCCCGCGTCGTCGCCTATGTGACGACCTCGCCAGGGGAGCAGATCACCGCGCTCGAGCTGCGGCGGCATGTGGGCCGGTCGTTGCCGGACCACATGGTGCCGTCGACGGTCACGCTGCTCGACCACCTCCCGACCACGTCCAACGGCAAGATCGACAGGACGGCGTTGCGGAGCCGAGCCGCCGAACCCGTTGCTCAGCAGCACGGCTGGCAGGAAGGCACGCCGTACGACGAGGTGCTCTGCGCGATCGTCGCCGAACTGCTCGACCTGCCGGTGGTGACGGCCGACCAGAACTTCTTCGACATCGGCGGACACTCGGTGATGGCGACGAAGCTGGCCGGCCGGATCAGGCAGGACCTCGGGATCAAGGTTCCGATGCGGTCGCTGTTCGAGGCGACCAGCATCGCGGAGCTGGCGCTGGTGGTCGAGAAGGCCGCCTAGATCAGGCGGCCGGCGGCCAGGCTGACGGCCTGCTCACCGGAAGACGGTGGGCAGGCTGCTGTAGCCGAAGAGGAAGTTCGAGTAGATCCGCGGCGGCGTACCGGCCAGCTCGATCGACTGGACCGAGTCCGCGAGGGCGGCCAGCAGCGCCCGGAGTTCGGCCCGGCCCAGGAACGCACCGACACAGAAGTGCGGGCCGTGGCCGAAGGTCAGGTGCTTGTTGGGTTGCCTGCCCAGGTCGAAGGTCCGCGGATCGGCGAAGACCGTCTCGTCGTCGTTGGCCGAGGTGTTCCACAGCGTCACGATGTCGCCGGCCCGGATCGGCTGACCCGCGATCTCCAGGTCGGCGAGCGCGGTCCGGGCGAAGTGCATGGCCGGCGTGACCCAGCGCAGGACCTCCTCGACGGCGCCGTCGAGCGAGACGGCGCCGGCCCGCAGCGCGGCCCATTGGCCGGGATTCTCGGCGAGTGCCTTGACCGCGCCGATCGCCGACATCCGCGACGACTCGTCACCGCCGAGGATCAGGCTGTAGCAGTTGAGCGCGACCTCTTCGTCGCTGAGCAGTTCACCGCCGACCTGGGTGGTCGCGATCATCGTGATCACGTCGTCGCCGGGGTTGTCCCGCCGGTACTTCGCGAGGTCCATGAAGTAGGCGACGATGTCGTTGCGGGCGATCAGCGAGTCGAGCTCGTCGGCCTCCTCGGAGTCGGCCGACAGCGCGAGCTTGTTCCACTTGAGCAGCTCCGCGCGGTCACCGTCGGGGATCGAGAGCAGATCGCAGATGGTGGTCATCGGGATGTGTTCGGCCACCTCGGTGGCGAAGTCGAACGATCCGAGCTCGACCACGTCGGCGACCAGTCGGCGGGTGCGCTGCTCGACCCGTTCGACCACCGGCCCGAGCACCCTCGGGGAGAAGGCGCGCAACATCAGGTTCCGCAACTGCTGGTGCCGTGGGCGATCGGTGACGGCGAGCATCTTCCCGCTGGCCGAGTCGTTGCCGTGCAGCAGGACGTCGAGCACGGTGCCGCGGGCGGAGCTCAGTTGCTTGGCGTTGCCGTACGCGGACTGGATGTCGGAGAACCGGGTGACGACCCAGAAGCCGGGGAGTTCACCGGGGGAGTCGTGCCAGTACACGGGATGCTCCGGCCGCACCTGCTGCCAGTACTCACGGGCTTCGTGCCGGACGAAGGTCGCCGGATCCGTGAGATCGAGAAACTCGACGGGACTCATCTGCGACTCCTTCGGCCGAACCATGGATGCGAGTGGCAACGACAGCCTGGCAAGCAGTCCCGGCCGGTCCGGGGTCTCTTGCGTAGTTCTTTCACCGGATGACTGAGAGCCGAAAGATTCTGGCCCCGGCCGTCCGGGGA
The DNA here is from genome assembly GCF_027627575.1 of Kribbella sp. CA-293567. Lineage (NCBI taxonomy): Bacteria > Bacillati > Actinomycetota > Actinomycetes > Propionibacteriales > Kribbellaceae > Kribbella > Kribbella sp. CA-293567. The sequence goes on from NZ_CP114065.1 coordinate 2,952,185, forward strand.
GGTGCAACGCTCGAACTTCGATGGACAGGTGCCGAGCGCGAGGTGGAGGTCATGGCCCGTACCGGAGGTCGTAGCTGGTTGCGGCGGTCACACGTTGTCGCGAGACCGGCCGTGCGGCTGGTCTGCTTTCCCCATGCCGGCGGTTCGGCGGCGAGCTATGCCGGCTTCGCAGGTGAACTGCCCGCGCGGGCCGAACTCGCCGTCGCGCAGTACCCAGGACGTGGTGACAGATTCGTCGAACCGGCCGTCGAGGACGTACGACGGATGGCAGCGCAGGTGAGTGCGGAACTGCTGACACTCGAGCCGACGGCGACGGTGTTGTTCGGCCACAGCCTGGGTGCGTTGGTGGCCTACGAGACCGCGCTCGTCCTGCAGCGCAGCGGAGTACGACCGGAGCGGCTTGTGGTCTCCGCCTCGCCGCCGCCGCGCCTGGCCGGTGGTGGGGACACTCATCTGCGGGACGACGACGAGCTCTGGTCGATCGTCTGCGGCTTCGGTGGAGTCGAACCCGAGATCGCCGCCGATGCCGACCTTCGCAGCATCCTGTTGCCGACCCTGCGCTCCGACGTACGGGCCAACGAGTTGTACGAGCCACCGGCCCAGCCGATCGCGCTCGACTGCCCGGTGGTCTGTTACCACGGCATCGGCGACCCTTTGGTCGACGAGGCGCAGTTGGCCGAGTGGGGTGAGGTCAGCACCGGCTCGTTCTCCGTACGCCGTCGCGCAGGCGGGCACTTCCACGTCTTCCACGAAGTCGGTGAGCTGATCGAAGACATCTTCGCCGACGTACCGATCGACGCGCTGCGGCGCCGGGCGGTGTCATGAGCCTCTCCGGTCGCTCCGTCATCGTCACCGGCGCCGGTTCGGGGATCGGCAGGGCCATTGCCGAGCACCTGGCCGGTGCGGGCGCGCTGGTCACGATCGCCGGCCGCCGGGAGGCCGCCCTCAAGGAGACCGCCGCCGGGATCGACGCGGAGGTCGCGGTCGTCGCCGCGGACGTCGGTGCGGACGGCAGCAGTGACGAGATCGTTGCCGCGGCCGTCGAACAGTTCGGCCGGGTGGACGGTCTGGTCAACAACGCGGGGCTGGCCCGCTTCGGCCGGATCGAGGAGGTCGACGCGGCGGACCTGGAGGCGATGTGGGCAGTGAACGTCCGCGGCCCCGCGCAGCTGATCCGGTCGGCGTTGCCGTACCTGAGGGCGGAGAACGGCTCGGTCGTCAACGTCTCCTCGGTGGCCGGTGCGCTGTCGATGCCCGGCCGCTCCTTCTACGGCGCCAGCAAGGCCGCGCTGAACAGTCTCACCCGTTCGCTGGCCCGCGAGCTCGCGCCGGACGTGCGGATCAACGCCATCCTGCCGGGCCCGGTGGACACCCCCATGTGGCAGGACCTGGGCCTGACCGCGGAGCAGACCGTCGCCTTGCACGAGAACCTGCTCGCCGGTACGCCGATGGGCCGGTTCGGCGAAGGCGACGAGGTCGCGCGCTGGGTGGCCTGTCTGCTGGATCCGGACTTCGCCGGCTGGATCACCGGGGTGCTGCTCCCGGTGGACGGCGGTCGCACCACGTAGACCGCCCGAAGGACAGAGCAGCAACAGCTCGACCCGAGAAGTGACCGCGAAGCTGACCACGAGTTGGGGACCGAAGCGATGAGCCATCCACCTGTTGCCACAGCCATTCCGTCGTCGTCGCTGCACGAGATCTTCCGTGCCGCCGATGCCCGTGAACTGATCACCGGAACGCCGGTGACCAGGCTTCACGTCGGGGAGCCGTACTTCACTCCGCCGGCCGAGGTCGCGGAGGCGATCGCCGAGGCCCAGCGAGCCGGCCGGACGTCGTACACGGATGTCGAGGGGCTGCCGGAGCTACGACGGCTGCTGGCCGCGAAGCTGGAGCTGGAGAACGGCATCGACACCCCGATCTCGCGGATCTTCGTCACCCCGGGCTCCTGCCAGGGGCTGCAGGCGTTGCTGCTCTCGATGGCCGAGCCGGGGACCGAGATCCTGCTTCCTGATCTGCACTGGCCGATCCACGTGCAGCAGAGTCTGCTGGCCGGTCTGCGTCCGGTGTTCTACTCACTGGACGACAGGTTCTTCCCTGACCTGGACTCGATCGCCGAAGTTTCGGGGGCGAACACCCGCATCCTGCTGGTGAACTCACCGGCCAACCCGACCGGTGCGGTGCTCGAGGCCGACCGGCTCGCCGGGCTGCTCGCACTGGCCCGGGAGCGTGGCTGGCAGGTGATCAGCGACGAGGCGTACGAGCACTTCGTGTACGAGGGCAACCACCTTTCGCTGGCGGCGAGCGAACGCGACCTGCCCGCGGAGCAGCGAATCGTGCACAGCGTCTTCACCTTCTCGAAGAGTCTGGCGATGACCGGCTACCGGCTGGGCTATGTCGTGACGGCGAACGACGCGGCCGCTGCCGGGATCAGGGTGGTGCAGGAGGCCGGCATCATCGCGCCGCCGACACCGGTCCAGTACGGCGGCATCGCGGCGCTCCGGATGCCCGAGGCGGCAGAGGTGAACCGGAAGCTGGTGCAGCAGAACCGGGATACCGTGCTGCCCGCCTTGCGGGACGCCGGTCTGCTGCGCGAGCTGCCGTCCGGGGGCTGGTACGCGATGCTGGACATCAGCCGCACAGGGCTCGGCGCCGAGGCGTTCTCGGCGCAGTTGCTGGAGGAGCGGGGGGTCGCCGTCGTACCGGGTTCCGGTTTCGGGCTGCGCCCGCGACTCGACGACCGGGGCGCGCTGGTGGCGATGGACACCGACCCCGCGGCGGACAAGTTGGTGCGGATCGCCTTCTGCGTGGATCCAGAGGTGCTGAGGTCCGGCGTGGACTCGTTGCTTGCCTTTGTCAACGACCGGAACGTGCGGTAGCGCCATGAATGGCCTCACGTACGCCGGCTATCTCCAGCTCGACAAGCTGCTGTCCATGCAGGAGCCCCGCACGTCCGACACGGCCGAGCGCGAGGTGGTGCTGGCCGAGCACTTCTTCATCGTCGCGCACCAGGCCTCGGAGATCTGGCTGAAGCAGATCCTGGCGGACCTGCTCGCGGCGACCGACGCCCTGCGTCCCGACTACGGCAACTCCGACGCCGACCTGAGCGTGGAGTACCTCGACCGGGTCGGCCGGCTCCTGGGTCTTCTGCACGACCAGCTGGTGGCGCTGGAGAAGATGCCGCTGCGGCACTTCGCGGAGTTTCGTCCCTACCTCGGCACCGCGAGCGGCGCGCAGTCCCAGCAGTTCCACCAGCTGGACGACCTGCTGGGCAACGACGAACGTCCGGAGGGACTGTACGCGGCGTTCGAGGCCTACACGGTGGCCCAGGGGATGTCGATCGGCTCGGTCTGCCGGCTGGGTTCGAGTGCCGGCGTCCTGCACCGGGTCGCCGAGGGGCTGATCGATGTCGGCAACGGGTTCTGGCGCTGGAAGATCGCCCACCTGACGATGATCTCCGCGATGCTCGGCGAGCGCCCGGGTACGGCGGGGAGCTCGGGGGCCGGCTACATCGCGAGCCGGATCCGGCTGCCGTTCCCGCAACTGCGCCGGCTGCGCGGCGAGGTACACGAAGCGCTGGTTCCCACCGGTACGCCCAACTGAGCTGTGACGGGATGGCCGGTAAAGCCCTGAGGGGACCATGGCGGTCAGGAGCCATGGTCCCCTGTCGGTTGGTGCTACGCCTCGGGCGCTTCCAGCATGTAGCCCTGGCCCCAGGCCGTTCTGATCGCGAGGTTCACGTCGCCGAGCCGGCGGCGCAACCTCATGATGTGCAGGTCGAGCGAGTTCCGGCTCGGTGCCGGGGACGACTCGTTCAGTCGCTCGGTCAGTTCGTCGCGGGAGACGACCTCACCGAACCGCTCGACGAACAGTTCCATCAGTTTGATCTGCGCCGACGAGATGGTGACCAGTTGGTCGTCGAAGTACAGCGTGCCGACCGAGTCCAGCCGGGGAACGCGCGAGCCGTACACCCGATTGAACAACGCCTCTACCCGGGCGTCGAGGTCGGGCCGCGAGATGGGTGGGCGGACCCAGTCCTCCCGCGGATCACTGCAGACCGGCGGTTCGACTCCTGCCTCGACGACCAGCAGACACGGGATCCCTTCGTCTTTGCAAAGCGACCTCGCCTCCTCTTCCACCGGCCATCGGACGAGTTTCACCGCGCTTTTGGAGTAGTTGGGCAAAAGGTCCCCCAAAGTTCAACGATACGGATGTATTTCAGGGCGGTCCGTACTTGAAGTGGGTCCACTCGAACGAGTGCAGAATGCTCACTTCAAATGATTGACTCCGAGATGTTCAAATGTTTGACTCAATGCTGTACACGATGCGCCCGCGATTTGCCGACACAGAAGTGTCATGGCACGTCCGGGTCCCCCAGACCCGGGGCTGCGAGCGTGATCGCCCTGCCTCAGCAGGCTGTGCAGCGCCGTCAAACGGTTCTGACCGTGACTATCCTCCTTCCCCAGTGCACTTCTCTCGGCCGACGTCGTCCACCATACGTCGTCGGCCAACTACCGTCCGCCGTCAATGCCGGACGGGACGATCATGCCGCATTTGCCCGGGAAAGACCCACTCAGCGCGCGTCGGAAGCGTCACAGCTTCCTTTCCGGCCGAAGGAAGTGCATTTGATCAAATGTGCAGAATGCAGTTTCTGGCGCAGGTCTGTCAGCCAGGTTGACCGGTACAGCTGCCGTTACAACACTCGGGATGCCAGGCAATTCGTCGGTGCACGGAGGAGGAGACACGTCCATGGGTTCTTCGGAGGTCACGCCGGCGCAGGAGGCCATGTACCTGGCGCAGGAGCTGGCTCCGGACGAGCCGAACAACGTCGCCGTGGTGTGGGAAGTGGACGGCGCTCTGGATCCCGAGCGGCTGACGGTCGCACTGCGCCGCGCGGTGGCCGAGGCCAAACCCTTGACGGTCAACTTCGTGCGCGACGACACCCAGGTCCGCCAGGTCGTCAGGCAGGCCGGCGACTGGTCGCCGTTCTTCGCCGACACGAGCACCGAACAGGATCCGCTCGGCGCGGCCCACGACTTCGTCGCGGGGCAGGTCGGCCGGCCGTTCGACCTGGCCGGGGAGTTGCTGCTGCGGATGGGTGCCGTCCGAGTGAGCAGCTCCAGGTCTCTCGTGGTGCTGGTCTTCCACCACATCGTCACCGACGCCTTCGGACTGATCAATCTGCTGTCGCAACGCATCTCGGAGATCTACACCGCGTTGTCGACCGGCGGACCGGTGACCGACCAGCCGGTGGTCGAAGCGACAGTTGCCTTGAGCAAGGACCAGGCCTACCGGGCCTCGGCGCGGTTCGCGCAGGACGAGTCGTTCTGGGTCTCCTACGTCGCGCGGGACTCCGCGCCGGCGCAGCTACCGACCGGCGTACTTCCTCCTCCCCACGCCGCCACGACGGACACTGAGGTCACCATCTGGGACGACCTGTCACAACCGCTCGGGATGGCCAGCGCCACCCGCGCCGTCCGGGCCGAGGTGGTCGCTCGATGGGCTGAAGCAGCGAAGGCGGCGAGCACCTCGGTGCCCGAGCTGCTGGTCGCCGCGGCCGCGGCCTTCGTCGGGAAGCTGACCGACCGCACCCGGCCTTTGCTCTCTTTCACCGCGAACAACCGGATCGGTGCGACCAGGCGGGCGCCCGGTCTGCTGTCGAACATTCTTCCGCTGCGGGTCGCGTTGCCGCGCGGCTGCAACCTGGCGGGACTGGCTGCCTCGATCGTCGACGAGCGCCGGTCGCTGCTCCGGCACGCCACCCATCAGCTCTCGCTGATCCAGCGCGCGACCGGGCAGGCGGGCTCCGGCCGGAGCCCCTTCGGCCCGATCGTCAACGTCATCCCGCAGGTCGAGGAACTCCGGTTCGGTGACGCCCGGGCCCGCTTCGCCGGCGGTGTCTTCGGCGCGCTCGACGAGGTGATGATCTCGACCTACGGCGACGGCAGTCCCGACAGCGATCTGTACGTCCGCTTCGACGCTCCTGCCACGCTCTACTCCGGCAGCGACGTCCGCGCGCTGGCCGACAGGTTCGCCGCCTTCCTGGACGTCGCCATGGCCGATCCCAGCGCAGAGCTCGTGAGTCCTGCCGATGCCGAGCGGGAGGCGATCCTTTCCGTCTCCCGAGGTCCGCAGGCAGCTCGCTCCGATCTCAGCCTGACCGGTCTGCTCGAGCGCCAGGCGGGGGAGAGTCCGGACGCGGTCGCGGTCCGGTTCGAAGGTGCCTCACTGACCTACCAAGAGCTGAGCGAGCGCTCCGGTCGTCTCGCGCGACTCCTCGCCGAGCGCGGCGCGGGGCCGGAGAAGTTCGTCGCGGTGGCCGTCCCGCGGTCGCTGGAGCTGGTGGTCGCGCTGGTCGCGATCCTGAAGGCCGGCGCGGCGTACGTGCCGGTCGATCCGGACTATCCCGAGGCCCGGATCGAGATGATGCTGGCCGACGCCGACCCGGCCCTGGTGCTCACCTCGGCTGCGGTCGCCGGCCAGTTGCCGAGCGGTACCGCCGAACGGCTGGTCGTCGACGAGCTGGACCTGGACGGCGGACCGCAGCTGTGCCTGCCCACCGAGGCGGCGCACCCGGCGTACATGATCTACACCTCGGGATCGACCGGCCGGCCCAAGGGCGTCGTGGTCTCGCACGCCGCGATCGTGAACCGCCTGCTGTGGATGCAGGACCGGTACGGGCTGGACGCGTCGGACCGCGTTCTGCAGAAGACCTCGTCGTCCTTCGACGTGTCGGTGTGGGAGTTCTTCTGGCCGTTGATCACCGGCGCGGGGCTCGTCGTCGCCAAACCGGACGGGCAGCGCGACCCGTCGTACCTGGCCGGGCTGATCCAGCGTGAGCAGGTCACCACGCTGCACTTCGTGCCGTCCATGCTCGCGGAGTTCGTCCGGCTGGCGGACCCGGAGCCGCTCTCCGGCCTACGCCGGGTCATCTGCAGCGGGGAGGCCCTGCCGCCCGAGCTGGCCGAGCGTTTCCGTCAGGTGCTCGGTCACGTGCCGCTGCACAACCTCTACGGACCGACCGAGGCGGCCGTGGACGTCACCTCCTGGGAATGCGTGCCCGAGGCAACGGTCGTACCGATCGGGAAGCCGATCTGGAACACCCAGCTGTACGTTCTCGACAGCTCGCTGCAACTGGTTGCCCCCGGCGCTGTCGGCGACCTCTACATCGCCGGCGACGGGCTGGCCCGGGGGTACCGCGATCGTGCGGGGCTGACGGCAGAGCGGTTCGTCCCCTGCCCGTACGGCGCGCCGGGCACGCGGATGTACCGCACGGGTGACCGGGCCCGCTGGAACGGCGAGGGCGAACTGGAGTTCGCCGGCCGCGCGGACGAGCAGGTGAAGATCCGTGGTTTCCGGGTCGAGCCCGCCGAGATCGAGGCGACTCTGTCCCAGCACGGCGGTGTGGCCCAGGTCGCCGTCGTCGCACGGGACACCGGTGGCGCCGAGGGTGGCACCCAGTTGGTCGCGTACGTCGTACCGGTCGCCGCCGGCGGGATCGGCAACGCTGACGGCGACCTCGACTTCAGCGCCGGCCTGACCGCCGGTGACCTGCGGGCCTTCCTGACCGCCAGGGTTCCCAGTCATCTCGTCCCCGCGGCTTTCGTGTTCCTGGACCGCCTCCCGCTGAGCGGGAGCGGCAAGCTGGATCGGTCCGCCCTGCCGAAACCCGAGTTCGGCGGCGGTCCCTTCCGGGCGCCCCGGACCGACGACGAGCATGCGCTCGCGGAGGTCTTCGCCGAGGTGCTCGGGATGACCCGGATCGGTCTCGACAGCGACTTCTTCGCCATCGGTGGCGACAGCATCCGGGCCATTCAGGTCGTCTCCGGTGCCCGGGCCCGGGGACTCGTGGTGACTCCCCGGGACGTCTTCGAACGCCGCACGGTGGCCGCGCTGGCCGAGGCGGTCGCGCAGCAGACCGAGGCGCCGGTGCTCGAAGAGCTGGAGGGTGGTGGCGTCGGCCGGATGCCGTTGCCGCCGATGGCCCAGTTGATCGCCGAGCGCGGCCCCGGCCTCGGCAAACTGGCGCAGTGGCTGGTGCTCGAAGTGCCGGCCGAGTTGACCGTCGATACCCTGGCGGTTGCCCTTGGCAACCTTATGGACCACCACGACGTACTGCGTGCGCGGCTGGACGCCGACGGTCTGGTCGTCGGCCCGGCGGGCTCGATCGATGCTGCCCGGCTGCTGACCCAGGTCCAGTGGGAAGGCGACTGGAGTTCACCGGCCTGGCAGGACCGATTGGAGTCCGAGGCAACAAACGCCGTACGGCGGATCGACGCCACCCAGGGCTCGTTGCTGCAGGCCGTGCTGTTCAACTCGCCGGGCACGGCGTCGGCCAGGTTGTTGCTCGCGGCCCATCACTTGATCATCGACGGCGTCTCGTGGCGAGTGCTGCTGCCTGATCTGGTGACGTCCTGGCAGGCAGCCCGGAGCGGAGTCGAGCCGAGCCTGCCTGCAGTGACTACGTCGCTGCGACGGTGGCTGCATGCGCTCGCTGATGAGGCGGCCGACCCCGATCGGGTCGCCGAACTGAGTCACTGGACGGACCTGCTCGACCAGCCGACCGAAGTGATCGGCAACCGGCCACTCGACCCTGCGGTCGACCTCACCCGTACTGCGAAGACGGTCCGGGTCGAGCTGCCGGCCGGGCTGACCGCGGAGCTGCTCGACAAGGTGACCGCCGCCTACCACTGTGGTGTCGACGAGGTGTTGCTGACGGCGCTGGCGTTGGCCCTGCGCGTCAAGGCGGACGCTACTCGTAGTACCGGGACCCCTGTGGTGCGGTTGGAAGGCCATGGTCGTGAGGAAAGCCTTGCGCCGGGGGCCGATCTGTCTCGCACTGTCGGGTGGTTCACGACGCTGCATCCGGTCCGGCTGGACGTTGCACAGGTCGACCTGCGTGGTGCGATGAGTGGTGGCCAGGCCGCGGCGGCCGCACTGATGGCGGTCAAGGAGCAACTTCGTTCGGTACCGGAGAAAGGCATCGGCTACAGCCTGCTCCGCTTCGCGAACCCGGAGACGGCCGTTGTGCTCAGCCGCCGGCCCGCGGACGAGATCGGCTTCAACTATCTGGGTCGCTTCAGCTGGGAAGGCTGGGCGCTCGCGCCGGAGCGTCCTGAGCTGGTCGCGGCGCCGGCCGCCGAGATGCCGCTGTTGTCCTCCCTCGAACTCAACGCGGTGGTCGGCCAGGGGAGTGACGGCGAGCAGTTGGTCGGCCTGTTCACCTTCGCCACCGGCGTGCTGGCCGAGGATGAGGTCGAAGAGCTGGCCGGCAGTTGGTGTGCGGCTCTGCAGAGCCTGGCGACCAACGTCGACAACGGGGGCAGCGGGCTGACGCCGTCCGACGTACCGATGGTGAACGTCACCCAGCCGGAGCTGAACGGCTGGCAGGAGCGCTATGGCCGGCTCGCCGACGTCTGGCCGCTCACGCCGCTGCAGTCGGGCCTGCTGTTCCACGCGATGCTGGCCGGTACGACGTTCGACGCTTATCAGACCCAGTTCGTCTTCCGGCTCGCTGGGCGAGTGGATCCGGCGCTCATGCGGGATGCGGCGCAATCCCTGCTAGACCGGCACCCGAACCTGCGGGTGGCGTTCGTGCCCACCCTCACCGGTGACAAGGTGCAGGTGCCGGTGGACGAGCTTCAGGTGCCTTGGCAACACGTCGATCTCACTGGCGTGGCCGGCAGCGAGGTGGAGTTCGATCGCATCCTGGCCGAGGAGCGCGCTACCCACTTCGACCCGGCGGCACCTCCGCTGCTGCGCTTCACCCTGGTCACGCTCGAGCCAGATCGCGCCGAGCTGGTCCTGACGGCTCATCACGTGTTGTTCGACGGATGGTCGTTGCCGCTGATCATGCAGGAACTCATGCGCCTGTACGCCGCCGGCAGCGACGTAGCGGCAGTGCCGCGGAAACGGAGCTACCGCGACTTCCTTCAGTGGTTGTCACGTTACGACCGCGATGCCGGAGCCCGGGCCTGGGCCGCCGAGCTGGGGTCGGTACAGGAACCGACGCTGCTCTCGGCCGCCATCTCGACGCCTGCAGGCGAGAATCGATCCAGCGGAGTCGGCCAGGTGGACCTGGCCCTCTCAGCTGAGGACTCAGGCTTGCTGTCGCAGCGCGCCGCCGAAGCCGGCGTGACGCTGAACACCGTGGTCCAGGTGGCCTGGGCGCTGGTGATGGCAGAGCTCACCGGTCGCCAGGAGGTGCTGTTCGGCACCACCGTTTCCGGACGGCCCGCCGACCTCGATCGGGTCGACGCGATGATCGGCCTGTTCATCAACACCGTGCCGGTGCGGATCGACTGTACGCCGGGCGCGACCGTCGCCGGCCTGCTCGCCACGGTGCAGAACAGCCAGGCAAGCCTGCTTGATCACAACCACTACGGACTGGGCGACATCCAGCGCGCGAGCGGACTGAGCACGCTGTTCGACACCCTCGTGGTCTTCGAGTCCTTCCCGGTCGACCGGGCCGGTCTGACCGAGGCAACTTCGTCGGCCGGGATCGCGGTCACCGGCATCCGCCCGTACGCCGCGACGCACTACGCCGCGACCGTCCTGGCAGCGGCTGAGCCGCACCTTCGTCTCAGCCTGCAGTACCAGCCCGACGTACTCGACGAGTCTGCCGCGGAACGACTGGCCGACCGGCTGACCCGCGTCCTGCGGCAGTTGGCCGTCGATCCGAGCACGACCGTGCGCCAGATCGACGTACTGACCGAGGACGAGCGGGACGGACTGGTACGGACGCTCAACCAGACGGCGGTGGATCTGCCGGAGGTGACGGTTCCGGACCTCCTTGCCGAACAGGCACGCAACACTCCTGAGTTGGTCGCTGTCGAAGCGGAGGGCCGCACGCTCACCTACCGGGAGCTGCACCAGAAGGCGAACGTGCTGGCGCACCAGTTGATCAGGCGTGGCGTCGGCCCCGATGCCGTGGTCGCCGTCGCGCTCCCGCGGACGGTCGATCTGCTGGTCGGGCTGCTCGGCGTCGTCAAGGCCGGCGCGGCGTATCTGCCGGTCGATCCGAACTACCCGAGCGAACGAGTCGCGACAGCGCTGGCGTCGGCCCGGCCGCTGTTCGTCGTGACGGACGCCGACACCGATGGCCTGGTGCCGGTGGCCGACATCCCGCGGCTCTACCTCGAAGACGTACTGACCACCCCGGACGCGAGGTCGGACGAGCCGACCGACGCAGATCGCGGCCGGCCGTTGCGGCCGGACAACCTGGCCTACGTCCTGACCACCTCCGGGACGACAGGCATCCCCAAAGGCGTGGCGGTGACGCAGCGGGTGCTCGTCAACGCCGTGCTCCGGATGCGTGACTACCTGGCCGAGCCGCCAGGCTCGAAACTGCTCTCCGGTACGTCGGTCGGTTTCGACATCTCGGTCTGGGAACTGTTCGCCACGCTCTGCTCCGGCGGCTGCGTCGAACTGGTCCGGGACGTCCTGGTGGTCGGGGAGCGCGATCACTGGCAGGGCGGAGTGATCAGCACCGTCCCGTCGGCCTTCGCCGAACTGGTCGACCAGGTCGGCGAGCGGCTGCAGGTCGGTACCGTCGTACTCGGTGGCGAGACGTTGACGAACGCGCTGATCGAACGCGCGCGAGCCGTCCTGCCCGACGTACGGATCATCAACACCTATGGGCCGAGCGAGACCTTCTACACCACGGCGTTCACGTTGGAGGCGGGCCGGTCGTGGACCCAGGGCGCGAGCCTGCCGATCGGTGGCCCGCTCGGCAACATGCAGCTCTATCTCCTCGGACCGGGGCTCAAGCCGGTCCCGCCCGGAACCCTCGGTGAGCTGTACGCCGCCGGGGCCGGGGTCGCTCGTGGGTACTACGGACGTCCCGGGCTGACCGCCGAGCGCTTCGTGCCGAACCCGTTCGGCGCGCCGGGGGAGCGGATGTACCGCACCGGTGACAAGGCGCGGTGGAGTGCCGACGGCGAACTGGAGTTCGTCGGACGGGTCGATCACCAGCTCAAGCTCCGGGGTTTCCGGATCGAGCCGGCCGAGATCGAGTACGCGCTGGCCGCTCATCCCACGGTGCGTCAAGCGGTCGTCGTAGCGCGGGAGGATCAGCCGGGCGATCTGCGGCTTGTGGCCTACGTGACTCCGGAGACGGAGGACGACCAGCCAGTGGCCGAGGAGCTGCGGACCTTCGTCGGCGGGCGGCTTCCGGCGTACATGGTGCCGGCGGCGGTCGTCGTGCTGACCGCGTTGCCGCTGACGCCGAACGGGAAGCTGGATCGTTCGGCCCTGCCCCGGCCGGAGTTCGGTGGCGGCGTCTACCGCGCGCCCGGTACGCCGCAGGAGGAGGTGCTGTGTGGCCTGTTCGCGGACGTGCTCGGGGTCGAGCGGGTCGGGGTGGACGACGACTTCTTCGCGCTCGGCGGACACTCGCTGCTCGCCACCAGACTGGTCGCGCGGGCCCGGGCCGTGCTCGGGGTGGAGATCCCGATCCGGACGGTGTTCTCGGAGCCGACCGTCGCGGGGCTGGCCGCTCAGCTGACCGGTTCCACCGGCGCCCGGCTCGAACTGCGGCGCGCGGTCCGGCCGGAGCCGTTGCCGCTTTCGTATGCGCAGCAGCGGTTGTGGTTCATCGACCGATTCGACGGACCGTCGTCGACCTACAACATCCCGCAGGTCCTGCGACTCCGGGGCCGGCTGGACGCCGTGGCGCTGCGAGCATCCCTGCAGGATGTGGTGGCACGCCATGAAGCCCTGCGCACGGTCTTCGGGGAGAGCGACGGACGTCCCCACCAGACAGTGATCCCGCCGGAAGAAGCGGAGCTGTTCTGGGAGGACCGGGGCTTCGTCGAACCTGCTGCCGTGGCTGAGGTGGTGTCCGGCGTCGCGGGCTACCAGTTCGACCTGTCGGCGGATCTTCCGCTGCGAACCACCCTGTTGCGAAGCGGCCCCGAGGACTTCGTCCTCGTGCTGGTTCTCCATCACATCGCCGGCGACGGTGGTTCGATGGCGCCGCTGGCTCGCGACCTGTCGGCGGCCTACCGCGCTCGCACGGCCGGCGATGCTCCGGGATGGCCGGAGCTGCACGTGCAGTACGCCGACTATGCCCTGTGGCAAAGGCAGCTGCTGGGTGAAGAATCGGATCCGCGGAGCCTGCAGTCGGTGCAGGCCGCCTACTGGCGGGACGAACTCGAAGGTGTCCCGCAGCCGCTGGCGCTGCCGACCGACCGGCCGCGGCCGGTGGCCTCCAGCTTCCGCGGCGGAATCGTGGACTTCGCGCTGCCACCGGAGTTGCTGACCGGCGTCGAGGAGCTGGCCCGCGCTCGTGGGGTCACGGTCTCGATGGTCTTCCAGGCAGCGCTCGCGGTGCTGCTGCACCGGATGGGCGGCGGCGACGACCTGACCATCGGTTCGCCGATCGCGGGCCGGACCGACGACGCGCTCAACGACCTGATCGGGTTCTTCGTCAACACCTGGGTACTGCGGGTCCGGCCGCGGCCCGATCGCGGTTTCGACGGGTTGCTGGACGAGGTCCGCGGCCAGGCACTGGCGGCGTACGACAACCAGGACGTGCCGTTCGAGCGGCTGGTCGAGCTGCTGCGGCCGGAGCGGTCGACGGCGCATCACCCCTTGTTCCAGGTGATGTTCGCCTGGCAGAACAACGTGCGGCCCGACCTCGAACTGCCCGGCCTGGACGTGTCGATCGAGCCGGTCACGACGGGCACGGCCAAGTTCGACCTGTTCTTCAATCTGGCTCCGGACAGCACCGGACGGTCGGTGGCCGGCGGCATCGAGTACGCGACCGACCTGTTCGACCGATCCACCGTCGAGGAGATCGCGGCCCGCTTCGTCCGGGTCGTCGAGCAGGTCGTCAGCGACCCGCTGCAACGGGTCGGCGCGGTCGACGTGCTGAGTACGGGAGAGCGCGACCTGCTGCTCAACGGTCTGAACGACACCACGACGGCAGTCGAGCCGGCCACGGTCACGACGTTGTTCGAGCGGCGGGTACGCGAGACGCCGGACGCACCGGCCGTGAGCTGCGGCGACCGGACCACGTCGTACGGCGAACTGAACCGGCGCGCGAACCGACTGGCCCGATGGCTGGCCGCTCAGGGCGTCGGACCCGAGTCCCGGATCGCGGTGTTGTTGCCACGGTCAACCGATCTGGTGGTCGCGTTGCTGGCGATCCTCAAGGCCGGTGGATCATACGTACCGGTCGATCCCGACTACCCGGCGGCGCGGGTCGAGTTCGTGGTGTCGGACTGCGCACCGGTCCTCGTCCTGGACGAAGAACGGCTGGCCGCCGCGGATCTGGCGGCGTACGGCGAGGACGATCTGCTCGTGCCGGTCGCGATGGCGAACACGGCGTACACGATCTACACGTCTGGTTCGACCGGGACCCCGAAGGGTGTCGTGATCGAGCACGGGGCGCTGGTGAACTTCCTGTCGTCCATGCAGGACAAGTTCAGTCTGTCGGCCGGTGACCGGCTGCTGGCGGTCACGACGGTCGCCTTCGACATCGCCGGGCTGGAACTCTTCCTGCCGTTGCTGGCCGGCGCGAGCGTGGTCCTGGCCGGCAAGGAGCAGGTCTCGCAGCCCGCGGTCGTCCTCGACCTGATCGAGCGGGCCCAGGTGACGATCATGCAGGCGACGCCGTCGCTGTGGCAGATGCTGGTCACCGAGGACCCGGCACGACTGGCCGGTCTGCGGGTGCTCACCGGTGGTGAGGCGCTGCCGGCCGCGCTGGCCGAAACGGTCTGCAAGCAGGCAGCGAAGGTGACCAACCTCTACGGGCCGACCGAGACAACCATCTGGTCGACCGTCGCCGAGGTGGTGCCGGGTACCGCGCCGACCATCGGGCGCCCGATCGGCAACACCCAGGTCTTCGTCCTGGACGCGTCCCTGCAACCCGTGCCCGCCGGTGCACCCGGCGATCTGTGGATCGCCGGTGACGGTGTCGCTCGCGGGTACCACGGCCGCCCCGGGCTGACGGCCGAGCGGTTCGTCGCCAACCCCTTCGGCGAGCCGGGCAGCCGGATGTACCGCACCGGCGACACGGCTCGCTGGAACAGCGCGAACGAACTCGAGTTCGTCGGCCGGACCGATCACCAGCTCAAGGTCCGCGGCTTCCGGATCGAGCCGGCCGAGATCGAGGCGGCGCTGACCGACCATCCCGCGGTGCACCAGGCCGTAGTGGTCGCCCGGGAGGACCAGCCGGGCGACGTCCGGCTGGTCGCCTACGTGACCCGGACCGGTGACGGGACTCCGGCCACCGACGAGCTGCGGGCCTCGGTGGGCGCGCGGCTTCCGGCGTACATGATCCCGGCGGCGGTGATGGTGCTGGCCGAACTGCCACTGACCCCGAACGGGAAGCTCGACCGCTCGGCCCTGCCGCGGCCCGAGTTCGTCGGTGGGGC
Organism: Kribbella sp. CA-293567; assembly: GCF_027627575.1. NCBI lineage: Bacteria > Bacillati > Actinomycetota > Actinomycetes > Propionibacteriales > Kribbellaceae > Kribbella > Kribbella sp. CA-293567. The sequence goes on from NZ_CP114065.1 coordinate 2,967,562, forward strand.
CTACCGGGCGCCCGGGACGCCGCTGGAGCAACAGTTGTGCGCCCTGTTCGCGGACGTGCTGGGCATCGAGCGGATCGGCGTGGACGACGACTTCTTCGCGCTCGGCGGCCACTCGCTGCTGGCCACCCGCCTGGTGGCCCGGGCCCGGACCGTGGTCGGGATCGAGATTCCGATCCGGACCGTGTTCGCGGCGCCCACCGTCGCCGGCCTCGCCCAGCGCTGCAAGGACCTGACCGCCCCCGTTCGGAAGCCACTGCGCCGGATGACCGAAAGGTGAAGACCAACATGATCCCGCTGTCGTACGCCCAGCAGAGGCTCTGGTTCATCGACCGTCTCGAAGGGCCGTCCGCCACGTACAACCTGCCGGCCGCGCTGCGGCTGAAGGGTGCGCTCGATCTCGACGCGATGGTGGCCGCCATCCACGACGTCATCGGCCGGCACGAGAGTCTGCGGACCCTGATCGTCGAGGATGCCGAGGGTGACGCCTTCCAGCGGATCCTTCCCGCCGCCGACGTTCGGCTCGATGTTCCGGTCATCGACGTGGAGCCGGAGGGGGTGGCCGGAATGCTGGCGTCGGTGGCCAGCTACCGGTTCGACCTGTCGGCCGACGTACCGATCCGGGCGTCCGTCTTCCGCTGTGGCCCGGAGGACTTCGTCCTCGCGCTGGTGATCCATCACATCGCCGGTGACGGTGGCTCGATGGCGCCGCTGGCCCGCGACCTGTCGATCGCCTATCAGGCAAGGGTGTCCGGCGCCGTCCCGGTGTGGCCGGAGCTGCCGGTGCAGTACTCCGACTATGCGCTCTGGCAGCGAGAGCTGGTCGGAGACGAGACCGATCCGCAGAGCGTGCTGTCGGTCCAGGCCGGCTACTGGCGGAACGCGCTGGAAGGGATTCCGCAACCTTTGGCGTTGCCGTCGGATCGGCCGCGGCCGGTGGTGGCGAGTTATCGCGGTGACGTGCTGGAATTCAGCCTGCCGGGCGAACTGCTGGCCGGTGTCGAGGAGCTGGCCCGTTCCCGCGGTGTCACCGTGTCGATGGTTTTCCAGGCGGCACTGTCCGTGCTGCTGAACCGCCTCGGTGGTGGCGACGACCTGACCATCGGCTCCCCGATCGCAGGCCGGACCGACGAGGCACTGAACGACCTGGTGGGGTTCTTCGTCAACACCTGGGTGTTGCGGGTGCAGCTAGGCCCGGACCTGCCGTTCGAGCGGTTGGTGGACGGCGTCCGGGAGCAGGCGCTGGCGGCGTACGACCATCAGGATGTGCCGTTCGAGCGATTGGTGGAGTTGCTGCGGCCGGAGCGGTCGACGGCGCACCATCCGTTGTTCCAGGTGATGTTCGCGTGGCAGAACAACGTGCGGCCCGACCTGGTGCTCCCCGGCGTCGACGTGGTCGTGGAGCCGGTGTCGACGGGCACCGCGAAGTTCGATCTGTTCTTCAACCTGTCGCCTGACGAAACGGGCGAGTCGGTGGTCGGCGGTATCGAGTACGCGACCGATCTGTTCGACCGGTCGACGGTGGAGAAGATCGCCGCCCGGTTCGTCCGGGTGATCGAGCAGGTCGTGGCGGATCCGGCGGTACGAGTCGGCCAGGTCGACGTGCTGAGTCCGGGGGAGCGGGATCAGCTCGTCACCGGCTGGAACGACACAGCCATGGCGGTTCCGCAGTTGACTGTCCCGGCGCAGTTCGAGCAACAGGTACGACGTACGCCGGACGCGGTTGCTGTCGTCCGTGGCGAGGAGTCGGTGACGTACGCCGAGTTGAACCGCCGGGCGAACCAGTTGGCGCACTGGCTGATCAGTGAAGGAGTCCGGCCGGAGCTCCGCGTTGCGGTGTTGCTGCCGCGTTCGGTCGATCTGATGGTGGCGCTGCTGGCGGTCATGAAGGCCGGTGGCTCGTACGTCCCGGTTGACCCGGACTACCCGGGCACCAGGGTGCAGTTCGTGGTCTCGGACTGCGAACCGGTGCTGGTACTCGACGCCGAGCGGCTCGCTGGAGCAGACCTGTCGGGCTGTTCCGAGGACGACCCGGGAGTTCCGGTCGCGCTGTCGAACACGGCGTACGCCATCTACACCTCCGGATCGACCGGTACGCCGAAGGGCGTGGTGATCGAGCACGGCGCACTGGTCAACTTCCTGGCTTCGATGCAGGACCGGTTCGGCCTGACCGCGGCAGACCGCTTATTGGCGGTCACCACGGTCTCGTTCGACATCGCCGGGCTGGAGCTCTACCTGCCTCTGCTGGCCGGCGCCCAGGTGGTGCTGGCCGACAAGGAGCAGGTCTCGCAGCCGGCCGTGGTCTTCGACCTGATCGAGACCAACGATGTCTCGATCATGCAGGCCACGCCGTCGCTGTGGCAGTTGCTGGTCGACCACGATCCCGTCCGAATGGCTGGTCTGCGCGTCCTCACCGGTGGTGAGGCGCTGCCCGCAGCCTTGGCCGAGACGCTGAGCAAGCACGCCGATCACGTGACCAACCTGTACGGACCGACCGAGACGACGATCTGGTCGACCGCGGCGACGGTCTCGGTCGGCGCCGCGCCCACGATCGGCCACCCGATCGCCAACACGCAGATCCTGATCCTGGACGAGTCGCTGCAGCCCGTACCGGCGGGCGTTCCCGGCGATCTGTGGATCGCGGGTGACGGTGTCGCTCGCGGGTACTACGGCCGCCCGGGGCTGACGGCGGAGCGGTTCGTCGCCAACCCGTTCGGAGCGCCGGGTGCACGGATGTACCGCGCCGGCGACAAGGCACGCTGGACGGTGCGGGGCGAACTCGAGTTCATCGGGCGCGCCGATCATCAGATCAAGATCCGGGGCTTCAGGGTCGAGCCGGGCGAGATCGAACACGTGCTGGTGTCGCACCCTGCGGTACGCCAGGCCGTCGTGATCGCCCGCGAGGACCAGCCCGGCGACGTCCGGCTGGTCGGCTACGTCACGCCGGATCTCTCCGGCATCGGCACCGACGAAGGGGCGAGCGAGCAGGTCGAGGAGTGGCAGCTGGTCTACGACCAGGCCTATGTCGAGTCCGCCGATCAGGCGTGGGGCGAGGACTTCGACCTGTGGAGGTCCAGCTACACCGGTGACTCGATCCCGCTGGAGGAGATGCGGGCCTGGCGCGACGCCGCGGTGGAACAGGTGATGTCACGCTCTCCCCGCACCATCCTGGAACTCGGTGTCGGCTCCGGTCTGTTGCTGGCTCCGATCGCCGGTCAGGTCGAGCAGTACTGGGCCACTGACTTCTCGCCGGCCGTCGTCGAGCGGCTGCGACGTCAGGTGGAACAGGCCGGTCTCGAAGACCGGGTCCAGTTGCGATGCCAGCCGGCCGACGACCTGTCGGGCTTGCCGCGGGGAACCTTCGACACCATCGTGCTGAACTCGGTCGCGCAGTACTTCCCGAACGAGCGGTACCTCGAGCAGGTTCTGGACAACGCGTGGGAGTTGCTGGCCGACGACGGCCGGCTGGTTCTCGGTGACATCCGGCGCAGGGCCTCCCTTGCGCTGCTGCAGACCGGCGTACAGCGAGTTCAGCATCCGGAGTCGGCCCCGGCGCTGAAGCGTGCGGCGGTCGAGCAGGCCATGCTGCTCGAGAAGGAGCTCGTGATCGACCCCGAGTGGTTCGCGCTCTGGGCGAGCCGCGTCGGCGCTGGTGTCGACATCCGGCTGAAGGACGGCAACGCGCACAACGAGCTGACGCGGCACCGGTACGAAGTGGTCCTCCACAAGGCGTCTTCGGTAGCACTCACCGCGGTCGACGACCTTCCGGTGCATGGCTGGTCCGGTGATCTCCAGCAGGTCCCGACAGATTCGGCGGTGCGGATCACCGCGATCCCCAACGCGCGAGTTGCCGCGGAGGCGAAGGCGGCCCGAGAGCTCGGCCTGGAGGACTCGAACCCGGTACCGCAGCCCGCGCTCGACCCACAGGAACTCAAGAACTGGGCATCGGAACGCGGCTTGGACGCGATCGTCACCTGGTCCCCGAGAGCGGTCGACCTGTACGACGTGGTGCTGGCGCCCGCCGGGCAGCTGGAGATCGTCACCGGCACGTACGTCGCGGCGACGGATGGTCGCGCTCTGGTCAACGACCCCGCTGCCGCTCGTGGCATCGGCTCCCTCCTGGTCGCCCTTCGCGGGTATGTCCAGGAGAAGCTGCCGGAGTACATGGTGCCCTCGGCCGTCGTCGCCATCGGCGCGGTACCGCTGACCCCCAACGGCAAGCTGGACCGGAAAGCTCTGCCGGCTCCCGACTACCTGGCCACGATCGGTGGCCGTGCGCCGACGACGCCCGAGGAGGAGTCGCTCTGCGCTCTCTTCGCCGAAGTGCTCGGGCTGGAGCGGGTCGGCGTCGACGATGACTTCTTCGCGATCGGCGGACACTCGCTGCTGGCCACCCGGCTGGTGAGTCGGGTGCGGACAGTTCACGGGGTCGAGATCCCGATCCGCGCGGTTTTCCAGGCACCGACGGTCTCCGAGCTGGCGGTGTACCTGACGGGTGAAGAGGACCTGCGGCCGAAGCTGGAGGTGGTCGAGCGTCCGGAGCGGGTGCCGTTGTCGTTCGCGCAGCAACGGCTGTGGTTCATCCACCGCTTCGAGGGGCCGTCGGCGACGTACATCATGCCGCTCGCTTTGCGGATGAGCGGCGAGTTGGACGCCGATGCTCTGCGGCGGGCGTTGCAGGACGTGGTGACCAGGCACGAGTCACTGCGGACGATCTTCGGTGAGGCCGACGGTCAGCCTTACCAGGACATTCTCGATCCCTCGGCGGCCGACGTGCCGTGGCATGAGGAGACCGTCGCGGAGGCCGGCCTGGTTCAGGCGTTGCGGAACGCGGCCAGTCAGCCGTTCGACCTCGGGACGGAGATCCCGCTGCGGGCATGGCTGTTCCGGCTGTCACCGACCGAGTCGGTGTTCATGGTTCCCGTACACCACATCGCGGCCGACGGCTGGTCGCTCGGGCCGCTGGCCGAGGATCTGGTCGCTGCCTATGCGGCGCGTTGTGAGGGCCGGGAGCCGCAGTGGGAACCGTTGCCGGTCCAGTACGCCGACTACACCCTCTGGCAGCGTGAGCTGCTCGGCGACCGCAACGACTCCGGAAGCCTGTACCGCGAGCAGCTGGACTACTGGACGGGGCAGCTGGCTCAGTTGCCCGAGGCAATCGAGCTGCCGACCGACCGGCCACGGCCGGCGGTTGCCTCGCACGCCGGCGAGCTGTCCTGGTTCGAGTTCGACGAAACGCTGAGTGACGGCGTTCGGCGACTCGCCCGCGAGACCGGCGCGACGGTGTCGATGGTGCTTCAAGCCGGGTTGGCCGCACTGCTGACCAGGCTCGGCGCCGGCACCGATGTTCCGATCGGCTCGCCGATCGCCGGCCGGACCGACGAGGCGCTCAAGGATCTGGTGGGCTTCTTCGTCAACACCTGGGTGCTGCGGACCGACACCTCCGGCGATCCGAGCTTCGAGGAGCTGGTCGCCAGGGTGCGCGAGGCCAGCCTCGCGGCCTATGACCACCAGGACATCCCGTTCGAGCACCTGGTCGAGATCCTCAACCCGGCCCGGTCGACCGCGCACCACCCGTTGTTCCAGGTGTCGCTGGCGTTGCAGAACAACGCGCAGCCCGCGTTCGCCCTGGACGGGCTCACGGTGTCCCACGAGCCGGTGCTCCTCGGGACCTCCCGCTTCGACCTGTTCCTCAGCGTCACCGAGCGGTACGCGGCGGACGGGACCGGGCGGCTCACCGGCGTCGCGGAGTACGCGACCGATCTGTTCGACGCCGCGACGGTCGAGACCCTTGTCTCGCGCTGGCGTCAGCTGCTCACGCAGTTCGTCTCCGCCCCCGGCGCGCCCATCGCGGCGGCCGAGGTGGTCACCGACGGTGAGCGTGCCGCGCTGACCAGGTGGTCGGGACCGGGCCGCGACGAGACCTTCGCGGCCGGAACCGTCCACGAGCGGTTCTCGGCACAGGCGGCCCGTACGCCGGACGCCATCGCGCTGGTCGCGGGCACCGACACGTGGACGTATGCCGAACTGGACCGTTGGACCAACCGCCTCGCGCACTGTCTCCGCGAGCGCGGCGCCGGACCGGGGCGCCGCGTGGCGCTGACGCTGGAACGGTCACCGTTGCTCGTAGCAACGATTCTCGGAGTGCTCAAGACGGGTGCCGCGTACGTACCGGTCAACCCCGGCGATCCGGCCGACCGGGTCGAGTTCGTACTCGCGGACGTCGATCCCGCGGTGACGGTCGATCTCCGGTTCGGCGACGTGTCACTGGACGCCTGTCCGGACGGTCCGCTCAACGAGCAACTCGTGGCGGAGTCGAGCGTCGCCTACGTCATGTACACCTCGGGTTCGACCGGGCAGCCGAAGGGAGTGGAGGCGACGCATCGCAACGTCGTCGATCTGGCTCTCGACAGTTGCTGGTCCGGTCCGGCTCATCGCCGCGTGCTGGTGCACTCGCCGCACACGTTCGACGCGTCCACCTACGAGCTGTGGGCGCCCTTGCTCTCCGGCGGCACCGCGGTGCTGGCACCTGCCGGGCGGCTGGGAACCGCGGAGTTGGCGGGCTTGATCGCGACGCACGAGATCACCGGTCTCTGGTTGACGGCAGGCTTGTTCGCGATGGTTGCCGAGCAGCAGCCCGAGTGTTTCGCCAACGTGGCTGAGGTGTGGGCCGGCGGTGACGTGTTGTCTCCGGCTGCCGTCCGCCGGGTGCTCGAGACCTGTCCGGGCGTCGTGGTCGTCAACGGCTACGGACCGACCGAGATCACGACGTTCGCGACGCGGTACCGGGTGGAAGATCTTGCGTCCTGCACCGATCCGTTGCCGATCGGTGAGCCGATGCAGGGCAGCCGGGTGTACTTGCTGGACGAGAATTTGCGGCTGGTGCCGCCTGGTGTGGTGGGTGAGCTGTATGTCGCCGGAGACGGGGTCGCCCGTGGGTACCTCGGCCGTCCGGGACTGACCGGTGAGCGGTTCGTCCCTGATCCGTTCGGTCGGCCCGGCGCCCGGATGTACCGGACCGGCGACCGCGCTCGGTGGAACTCGGAGGGCTTGGTCGAATACGCCGGCCGGGTCGACGATCAGGTGAAGCTGCGCGGATTCCGGGTCGAGCCCGGCGAGGTGGAGGCCGTGCTACGGAGTCAGGAGGGCGTCGCTCAGGCTGTGGCGATCGTCCGGACCGACAGTCTGGGCGAACGGCGGCTGATGGCCTACGTCGTACCGGACGGAACCGCTGCGTCCGACGATGACGCTGTCGATCAGGTCGAGGAGTGGCGCGAGATCTACGACGTCATGTACGGCGAGACGGAGGTCGGCGCCGAAGGAGTCGGAGACGACTTCACCGGCTGGAACCGGTCGTACACGAACGACGCGATCCCGCTGGACGAGATGCGACGCTGGCGCGACGCGGTCATGCAGCGCATCGTTTCGCTGCAGCCGCAGCGGGTGCTCGAGATCGGTGTCGGTTCGGGTCTGCTGCTCGGCCCGCTGGTGCCGCGGGTGGAGGAGTACTGGGGCACCGACTTCTCGGCTCCGGTGATCGAGCGGCTCCGGACCCAGGTCGGCGCTGACCCGGGTCTGCGCGACAAAGTCACCTTGCGGTGCCAGCCTGCTGACGACGGAGACGGGCTGCCGACAGAGTTCTTCGACACGATCATCATCAACTCGGTGGTGCAGTACTTCCCGGACGCCGCCTACCTGACCAGAGTCCTGGACACGAGCATGGAGCTGCTTGCTCCGGGCGGGCGAATCCTCGTCGGTGACGTCCGCAACTACCGGACCTTGCGTGCTTTCCGTACGGCGGTGCACCGCGCTCAGTATCCCGGCGACTCACCGGCCGCAGTACAGGCCGCGGTCGAGCGAGCGCTGCTCGGCGAGAAGGAGCTTGTGCTGGACCCGGGCTTCTTCACCGCGTGGGCAGCCAAGCAGCCGGCAGCCACCGGTGCGGACATCCGGCTCAAGCAGGGTGACTACCACAACGAGCTGACCCGCCACCGGTACGAGGTGGTGCTGCACAAGCAGCCGGCTTCGCCGTTGCGTCTCGATGTGCTGCCGATCGCGGTATGGGGCGCTGAGGTGCAGAGCCTGTCGGACATCGAGCAAGCTCTGGCACGCCATGGTGGCCGGTTGCGGCTGACCCGAGTCCCGAACGAACGGCTCGTGAGCGAGGCCGCGGGCGAGGGAGCGGCGTACGACCCGAAGGGATCGCTCGATCCGGCCCGCCTCGAGGAGTGGGCCGCTGAGCGTGACCTGGTGGTGTACTGCACCTGGTCGGTCGAGTCGGCGGACTGCTTCGAAGCGATCCTGCTGGCCGATCGCGGCTCGGTCTGCTGTGACGGCGTGTACCGGACGACGCCGGTCGGAACGCTCCTGGCCAACGCCCCGGTGGTGTCCCGCCGCGCATCGAAACTGCCGTCCCAGCTGCGACAGGAGCTCTCGGCCAGGCTCCCGGAGTACATGGTTCCGGCGGAGATCGTGGTTCTCGATCGGATGCCGCTCACGACGAACGGCAAGGTCGACCGAGTCGCGCTGCCGGAGCCGGACTCGGCGGCGGGGGAGTACCGAGCTCCTGGCAGCCCGCGTGAGGAGACTCTGGCGAGTCTGTTCGCTGAAGTGCTGGGCATCGACCGGATCGGTGTGGATGACGACTTCTTCGCCTTGGGCGGCCACTCCCTGCGCGTGATTCGCCTGATCTGGCGGATTCGGGAGGAACTGGGGGTCGACGTACCGATCCGCTTGGTCTTCCAGCATTCGACAGTGGCGGAGCTGGCCGCACACCTGGCCGGTGACGAGGAGATCGGGTTCGAGGATCCGTTCGCTGTCGTGCTGCCGATCCGCACAGGCGGTGACAAGGCGCCGTTGTGGTGGCTGCATCCAGGCGGTGGCCTGTGCTGGCCGTACATGGGGTTCGCACCTCACTTGGACAAGGCGCACCCGCTGTACGGCGTACAGGCTCGGGGTTTCGACGGGAAGTCGCCGCGGCCGGCCTCGATCGAGGAGATGGTGGCCGACTATCTGGCGCACGTCTTCGAGATCCAGCCGACCGGGCCGTACTACCTGCTCGGCTGGTCCTTCGGGGGCACGATCGCCCACGCCATGGCGGCGGAGCTGCAGCGGCAAGGCCATGAGGTCGCTCTGCTCGCCCTGCTGGACTGTGTTCCGGCCAGCCACTTCGCGCGCTTCGACGCTCCGGACGAGGCAATGGTGCGCGAGTTCCTGGCGAACTACATGGGCCACTTGTCCGGTATGGAGGAGTACCCGTTCCTGGTGGAGACCGCTTCTTCGATCCTGGTCGATCACACCGTTCTGATGCAGCAGTACGACTCGCCCGTCTTCCGTGGCGATCCGGTGTTCTTCAACGCGCTGCTCGACCCGGCGACGCGGGAGAAGCGTGAGCTCGAGGTCGAGTTCGACGTCCTGTGGCAGGAACACACCGATGGGCGGGTGCGGCGGATCGACCTGGACTGCACGCACCAGGAAATGTACTGGCCCGACAACGCGGCGGAGATCAGCCGCAACCTCAACCGTCTGATAGCCAATCCCGAGCTAGGAGCTGACTCATGAGCACCAACCCTTTCGATGACGAGAACGGTGAATTCTTCGTACTGGTGAACGACGAGGGTCAGCACTCGCTGTGGCCCACGTTCAGCGAGATCCCGGCCGGCTGGCAGACCAAGCTGGGTCCGGCGAGCAGGGCGGAGTGCCTCGAGTACATCGAGGAGAACTGGACCGACATGAGGCCGCGGAGCCTGCAGGAGGCAATGGCCGCTGATGACAGGTGACACCGGGTACCGGCGGTCAGGAGTTGGATACTGTCGGTCAGTTCCGGTAGAAGTGTGCGCATGGCGATAGACCTGGAAGACCATCGCTCGTTGGTGATGTGGGCCGCTGTCTGCGCGGAGCACGTCCTGGAGAACTTCGAACGCGCCGGCTCGGCCGACGACCGGCCTCGGAAGGCTATCGAGGCCGGTCGGGCCTGGGTGCGTGGCGAGCTGAAGATGACAGATGCCCGGAAGGCGGCGTTCGCTGCTCATGCCGCGGCTCGGGAGGTGGCCGACGCATCCGCGCAGGCCGCGGCCCGGGCGGCCGGGCATGCCGCCGCGACCGCGCATGTGCACACCCATGCGCCGCATGCCGCGAACTACGCGGCCAAGTCGGTCGGTAAGGCCGTTCTCGAGGCCAAGGGTTTGAAGGCGTCGGACTTGGCGGCGTTCCAGGAACGTCAGTGGCAGCGCGAGCAACTGCCGGAGAAGCTGGCAGGGATCGCGTACCCGGCCTGATTCACCGTTCGACGCGGGCCTGCAGTCCGTCGAGCAAGCTGTCGAGGCCGAAGGTGAACGCCTCGTCCTGCATCGTGTCGAGATCGGTTCCGGAGGGCCACTGCAGGTGGCTCTCCGGAGCTGTGTCGAGGCCGTCGCCGCTCTGGGAAAGCTCGGAGATCTCGCGGGCCCAGTCTTCCATCGACCGGCCCGTCTCCCCGACCGTCGTCCGGACGGAGACCTCGGAGCTGGCCGAGCCGATCACGTAGGACATCACTGCCCCCATCGCGTTGTCGACATCGCGTCCGGTGAAGCCGGCCGCACCGAACAAGACGATCGCTCCCGAGCCGACCGACATCGCGTGGGGGCCGAGTCGCGGTCGGCTGTAGAGGACCTCCGGCAGCCAAGCGTGACGCAGCACCGTCGCGCGAAGGCTTTCGGCGAAGAGCGTCACGCCGGCACGCCAGCCGGCCGGCTCTGGCTCCGGCACGTCGATCTCGCCGTAGATCTCGTCGATCACCAGGTCGATCAGGTCGTCCTTGGTCTGCACGTGCCAGTAGAGACTGGTCGCGCCTGAATCGAGTTTGGCCCCGAGTTTCCGCATGCTCAGCCCGGCCAGGCCTTCAGCGTCCAGCAGGTCCATGGCGCGACGCACGATCTGCTCCCGGCTGAGCGTCTCTCGCGCCGGTGCTGCCGCCTTCTCCCGAGTCCAGATCGAATCCATGGTGCATTCTAGCCCGACTCGCACAGAGTTCGAGTCTGTCGTACAGTGTTCGAGAAGTGAAGCAGCGTGTGACCACCCTCAGCAGAAGGAGTAATCATGGCGGTGTCGGCAACCCAGGAAGCCGCCCTGCGCGAGGCCGAGCGAGTGGGGACCGAGTTCGTCATCGAAACCTCGGATCTGCGGATGCGCTACGGCTCGAAGGACGTACTGCGTGGTGTTGACCTCCAGGTCCGGCGCGGCGAAGTGCTGGCCCTGCTCGGGCCGAACGGCGCGGGCAAGACCTCGACCATCGAGATCCTCGAAGGCTTTCGGCTCCGTTCAGCAGGAGACGTCAAAGTGCTCGGCGTCGATCCGGCGAACGGCGACGAGCAGTGGCGTGCTCGGATCGGCATCGTTCTGCAGTCCTGGCGCGACCACGGGACGTGGCAGGTCCGGGAACTTCTGAGTCACCTCGGGCGGTACTACGTTCCCTTCTCGACCTCCGACCGAGCGCGACCGTACGGCGCTGACGAGTTGATGGAGCTGGTCGGTCTGCAGAAGCAGGCCACGACGAGGATCGGCAGCCTTTCCGGCGGTCAGCGGCGCCGGCTCGATGTCGCGGTCGGAATCGTCGGGAAGCCGGAGTTGCTGTTCCTGGACGAGCCGACAGTGGGCTTCGATCCGCAGGCCCGGCAGGAGTTCCATGAGTTGGTGCATCAGCTGTCGAGCCTGGGGGAGACGTCGATCCTGCTGACGACCCATGATCTGGCCGAGGCGGAGAAACTCTCGGATCGGATCGTCATCCTGGCCGGCGGCAGGATCATGGCCGACGGTACGGCGGCGGAGCTGGCGCGGCAGGTCGCTGGGAAGGCAGAGATCAAGTACAGCCGGGGCGGTCAGTTCCACGTGGACGCGGCCGACGACGCCACCCGGTACGTTCGCGAACTCTTTGCGCGGTACGGCGAGGAGATCGGCGATCTGGAGGTGCACAAAGCGAGTCTGGAGGACGTGTACATGACGTTGGTGCGGGAGTTCGAGTCCGGGCAGTGGACGGATGCCTCGACGCTGACGGAGGTGACCCGATGAGGCCGACCATGGTGGCCGTCCGCGCGGGCTTCGCGCGCGGATGGATCGAGTTCAGCAAGAAGCTCAAGAGCCCGTGGGAGCTCTCGGGCGAGGTCTGGCCCTGGATCGTTGCTGTTGGCATCATGTATGCGCTGCGCGACAAGACGGTCCCGGGGACCAGTTTCTCCATCGGTCTGCAGGCCGTCCCCGGCATCCTCGGTATGACCATCATCTACACCGGGCTGATGGGCCTGGCGCTGGCGTTGACCACCGACAGGGACGACGGCACGCTGCTGCGGATGAAGGCGGTGCCCAACGGAACGATCGGCTACTTCATCAGCAAGGTCGCGAGCCGGGCGGCGATCACGGTGGCTTCGCTGCTCATCGTGCTCATCCCTTCGGTGCTGCTTTTCAGCGGACTTCAGGTCGACAGCGTCGGCTCGTGGATGAAGCTGATCGGCATCATCGCGCTGGGCTTGGTCGCCACGTTGCCCATCGGTGCTGTGATCGGTGCGGTGTTCAACAGTGCGCAGAGCCTCGGACTGGTGATGCTGCCGATCATGGGCCTCGTCGCGATCTCTGGGATCTTCTACCCGATCACCGCTTTTCCCGAGTGGGTGCAGTGGATCGGGCAGGTCTTCCCGGTCTACTGGCTCGGGCTGGGGATGCGCGCGGCGTTGCTGCCGGGCGAGATGGCGGTCGCCGAGGTCGGTGAGTCGTGGCGGCATCTGGAGACCATCGGCGTACTGGGTGTCTGGGCCTTGATCGGGTTCTTCTATGCGCCCGTCGTACTGCGGCGGATGGCTCGCCGCGGGTCCGGCTCGAGCGTGAAAGAAGCTCTGCCGGAGAAGGCGCCCGCAACTGTCTGACTCCGGATGACAGAAACGTGATGGAGTTGGAGCGCGCCTGAAGTCACGGCGATAGCGTGCGGGAAGTCGATGACTCGGAGGAATCATGGCTTCCCGCCCCGCTTCAACCCCATTGCACCGTCGGCTCGTGCCGACCGCTCTACTTCTTCTTCTCGCCGTTGTCTTTCAGTCGCAGCAGGCGATGCCTGCCGCGGCAGTCAACATCACCGCCGGCGACCTGCTGGCGAGCCTGACAGTTCGAGCAGAGAACGGCACGGGTTACGACCGGACGTTGTTCCCCCATTGGGTCGACGCCGACGGTGACACCTGCGATACGCGGGAAGAGGTTCTTATCGCCGAATCCACCACGACACCACCGACCGGTGCCGGCTGCAAGGTCCTCTCGGGCACCTGGAACTCGTGGTACGACGGTGCGACCTGGACGAATCCGAGTGACGTCGACATCGACCATGTCGTTGCGCTGAAGGAAGCCTGGGACTCGGGCGCACACGCCTGGACGACCGCCAAGCGCCAGCGCTACGCCAACGACCTCGGCTACGCATGGTCCCTGGACGCGGTGACCGACAACGTGAACCAGTCCAAGAGCGACAAGGACCCGGCCCAGTGGCTCCCGCCGCTCGCATCGGCCCGTTGTGCTTACGCGATTCACTGGACCGCGGTGAAGTATCGCTGGAACCTCGCCCTGGACACCACCGAGAAGTCTGCCTTGGCCTCCATCCTCACCGGCTCCTGCGGCAGCACCTCGATCCCCACCCCGCCGCTAGGCACGTAGTCGCCGCAGTCGTTCGCAAACAGGGCCGCCAACGCTTTCCCGACAGGGACAACGCGTCGGCGGCCCTGTCGATTGAGGACGCAGCGGATCGACGGTGTAGATCACCAGTCGCAGGCCGCCGCGGACCCAGCAGCGCCGCTGGCTACGCCTCCGCGATGCCCAGCGTTTCGGGTCCGCTTCTCCGTGGCCCGGCGGTCTCGCGCGGCGCGCCCGTCTGGAGTAGGTCCAGACCGGTGCCTGCGCTGGGCCTCCTGACCGGTCACCACGCCGGGTTGCCCGCTCTGGGCGCGTGGAGCGCTCTGCGCTTCCGCGGCGACGGCAAGCGAACCCGTCGGTGATGGTGGACAAAACTCCAGTGCATAAGAATGTTCACTGAGATGAACGCTGACCGGCTGACAGAGCGACAATACGTTCGTTACAGTGAACGCTGCTAGCTGTGACCGACGAGTGGGGTGGGCATGACTTATCGCAGACCGACAGGCCGACGGAACGGGCTGTACGACAAGCCTACGGACGAGCTCGCCGCGCTGATGCAGACGGGATGGGCGGACTCCCGACAGCTCGACCTCGCCCCGAGCCCCCAGGTGCCGTACGCCGCGGTGCGGCGCGATGCGCTGTCCGCGAGGTTCCCCGGTGAGCGGCTCGTGATCCCGGCCGGCACTTTGAAGATCAGGTCGAACGACGACCTCTACGCCTTCCGCCCGTCGAGCGCCTACACCCACCTGACCGGTGATCAGACGCCGGAGGCGGCCTTGGTGCTCAACCCTGTTCCGGAAGGTGGCCATGAGCCGGTCGCGTACCTGCTGCCGCGGTCGAGCCGGGACAACGGCGAGTTCTGGCTGAACGCTGCCACCGGTGAGTTGTGGGTCGGTCGTAGGCACGCCCTGGAGGAGGCCGAACAGCTGCTCGGCCTGCCGTGCCGCGATATCGGGGACCTCGTTGCCGACCTGACGAGGGCAGCGGTGCCGACCCGGCTGCACCAGGGCCATGATGCGGCGCTGGATCAGCGACTGGGCACTGCTGCCGATCGTGACGCGGAGCTGGGTGAGTTCCTCGACGAGCTCCGGCTGATCAAGGATCCCTGGGAGATCGAGCAGCTTCGGTTCGCCTGCGCCGCCACGACCCGCGGATTCGAGGACGCTGCTCGCGGTCTGACCACCGCGATCGCCACCTCGGAGCGCTGGATCGAGGGGACCTTCAACCGCCGCGCGCGATTGGAGGGCAACGGAGTCGGGTACGGCACGATCTGCGCTGCCGGCCCGCACGCCACGATCATGCACTGGGTCCGCAACGACGGCCCGGTCCGGCCGGGCGAACTGTTGTTGCTCGATGCCGGCGTGGAAACCAACGATCTGTACACCGCCGACGTCACCAGGACGCTTCCGATCAGTGGCCGCTTCTCGCCTTTGCAGCGCGAGATCTACGACGCTGTCCACGAGGCGCAGGAGGCCGGGATGGCCGCGGTCGGACCTGGCGCGCGGTACCGGGACTTCCACGAGGCGTCCCAGCGCGTACTGGCCGCTCACCTGGTGAACTGGGGTTTCCTGGACGGTCCTGCTGACCGGGTCTACGAGCTCGGACTCCAACGGCGCTACACGATGGCGGGCACCGGTCACATGCTCGGGCTCGACGTCCACGACTGCGCCCAGGCCACGACCGCGCAGTACGTCGATGGCCACCTCGAGGCCGGCATGGTGCTGACGGTCGAGCCAGGCCTGTACTTCCAGCCCGACGATCTGACGGTCCCGGCGGAGTTCCGCGGCATCGGCGTCCGGATCGAAGACGATCTACTGGTCACCGATGCCGGCCACGAGAACCTGTCCGCCGACCTCCCTCGCACCGCCGACGAGGTGGAGTCCTGGATGGCCGCCCTGACCGGGTGAGCCTGCGGCGGTACGGCCTTGAGCGCGTGATCAAGGCCGTACCGCCGCCGTTCAGCTTCGCCGCTGGCACCACACACCTGAAGCGGTTAGCTGATCGTCCATTGCTGCAGCGCAGTACCGGTGTTCGCCTGCTGCGTGACCGCTGCTCCGTCGGAGGTGGCGGCGGTGGTCAGCAACAGCCCGCTCCTGGCGGAGGCCAGGGTGTACGCGCCGCTGGCTAGCCGGGTGACATTCCAGCGCTGGTTGGCCGTCTTCGTGCAGGTCCACTGGATCACCTTGGCGCCGGCCGTGGTGGCGTTGTCGCTGACATCGGCGCAGAGCCCGGACTCACTGTTGACGAGTTCGTAGGAGCCGTCCGTCTGCTGGGTGAACTGCCACTTCTGGTTGGCGCCACCGTTGGAGGTCCAGGTGTTGAGTGGGGTGCCGGCCGTCGTGCTGTGATTGGGATTGTCGAGCGCCTTTCCGCCGGTGGAGACCGTACGCAGACCGTTGAGGTTCTGTGGCGCAGTTCCGACCTGAGTGACGGAGAGGGTCTGCTCGGCCCCGCTGCGGCTGCCGCCGACGGAGTTCCCGGTCGTGTTGGTCCAGTCCCGGGGCGGGGTGGTTTCGGCGAGCCGCCCAGAATCAGCGGAGAGGCCCAGGACGAGACCGCTGTACCGGTTGACGAGTCGGAGGGTGCCGCCGGTGTTCTTGATCAGCCACCACTGCTGGCCGACAGTCGGACCGCCTGCCCCGATCGCGGTGACAGTCGGCTTGGTGCCCCAGGCGCGGCTGGCTGTCGTACCGGCGTCGACGCCGAGAGCGTGACCGGTCGAAGAGTTGAGCAGCTGGTAGGAACCGTCGCCGAGGGCAACGAAGTACCAGCTTTCGAGGGCCGAGCCCGAAGCCGAGCCGACGGAAGTGGTGCCCGTGCCGGCCGCTTGCTGGGCGAGGATCCGGCCGCCGGCGTTGGCGATCCGGTAGGTCTTGGTGAGGTCGAGCGGCGCGGCGGCCGGGGAGGTCGAGGTAATGGTCAGATTGACGTACTCACCGGAGGAGCCGCCGGAGCAACCGAAGGAGCAGTACGACCGGAAGTTCTTGCCGATGATGGTGGAGCTCGTCTTGTTCACGCTGTCGAGAAACCACCGGTACCACGAAGCGGTGGTGTAGCTGCCGGTGTTGCCGATCGAGTACCACTTCTGGCTGGTCAGGTCGTCGGTGACGTAGAAGTGCTGCGGCTCCTTGCCGTCTTGGCGTACTGCCTGTGGCTCGCCGACGTACAACCCGAGGTAGACGTTGTACGCGATGTCCATCACGAACAGCGGCGAGGTCGGCGACAGGGTGCCGGCGGCAACCTGCTGATCCGCCGTGCCTGTGCTGGAAGGCTTGTACTCCTTGGCGAGCGGCGTGTAACCGTTCGGGTTGCTCGCGTCGACCGGCACCAGGTTGCTCTCGCGGCCGCCGACCCCAGGCTCGGTCCAGGCCCCGTCGTACCACTTCTGCCAGGAACTGGGAGCCATCTTCGCCGACATCTTGGCCCGGGCGACGTGTTGCCGGAAGTTCTTCCAGCTGCCCGACTTGTCGACGATCCGCGAGCCGTAGTAGACGTAGAAGTAGCCGGAGGCGGTGTCGACGAACAGCCGCTGGTCGCCGTCGCCGTACGAGTAGGTCTGGTTCGGGAACGCCGCGGTGTCGTTGCGCTTGGTGCTGTACGGCGAGGTGATCGCATGGTCCTTGATCGTCCAGGTCTTGCCCTGGTTGGTGGACACCGCGTAGTCGATGGCGTCGTAGTGCAACCCGTCGCCGAAGGGTTGCGGCGTGAACTCGTTGTGCACCAGGCCGTACCAGTCGCCGGTGTCCGGGTCGATCCACACGCCGGCCAGGTCGCAGTAGTTCCTCTGCGAGTAGCCCGACCCACTCGGCGCGTAGGTCGACTTCAGCCCGGTCGGGCTGTTGTTGCACCGCCAGGTGGTGTCGTTGTTCTTGTCGCTCGCGTTGGCCGGATTGACGGCGTTGCTGATGGCCGTCGACCTGGTCGCGGTGTCGAAGTTCGTGCCGGTGTAGAAGTCCCACTTGCGCGGGTCGGACGCGCCGTACAGGGCAGCTGACTGCTGGAAGTAGAACGTCCCGTCCTTGTCGACGAAGGTGCCGGCCGGGGTGTCGGTCGGCGTACTCCAGGTCCCCTTGGCTCCGACGGTGATGGTGTACGACGCGCCCGCCGGTGGCGCCGACGTGGCGGGGCCGATGCCGCCGAAGGCAAGGCCCAGGCTCAACAGGGCAACTAGAGCTGTCTGGCGGGAAGGTGACATCGGAGCTCCTCAGGTCTGGTAGCGGAACAGTAGGGCTCATTTGACCGGTAAACAAGATCTGCGTCGGCGAGCGATCGCTGCCTGACTGGCGATGTCTGTCTTGACGATTCCTTGAAGGGCGACCGATACTCGAGGTAGCTAGTTGACCGGTCCAACAGATGAGGTTCGCCGATGGTGACCATGCAGGACGTGGCCACCTTGGCCGGCGTCACCAAGCAGACCGTCTCGAACGTGGTCACCGGCCGGGTAGCGGTCCGTCCGGACACCGCCACCCGGGTCCGGGCCGCGATCGCCGATCTGGGGTACAAGCCGAACCTGGTGGCGCGGTCGCTGGCGACCGGCACCACCATGACCGTGGGGCTGATCGTGCCGACCGTCGCCAGTCCGTTCTACTCCGAGATCGTCGAAGAGGTCGAGAACGTCCTGGACCAGCGCGGCTACCACCTCGTACTGGCCACCACCCGCGCCGACGGCGAACGGGCCAAACGGCAACTGGCCGGGCTGTCCAGCCGGCTGGTCGACGCGCTGCTGATCGCCGGCGATCGCGATCTGACCGATCCGCTCGCCTTGCTGCCGGACCCACGCTTCCCGATCGCCTTATGCGCCTGGGAAACGCGGATCCCCGACTCCCTCCCGGTTGTCACCATCGACTACGAGCACGCCGGCTTCCTGGCCGGAAAACATCTCCGCAGCCTGGGCCACAAGCGAGTGGCGGCAGTGGTCGAACTGCCGACCCACGAACGGCGGCTGACCGGGCTACGGTCGGCCTTCGCGCGGCACCGGCTACGAATCGGTGACGACAGGGTGTTCGCGCCGACGGAGGCCACGTCGGCCGGTGGGTTCGCCGCGGCGCAGGCGGCGTTGGCCGCCGATCCATCGCTGACGGCGATCTTTGCGTCCCATGACCTGCTGGCGCTCGGCGTACTCGAGGCGGTGAAGGAGTCAGGCCGGTCAGTGCCCGGTGACGTCTCGGTGATCGGCTTCGACGACACCGCCCCCGTCGGACTGACCCACCCGGCACTGACCGCGGTGGCAATCCCCGCCCGGGAGATGGCGCAACAAGCAACCAACCTCCTGCTGCGAGCGATCGCCGAAGGTGCACCCCCGGTCAACTCCGCCCAGTACCTCCGAACTTCTCTGGTGATCCGTGGCAGCACCGGTCCGGTCCGCCGCTAGGACTCGCTAGAACGAGAGTCGTCACAGCCGGCTGTGACTCTGCGCAGCGCTACCGTTGGGCGACTGCTGGAAAGGGGTGGGGCTCGATGATCATGGGTGAGCTGTCCGCGGCTGAGTGGTCGGCCGAACTCGAACGCCGTGGGCGGGTGGTGTTCCTGCGGCGCGAACGGCCCAATGTGCGGCGCTCGCTCCCGCTGTTGGCGCTGAGTTCAGGAACCCCTGTGGTCGTAGCACCTCTGATAATGAACTCGGAGGGTACGGAACGGCTCTTCCTCTCCCTGGGTCTCGGACTGTCCCTGATTTCGTTCGTCTGCCTGCTCGTGGCCGTGATGTCCCGCCGGCCCTCCCTCGTCGTCACCCGAGACACCATCCACGTGGGCAAGCAGCCGATGACCTGGCCAAGCGACGTTCGCATCCTCCGTGACTACGTCACCGACTTGGACACCCTCGAAACCTGGTTGGACGGCCGCCGGCCAGCCTCATCAACCAATTCGACCTCACCGCCGACGGCCTGACGATCTCCGCTTCTCGCGCGGCTCCAGCCAGCTCAGGATCGCTTGGTTCACTTCAGCAGGCAGTTCTTGCTGGATCCAGTGGCCGCAGTCGAGGCTGACCGTTTCCACGGTGGGCACGAACTTCGCCAGGTTCTCGAATTTCGGAATGACGTCACGGTCGCCGTAGATCATCAGGGCGGGCTGCTGGATGATCGGGTCCACCTCGGCCAGCAGATGCCAGTTGCGGTCGAGGTTCCGGTACCAGTTGATGCTCCCGGTGAACCCCGACCTTTCGAAGGCGGAGACGAAGACGGCCAACTCGCTGTCGCTCATCACGGGCTCCCCGAGCGGTGCTTCTGCGCTGGCGAGGTTGATCATGGCCATGCCCGGCTCGGGCGCTTTGAGGGGCTCGTTCTTCCGGTACAGGTTGCGCAGGAAGCGGGCCGTGTTCTCGTCCAGGATGGCGTCCGCGACGCCGGGCTGCCGATTGAAATGGACGAAGTAGAAGTCGCCGCCGAAGATCTGTTCCATGAACTCGATCCAGGGGAGCTCTCCGCGCTCCTGGTAGGGCAGGCTCAGGTTGATCACCTTGTTCACGCGACCCGGATGCAGCAAGGTCAGCCCCCAGACGACCATCGCGCCCCAGTCGTGACCTACGAAGGTGGCATCGTCGTAGCCGTAGTGGTCCAGCAGCGCGACCAGGTCACCTGACAAGTGTTCGACGTCGTACGCGGTGACCTCGACCGGGCGAGACGAATTGCCGTACCCCCGCTGGTTCGGGACGATGACGTGGTACCCCGCTGCGACGAGGGCGGGCACCTGATGGCGCCAGGAGAAGGCGTGCTCCGGCCAGCCGTGACACAGCACGATGGGTTGCCCGGCATTGTGCTGACCTGCTTCGAAGACTTCGAGTTCCACGCCGTTGACCGCGACAAGGACAGGCTCGGGAAAGTCGGTTGGATTCACGGATGCTCCTGTGGGTTGAGGGCTGATCGACCGGTTGCCCAGACCCTAGGAAGCATTGCGGACAGCTGAAGTCCTCGATCGTCGGCAGACTGAAGGAATGCGGAACGATCCCACCAGTAGAGCGCTGCGGCTGCTGTCGCTTCTTCAGACTCATCGTTTCTGGCACGGTGCCGAGCTCGCCGCACGACTCGAGGTCACCGAGCGCACGGTGCGCCGTGACGTCGACCGCCTGCGCGACCTGGGTTATCTGGTCGATTCCACGTCGGGGAAGTACGGGGGCTACCGACTGGCGACGGGCGCACAAGTGCCGCCCCTCGTTCTCGACGACGACGAGGCGGTGGCGGTCACCGTCGGGCTCCGGTACGCCGCTGAGGCTGCCATCGGCGGCATGGAAGAAGCTTCGCTGCGCGCGCTGACGAAGATCGAATCACTCTTGCCTCATCGGCTGCGCAGACGGGTGTCGGCGCTGCACTCGAGCGTCACCTCGTTACGCCGGGCAGCCGACGACGATGTCGTCGACCCCGAAGCGCTCAGCGTGTTCGCCGCCGCCTGCCGGGATCAGGAGCACGTGCGTATCGACTACCGGCGAGGTGACGGCGAGAGCAGCAGACGGCTCGTCGAGCCGCACCAGCTCGTCACCGCAGGACGTCGTTGGTACCTCGTGGCGTGGGACCAACACCGTCGTGATTGGCGAACGTTTCGTCTGGACCGGCTCCGAAATCCCTGGCCAGCGGGCAGTCACTTCACCCCGCGCGTGATCCCCGGCGGCGATGCGGCGGCCTTCGTCGCGAACTCCATCGGCTCGACACCTCGCCACCACGAAGCCAAGCTCGCCGTCCAAGCCGTGTTCGCCGAACTCGAGGGTGTACTCCGATGGATCGACCACACCCCGATCCAGGTGGACGGGGACTGCTGCCTCATCCAGATCCGCAGCGAGGATCTCGGCCGACTAGTGATGGCTGTTGCTCGCATTGCGCTCACCGCGCCGGTGACGGTCAGAGAACCAGCCGAACTCGCCCACGCCGTCAGCCAGCTCGCCACTCACCTCAGCGCCGCGCCATCATGACGAACGCTTCGGAGTCATCACCTCCGGCTTTCGCTCTGCCACGTGTTCATTCGGTGCGGCGGGTGACGGCGTTGTTGATGACGTCGGTGACGATGCGTTCCGCGACCGTCTTCAGTTTGGTGTTGCTGTCCTGGGAGGTCCGGACCAGGAACGCGAAGGCCTGCTCGGGGTTGATCGTGTAGCGCTCCATCACGATTCCGACCGCCTGGCCGATCACGTTGCGGCTGATCAGCGCCTGGTTCATGGACTCGTCCTGGCGAGCCCAGCCCATCGCGACCGCGACCAGCCCGGCGAACAACGCGCCCAGCGCCCTGGTCTCGGCATCGAGGGTGGCGGGCTCGTCGGCGTACAGGTTCAGCGCTCCGCGGGTGTGGGGTTCGGCCCGGAACTGGAACGCGATCTGCGCACCGAATCCCAGACTCGCGGCGGCCGGCCCGTACTGCGGCCAGCGCAGATCGGTGGCCAGGTCGAGCGCCTCGACCACCGGTTCGGTCAATGCTGCTTCCAGACACGGGCCTTCCAGCAGTTCGTACTGCAGCCGGTCGGCCTGTACGACGCGCTGGTCGGTGGGTGCGAGCGTCTCGATCCGGCCGTCGCGGGTCGTGATCGACAAGCTCGCCTGGGAGACTCCGGGAACCGTGTCGATCGCGCTGGCCAGGAGCTGCTCGAGCGTCTTGTCCAGATCGATCGGTGCCTGCAGCGCCGCGGCGGCCGCGGTCATCACCGCGGCCAGGTCATCGGAAGGATCTGGGCTCATCAACAACTCCTCGGCAACGTGACAATCTCGGTTCACAATAGGTGAAGACGCAACCAGCTGCCGAGCTCAGCCCCGAACTTGTGCGAGGACACGCTGCCCACCCCGGCGGCGCGTGGGCGCCCGGGATCGCTTCGACAGGTGCGTGCCGTGGATCGCCCGTACGGTAGAGGGTGACCGTCGGCTTTTCGGATCGCCAGCAAGGTGTGCCGTCTGCGGTGAACCATCACCCGGCCACCCAGCTACTGGCCGCGAGAGCAGACGGTGCCGTGGACAACCACGACCACGACCGGCGCAGTCCGTCGCCGGACAGCGACCGAACCGACCAGGCCGACACAGTGTTGATCCTCGCTGTCGCCGAAGGCATGCTGATCGAGCGCTACAAGATCACCGCGGACCTCGCCCGGGCGCTTCTCGAACACCACGCAGCCACCACCGGCCTGCCGCTCGTCAAGGTCGCCGCCTGGCTGTCCGCCACCCAGGACCTGCCACAACCAGGCCGCGCCGACTAGCTGTGATGTCCAGGAAGGTTGTCCCGTGTTGCGGCGGTGAGTCGGTGTGACAGGTGAAGGCCTCCGGTTGTGAAGTGGAGCTGTCTAGTTCACCGCTTCACCACACCGGAGGCCTTCGTGTCCCACGTTAACGCGACTTTGACCCCCCGCACCCGGCTACGGCTCGCGCGTCTGATCGTCGATCAAGGCTGGAGCTGTGCCGCGGCGGCGAAAATGTTCATGGTCGCAGCCAAAACGGCGCGCAAATGGGCCCAGCGGTACCGCGCCGAAGGACCTGCAGGGATGGCTGACCGCAGCTCCCGCCCGCGCCGCAGCCCCTTCAAGACCCCGCCACACCTGGTACGCCGGATCGTGCGGTTGCGGTGGCGCCACCGGCTCGGCCCGGTACAAATCGCCGGCCGCCTCGGCCTGCCCGCCTCCACCGTCCATGCAGTACTGGTGCGCTGCCGAATCAACCGGCTGTCCCGGATCGACCGGGTCACCGGCGAACCCCTGCGCCGCTACGAACACGACTATCCCGGATCGCTGATCCATGTCGATGTCACCAAATTCGCCAACATTCCCGACGGCGGCGGCTGGCGCTACCTGGGCAAACAACAAGGCGACAAAAACCGTGCCGGCACCGCGCTACGGACCGGACGCACCGCCAAAGGCCACCCCAACATCGGTACCGCGTTCGTGCACACCGTCATCGACGACCACTCCCGCCTCGCCTACGCCGAAATCCACACCAACGAGAAAGCCAGCACCGCCACCGCAGTACTCCAACGCGCCGTCGCCTGGTTCACCCACCACGGCGTCACCGTCGAACGCGTCCTGTCCGACAACGGATCCTGCTACCGCTCCCACGCCTGGCACGACACCTGCACAGCACTCGCCATCACCCCGAAACGCACCCGGCCCTACCGGCCACAAACCAACGGCAAAATCGAACGCTTCCACCGCACCCTGGCCGACGGCTGGGCCTACGCCCGGCTCTACAACTCAACCAACCAACGCAACACAGCCCTACCCGGCTGGCTCCACTTCTACAATCACCACCGAGCCCACTCCGCCATCGGAGGCAAACCACCAATCAGCCGACTGACCAACCTCCCTGGACATCACAACTAGCTCCCGGCCGACGCACCACCTGGGTTCACGAACGCGCGGATCTCCGCCGACCGTACGGCGATCGCCGTAGCCGGAGCCTGCGTCTGCACGACGACGCGACCGGGGCCTGGCCGAGAGGCTGAGCGCAACGTTCGTACGAGAAGTGGAGTGTCGCGTCATGGCAGGCATGCTCAGTCGTCTTGGCCGCTTTTCCTTTCGCCGACGGTGGTTCGTCGTGGCGGTGTGGCTGCTCGCGCTCGGCGGGACGGTGCTGGTCGCCGTCAACTCCGAAGGCCCGGTCAGTACCCGGGCGACGATGCCCGGGATCGAGTCGCAGCAGGCGTTCGACCTGATCGCAGAGCGCTTCCCAGGCGCGGCCGCGGACGGCGCGTCGGCGACCATCGTCTTCGTTGCTCCCCCAGGTGAAACTCTGGCGGCGGCGGAGAACGCGAAAGCCGTCGACGCGGCGCTGACATCGCTGTCCGGCGGTCGCCAGGTGTCGCGGATCGTCCCACCTTCGGCGGGGAGCAGTATCAGCGCCGACGGTTCCACCGGCTTCGCGTCGGTGTCGTACGGCGTCCCGTCGTCCGAGGTGACCGAAGAGTCGCGGGCGGCGCTGGCCGGCGCGGTCGAGCAGGCGCGTGACGCAGGGCTGACGGCCGAGATGTCCGGCTCGGCGCTCAAGATCGGCACCCGGATGGGCGCGATGGAGCTCGCCGGAGTCGCGATCGCCGCGGTGGTGCTGCTGATGACGTTCGGATCGATGGTCGCGGCCGGCCTGCCGCTCATCACGGCGATCATCGGGGTGGCGGTCTCGTTCCTCGGTGTCTGGGCGGTGGCCGGCCCGCTGGAGATGGCGATCACCAGCGGCATCCTCGCCCTGATGCTGGGGCTGGCGGTCGGCATCGACTACGCGATGTTCGTCGTCTCCCGTTTCCGGGAGGAACACGACAGCCGCGACGACGCCGAGCAGGCGGCCGGCCGGGCGGTAGGAACGGCCGGTTCGGCGGTGGTCTTCGCCGGGACGACCGTGGTGATCGCGCTCGCCGGCCTCTCGGTGGTAGGTATCCCGTCGTTGGCGAAGATGGGTCTCGCCGCCGCGGGTGCGGTGATGGTGGCTGTACTGGTGGCGCTGACCCTGGTTCCGGCGTTGCTGGGTTTCGCCCCGGACCGGGTCCTCGCGCGAGCGCAACGCCGTGGCGGTGTGCAGCTCCCCGCTCGCCGTTCGGTGGCGCGCCCCTGGATGCGGCTCGTTCTGCGCCGCCCACTCGTGATCACCCTGGCCGGTACCGCGTTGCTGGCCGGGATCGCCGTACCGGCCTTGTCTCTGCAGCTCGGCACGCCCGGGGACGCGTCGCTGCCGGTGACGGAGACCCAGCGACGCGCGTACGACCTGCGGGCAGCGGCGTTCGGCCCTGGGTTCAACGGTCCGCTGACGGTGGTGGTCGACGCGCGTGGTGCCGCGGACCCGAAGGCCGCGGTGGCGAGCGTGACGGACAGCATCAGGGCGACCAGCGGCGTGGTGTCGGTGTCGAGACCGACCTTCAACCAGGCGGGCGACACCGCGATCCTCACCGCGGTCCCGTCGACCGGCCCGACCGACGAACGCACCGAGAACCTGGTCGGAAACCTGCGGACCGCGCGTGCGGTCGTGGAGGCTGCCGAACAGATCGGCTACGAGATCACCGGCACCACCGCGCTGGACATCGACATGGCGCGCAAGACGAAGTCCGCGCTCGTGCCGTACGTGGCGATCGTGATCGGCCTTGCCGTGCTGCTCCTGCTGGTGGTGTTCCGCTCGGTCTGGATTCCGGTCAAGGCGGCGCTCGGCTTCCTGCTGTCGCTGTTCGCCGCACTGGGAGTGATCGTCGCGGTCTTTCAGTGGGGCTGGGCAGCCGGTCTGCTCGGCGTCGAGCAGACCGGGCCGGTGATGAGCCTGATGCCGATCCTGATGGTGGGTATCGTGTTCGGGCTGGCGATGGACTACGAGGTCTTCCTGGTGTCGCGGATGCGTGAGGCGCACCTGAACGGCAGGCCGGCCCACGACGCGATCGGCACCGGTTTCCGGCAGAGCTCGAAGGTGGTGGTCGCGGCCGCGGTGATCATGATCGCGGTGTTCGGCGGGTTCGCGGCGGCCGACGAACCGCTGATCAAGATGGTCGGTCTCGGTCTGGCCTGCGCGGTCTTCTTCGATGCCTTCGTGGTCCGCCTGACGCTGGTGCCCGCCGTTCTGCAGCTGCTCGGCGAGCGGGCCTGGTGGCTGCCGCGGTGGCTCGACCGGGTGCTGCCCCACGTCGACGTCGAGGGCGGGTCCATCGCCCAGGTAGGGTCGGTCCGGTGAACGGGTTGGCCGCACTGGTCGCGTTCCTCTTCGCTGTCCTCGGTGCCAGCCTCAGCACCGAAGGCATCTTCCGGCCGGACGAACTACTTCCCGGTGCGATGCTGAGCCTGGTCGCGAGCGGGGCATTGTTCGCGTCCGCCCGCTGTCCTCGCGCCGCCACCGTCGTCGCGATCTGCTGCGAGGCCGCCGCCTGCGCGGCCGGCTACCTGCCGACTCCGCTGTTGCTGGCTCCGCTGATCGGGTGCCTGTACCGACTGACGGCTCAGGGCGGCCTGAAGGCGGCCGCCTGGTGGACGGCGGGCGCGGTGAGCGCGGTGATCGCGGGCGGAGCGGCGAGCGGTGCCAACTCGACGGGAGGCTCGTTGCTGCTGCGAACCGTCGGCGTCGCCCTGTGGCTGCTGCCGGCGGTGTTCGCCGGCCGGATGACCCATACCCAGCGGGCGTACTTCCGGTTGGTCCAAGCCCGCGCCGAGGACGCCGAACGCAGCCGGGACGACGAGGTGCGCCGCCGGCTGAGCGAGCAACGCCTGAGCATCGCGCAGGATCTGCACGATGTCGTCGCGCACCACCTTGCCGTCGCCAACGCGCAGGCCGGTACGGCGGCCCACCTGCTCACCAGGCGTCCGGAGCAGGTGCCCGAGCTGCTCGCCGGGCTGAGCGGTTCCACGTCGGCCGCCTTGCGGGAGCTCAAAGCGACCGTTGGGCTGCTGCGTGATCCCGGCGACGACTCCTCGACGGGCATCACGCCGGCGCCCGGCCTCGACCAGCTCCCGGAGCTGATCGAGGCCTGCCGAGCGGCCGGAATCGACGTTCGGGTGGCCAACGAAGGTACGCCGCGGCGTCTACCGCCGCTGGTCGAACTCACCGCGTTCCGGATCGTCCAGGAAGCCCTGACCAACGTCACGAAACACGCGACCCGACCGGTCGTCACGATCTCCCTCGCGTACGACGACGACACGTTCTCGGCGCACGTGGTGAACACCTCCACCCGCCCCGGTCCGGCGGGAACGGAAGGTTTCGGGCTGATCGGCATGCGCGAACGTGCGCTCGCGGTCGGCGGGTCGGTCCGCGCGGGACCGGCCGGCCCAGACCGGTACGTGGTCTCGCTCACCATCCCGTTGACCCCTTGGCAGGAAGAACAGGTGACCCGATGATCAGGATTCTTCTCGCCGACGACCAGGCGCTGCTGCGTTCGACCTTCCGGATGCTGATCGACTCCTGCGACGACCTGACGGTCGTCGCGGAGGCCGCGAACGGCGAGGAAGCCGCCGACCTGGCCAAGCTGCACCGGCCGGACCTGGTGCTGATGGACATCCGGATGCCGGTCGTCGACGGACTGACCGCGACGCGAAGGATCTGCTCCACACCCGAACTGGCGAGCACCCGCGTGCTGATCCTGACGACGTTCGAGACCGACGAGCACGTGGCCCGCGCGCTGGAGGCGGGAGCCAGCGGGTTTCTCGGCAAGGACGTCACGTCCGACGCCCTGCTCGCCGGGATCCGGACCGTGGTCGGTGGGGAGGCGCTGCTCTCTCCAGGCGCCACCCGCGCGCTCATCGACCGCTTCCTGTCCGGCCCCGGCAGCACCGGCGCGCTGCCTCAAGGCTCGTTGGCGACCCTGACCGTCCGCGAGCGCGAGCTGACCGCCCTGGCCGCCCACGGGCTGTCGAACCAGGAGATTGCCGAGCGGCTGTTCGTGAGCCCACTGACGGTCCGGACGCACATTCACCGGGCGATGCTGAAGGTGCAAGCACGCGACCGCGCCCAGCTGGTCGTCATCGCCTACCAGCAAGGCCTGGTCCGGGTGCGCTGAACGGCAGCAACTCGTCGTCGCCCGGCGCAGCAGGGATCAGCGGCTGAGTTTCGCGCCCAGGAAGAAGATGCCTGGTTGGGTTTCGAAGCCGTCGCTGCGGTTCGACTTCAGGGTCGAACGCGAAAGGGTGAGCGTCCCGGTGCGGTCGTTGCTGACGAAGAAGATCGCGCCGCCGCCTTCGTTGGCTTGGTTGTCGCGGATCACGCTGCCCTTGATGGTCACGGTGAAGTTGTTGCCGTCGGCATACATCGCGCCGCCCGACCCGCCGCCCGGCGTACCGGTCTTGGCCGGGTTGGCTCCGCGGCCGATCGCCTGGTTGCCGGTGAAAACGCTGTTGAGGACCGTCCATGAGACACCGATGCTGCTCAACGCGCCGCCGTTGGAACACCGTCCGCCGGTGAAGGTGCTGTTCACGACGTACACCGGCTGATTCTTCGACTGCGACAGCACCCGGATGGCCGCCCCACCGAGGTCGGGGCCGGTCGGGTCGCAACGGTTGGCGTTGAAACGGGAGTTGACCACCTTCAGCCGGCCACCTCGTACGAAGATCGCGCCGCCTCCGCCGCCCTCCGCGGCTTCGCCGGTCGCATCGCCGCCCGTGAAGGCGAGGTTCTGCACGGTCAGCCGGGGCGTGGGCTGATCCTGACAATGCGAGGTGGTGATGCGCTGCCCCGCGTCGCAGGTGTTCTGGTAGAGAATGCGACGCTTGTTGCCGCCGCTCAACGTCACCCGGCCGCCGCCGTCCAGTACGACGTCGGGGCCGCGGTCGTTGCGAACTTTGGCGGTGGCTTTCATGGTGATGGTGACCGGGGCCGGGCCGCAGTCGAAGGTGATCACCCCACCGGAGGCCACCGCCGCGACCACAGCTTCTGAGGTGCAACTCGCCGGGGTGCCCTTCCCGACGACCCGATCCGGCCGCTCGGCGTCGACCGCCTTCGCGTCGGCCGGGACAGCGGCCTGACCGTTGGGGCTGCCCGGGCTGGGGAGAGTTTGCGGGGGCTTGGGTTTAGCCGGACTCGTTGTGGGGCTCGGAGCCGGACTCGGAGTACGCGAGGTGCGTGGCGAGGGTGGCGCGGACGTGGAGGGGGTGGCGGTGATGGGTTGCGAGGGGACGGGTGGCGTGGCGGCCGGCGTCGAGGTGACGGAAGCCGGCTGCTGAGCGGTCGCACCGTTCCCACAGCCGGCCAGCGCGAGGAGGCCGGTCAGGGAGACAGCCAGAAGATGAGGGAAACGCACCGCCCGATGCTAGGTGGAACCAGCCGTTGGCAACAGCCCAGGAGCCGACGGAAAAGCCCAGGTCGAGTGACCTGGGCTTCTGCCGGTACTACGTATTCGTGGTGCTCAGCGCAGCGGGCCGAAGTCACTCGCCGATGAGGTTGGTGTTGGTGATGTACCGCATGTGGACCGTGGCGTCCTGCGGCAGAGCGACGCTACCGATGGTGTTCACGAGAGTCTGCGCGCCCTTCGCCTTGCTGAGCGCGTACACGGTGGCCGTGTTGGCCGCGTTGTTGAAGCCGGTCAGCAGCGTGCCGCCGTTGTCGCCGCAGCGCTCGGCGACCAGTTGGTGGTAGGCCGCGAAGCCGGTCGTGCGGACCAACTTGAGGGTGCCCTTCAGCAACCGCGTCTTGGGGAGGTGGATGGTGTAGATCCCGCCGGTCTTGGTGACTCCCAGCAGCGTGTCGTAGGTCGGGGTCTCGGCGATCGTGGTGATCGACTTGAACGACTTGTAGCCGGGCGCGCTACCGGCGGCCGAGACCGGGCCGGTCGGGCCGTTGATGCTGTAGCGGTACAGCGTGCCGTTCGTGTTCAGGCCGTAGAGAAACATGCTTTCGGCAACGTTCTCCGCGTTGACGTAGCGCGAGCTCGCCAGGGAGAGGAAGCTGCTCCAGCCGGTGCCGAGCCGCTTCGAGCTGACCACCGGAACTTCCGATTCCGGGGTCTTGTACAACTCGGCGGTGGCGTACAGGCTGCCGCTCACCAGGACGAGCCCCGAATAGTACTTGGTGGTGCCGGAACCCGACCAGGCGAACCAGGTCGAGCTGGCGCGGACACCGAAGAGCTTGTACGCCGGGTACGGCGACGCGGTCACCGGCTTGGTCGCGGTGATCAGGTAGCCACCGTTCTGACCGGCGGCGGTCACAGCGCCGGCGAACACCCGGCAGGCTCCCGCGACAGCCTGCGCCTTGGTGTTCGGCCGCTCCACCGCCAGCTGCTGGCGGCTCGGCTGGGGCTTGCCCTGCACCTCTGCGGTGGCCTGATTGGCCGCCACAGCCCCCGTGACCAGGCTCAGCCCAGCCACTGCAAGAGCAAAACGACGAATTCTCATGTGCAAGTTTCTCCCTTGGTACTCGATGCCCCCCGAGGGCTTCTCGCACCGGCAAATGTCCGATCACCCTAGCGACCCGGAGGTCTGTACCAAGAAGTGATTGCAACAAGCTGCAAATACTCTGCCGGGTCTTGCGGCCGGGCGGGATGGACCGAGCTGGGGCTGGGCGGCCACCTCGTCTCCACGCCGAGCGACCTCAACACCTTCCTGGGCGCGCTGCGCGCGGACTGACCCTCGGCTGAGCCCTTGCTGTGTCGTACGCCGGAGGTAGTGCTGGCTGTACTCCAACCGTGCAGTGCGGGGGATCGTGGGGCGCCGGCGCCGAGACAACACTGAGCGTGTCAGTGCAAACCGTCCATTTTGGAGAGTGTCCCATGTCGAAAACTCTGAGTCGTGCGACCGAAACCCGCTCGGGTCCCGCGCGCCGCCGGCGTCGCAGTGTGGTCGCCGCCGCGATGGCGTTGGTGGGAGTCGCCGGATTCGCGGTGACCAACGCGGCGTCGGCGGGTGCGATGGATGGCAGGTCGAGACCGGTTCACGACAAGGCGCTGCAGGCGGACCTGGAGGCGCTGGTCAAGGACGGAACGTTGCCCGGGGCACTGATGTCGGTACGGAACCGGGACGGGCGGGTGACGAACTACACCGCTGGGGTGGGTGATCTCCGGACGGGGTCGAAGGTGCCTTCGGACGGTTACGTGCGGATCGCCAGCATCACCAAGACGTTCACCGCGGTGGCGATCCTGCAGCTGGTCGGCGAGGGCAAGCTCGCGCTGGACGACACGGTGGAGAAGTTCCTGCCGGGCGTAGTGCGGGGGAGCGGTGAGGGTGCGGCGATCGATGGCCGGAAGATCACTATCAGGCAACTGCTGAACCACACCAGCGGGATGCCTACCGGAATTTCCGCGATGGACAAGGGAATCCTGCCGATCAAGGACCGGTACTTCGAGACCCGGGAGTTGCTGGACGCGGCGCTGACGGAGCCACCGACGTTCGCTCCGGGACAGGACAGGGTGTGGGCGTACAGCAACAGCGGATACCTACTGCTGGGTCTGGTGGCGCAGAAGGTGGCGGGACGACCCTTCGCCGAGGTGGTCACGAACAAGATCGTCAACCGGATCGGGCTGAAGGAGACGTACTACCCGGGGCCGGGCGACCGCGAGCTCCGGGCGCCGCATCCGCAGGGTTACCTGCCGGCCAAGGACGCAGCGGGCGACCCGATTCCCGGTCAGATGATCGACATCACCCGGTTCGACCCGTCGATCGCCGGCGCCGCGGGCCAGATGATCGCCACCCCGAGTGACGTGAACAAGTTCCTGCTCGCTCTGCAGAACGGCCGCCTGCTCAAGCCCAGCCTGCTGGCGGAGATGCGCCAGTCGGTCCAGACCTCCAACTGGCCCGCCGGGTGGCGCTACGGCCTGGGAGTCATCGAGATGAAGCTCACCTGCGGAATCACCGCCTACGGTCACGGCGGCGACGCCGACGGTTTCCAGACCCGCGCCGCGGTCACCCCCGACGGCCGTGCCGTCACCGTCGCCTTCACCAACGACGAAGCCCACCAGTACAAGATCCTCGACTTCTTCGACAAGGCCCTGTGCGCCAAGAAGTAGCCGCCGGCGTCCTGGCCCTCTGAAGGCAGCTCAAGTTGCCTTGTTGACAACGTGTTTGACGTCTTTGCCGTGGAGTCCAGGGGCGTAGTGGACGGCGAAAAGTTTGGCGACGAGTTCGCCTCTGGTGGTGACGTCCAGTTTGGCGAAGACGGCTTTCAGGTGGTCGCGCACGGTGTGGACGGAGATGTGCAGTTCGGCTGCGATGTCGGCGTTGGCCAGGCCGCGCGCGACCGCGTTGGTGACGTGCTTCTCGCGCAGCGTCAGTCCGTAGGCCTCGACGGTGATGGGGGCGATCTGGGACGAGTTCGCCGGCGAGATGGTGACGGAGATCAGTCCCGGCCGGCCGCTCATCGCCCGCAGGGAAGAGGCTTCGAGGATGAGCCAGCGACCGTACGACGTCCGTAGCCGGACGCTGGCCGGGCCATGGTCGTGGCCGGCCTTGATGGTTCGGGCGCGGCTGAGCAACGCCCAGATGGGGGCCATCAACGGGTGCGGGCCGACCGGTTGGTGCCACGGTGCGCTGGTGAGTTCGTCCAGCCAGCGTTCGGCTTGGTCGTCGAGCGCGATCAGGGTGCCGGTTTCGTCGTAGATGACGTTGCCGGGGCCGTCCGGAGTACCGGGGACCAGGCTGCGGTCGGGGTGAGTGGCGAGTTCGGCCAGCGATGAAGCTAGCTCGATCCCTTGGGCCGCGACCAGTTCGACGTCGCGTTCGGAGAAGGGTTCGCGACCGGCGTTGCGGAAGAGGTCGACGACTCCCCAGGTGTTGTCGCCGACCCGGAGGACGGCGCGCAGGTGGTCGCCGTACCCGCGCGGGGCGAACAGTTCGCGGAACCGGCGGCTGCGGGTCGGCATCCCGTCCGTGGTGGTGATCAGGCTGCCACCGCCTGTGGGCGACCGGGCGAGGTCGCGGAACATCAGGACGTCCTCGGTGGAGAACTCGGTCTCCCAGTAGGTCTCGCAGGCGCCGGGTGGAACGTTCTCGATGTGGACCGGGGTGGTCGGCATGATCGTTGCGGGATCGGTGCCGAACCAGCAGGACGCGTCGAAGAGCAGTGACTTTCCCATCCGGCGCGAGGCCTGCTCGAGAGCGCGCCCGCCGGTGCCCGCGCTGGCGATCTCGGCAGGTTCCAGGATCCCTGTCTCCGGCGTGCCCTCGGCGGCGGTGGTCGGAGGTTCGGGAGGGATCACGCCTGAAGCGTCCCCCGAACCAGCGTCTCAGAGCAATTCAGGGCGAATCTGTAACTCCAAGTGACAATCTCGAATCCCTCAATCGGGGGGTGAAGAGGCTGCAGAACCCTCGCTGAGCGGGATAGCTGTCGGGTCGACGCCGATGGATGCTGGTGCTTCGACCACTACCGCTACAGAAAGTAGTTCTGATGTCTGGCACGACCACGGAGCACCCCGGCCGCATCCAGCCCTTCCGCGAGCTGTACGACGGACTCGTCGTCATCCCGGGCAGCGAGCTGTACCCGAGTGCCGCCGCAGCCTGGAACCTGGCGGCAGACCAATGCCCCGCCGTTGTCGTCCGGCCGGCCGATGCCCAGCAGGTTCAACTGGCCGTGACCGCCGCCGCAGCCACCGGTCTTCGCGTTGCTGCCCAGGGCACCGGCCACAACGCGGGCCCGCTGGAGTCGCTGCAGGACGCCGTTCTGCTTCGGACCGATTTGATGCGCGACATTCAGATCGATGTGGCCGGGCGCACCGCCACTGTCGGCGCGGGTGTGCTCTGGGAAGACCTCATTCAAGCTGCGGCCAAGCACGGATTCACCGCCCCGCACGGCTCGGCACCGAACGTCGGCGTCGTCGGCTACCTGCTCGGCGGCGGCCTGTCGTGGTACGGGCGGTCCCTTGGGCTGGCCGCCAACACAGTGACGGGTCTGAACATCGTGCTCGCCGACGGTTCACTCGTTCGTGCCGACGCCGCGGAGAACGCCGAGATCTTCTGGGCCGTCCGCGGCGGCGGCGGGAACTTCGGAGTCGTCACCTCCGTCGAACTCGAACTGATCGAGGTTGAATCCGTCTACGCCGGCATGATGATCTGGGACCAGACCAACGCCGAGACCGTACTGCGAACCTGGCGGGACTGGACCGCGACCGCGCCGAACAGCGTCACCTCGACGTTCCGGCTGATGAACTTCCCGCCCCTGCCGGAGATCCCCGAATTCCTTCGCGGCCGTCGAGTCGTCATCATCGACGGTGCCGCAATGACCGCTGCCGCGCTGGGTGCAGAGCTCGTGGCGCCGTTCCGCGCGCTGGCTCCCGAGCTGGACACGTTCGCCTCAGTTCCTGCCGAGTCCTTGCTGACCCTCCACCTGGATCCCGAAGGTCCGCTGCCCGTGGTCTCCGACTCGGCCGTGCTCACGACCTTCGGCGACGAGGCACTGGCCGACCTGCTGGCAATCGCCGGACCGTCGGCACCACCCAGCCTGTTCGCGATCGAACTGCGTCAGCTGGGCGGCGCTCTGGGGGAGCCCGTACGTGGCGGCGGCGCAGTCAACCACCTGCCTGGCGAATACCTGCTCTTCGCCGGCACGGTCGCACCCACGCCGGAGGCCGTCATCGAGGCAGCAGCCGCCGCCCACGCGGTAGTCGCCGCAGTAACCCAGCACGGGTCCGAGCAGCCCTACCTCAACTTCGTCGAGCACCCCGTCGACGTCCGCGAAGCCTTCGATCCCACGACCTGGCGTCAACTCGTCGGCATCAAGTCGGCCGTCGACCCGGACCGGATCTTCATCGCGAACCACCCCATCCCGACCCTCTTCCAGAACGGCCTGCCGACCTCATGACTCTCGCTGAGGCCCAAGCCGGCTTCATCCCCAGCCACCTCTACCAGAGCGGCACCCACCTCATCGGCGGCCACTGGACGCCCGCCCGCAGCGGCGCGCTGCTCGATGTCCACAATCCCGGTACGAGCGAATGGCTGGCGCAGGTTCCAGCGGGATCCGCCGAGGACGTCGAGGCCGCCGTCCGGGCCGCGGAGTCTGCTCTCCCGTCCTGGCGCGACACCAGCCCGGGCGTCCGGGCAGAGCTGATCAGGAACTGGGCGGCAAAGGTCGACGAGTACGCCGCCGAGGTCGACCTGATCGAGTCGATGGACGTCGGCCGCCCGTCCTGGGGACCGTCACAGCTGGCCGGGATCCTGACCTACGTCGCCGGCCAGGTCGACAAGGTCAACGGCGTCTCGCTGCCGACCCACGCACCCGCCACGCTGGCCATGACCGTGCGCGAACCGTACGGCGTAGTCGGCATCATCCTGCCGTGGAACGCGCCGGCGCCGATGTTCGTCCACGAAGTCGCACCCGCCATCGGCGCCGGCAACACCGTCGTACTGAAACCGGCCGAAGACGCCCCGCTGGCACCGCTCGTCCTGGCGCGGCTGGCCGAGGAGGCCGGCATCCCGGCAGGGGTCATCAACGTCGTCAGCGGCATCGGTACCGAAGCCGGCAGCGCGCTGGCCGCACACCCACGGATCGACCGGATGACCTTCACCGGCTCGCAGACAACGGGACGCGCCGTGATGAAGGCCTGCGCGGCGAACCTGACCCCGTTGCAGCTCGAGCTCGGCGGCAAGTCACCTCAGCTCGTCTTCTCCGACGCCGACCTCGACCAGGCGGTTGCCGGAATCGTCGCCGGTATTACCCTCAACACCGGCCAGATCTGCGCGGCCGGGTCCAGAGTCGTCGTGGAGCAGTCGGTGCACGACCAACTGGTCGGCAAACTCGCCACGGCGTTCGCGGCGATCACTATCGGCCGGTACGACGAACCTGTCCACATGGGCCCGCTGGCCAGCGCCCGCCAGCTCGAGCGGGTACGCGACTACATCAAACTCGGCATCGCCGAGGGCGCCCGCCTCGTGGTGGGAGGCGCGCACCCGCCGGTAGGTGTGGACAACGAGCACGGCTACTTCGTGGCGCCCACCCTGTTCGCCCAGGTCGACCCCTCGATGCGGATCGCTCAGGAAGAGATCTTCGGGCCGGTGCTGGCCGTCATCGCAGTGGCCGACGAGGCCGAAGCCATCGCGGTCGCCAACGGAACGGAGTACGGGCTTGCCGCTTGTGTGTGGACCCGCGACATCGGTCGTGCGCTGAGGATCGCCACCGCGGTACAAGCGGGACAGGTGCACGTCAACACCAGCTTCCCGTTCGGGATCATCGGAGCACCCTTCGGCGGCTACAAATCAAGCGGTTTCGGCCGCACGATGGGCGCTGACGCGGTACTCGACTACACCCAGATCAAGGTCATCTCCATCGACGCCTCCTGACCAGAGCGCGCAGTACGGTTCAGGAGTAGCGGCCGAGGAGCCCGGTCCCGGGACGGCTGGTCAGGGTTGCGTTCGGAAGTTGAGTTCGCGGGTCACGACCCGGCGGGCGGTTTCGGCCAGCGTGATGCTGTTCGCGTAGGCATGTGCGCGGAGGGTCGCCAGGGCGTCCGCGGGGGAGAGGGCCAGTTGGGCCATGACCATGCCGCTGGCTTGTGGGATTTGGATCTGCGCAGCCCAGGGGCCGGTGTCGGGGTCTTCGGCGGCCGGGTCCTGCAGCAAGGCTTCACCTACATAGTCGGCCAGGATCTGTGCGGCCTCGACCGGTTCAGGGAGATCACGGTCGCCGTCGACGTAGATGCTGATCACGCCGATCGTCTGGCGGCCGGGGCGCATCGGAAAGGTGTACAGGTGGAACTCTCCGACCGCCTGCTTCGCGGATCGGGTGAACTCGGGCCATCGTGGATCGGGCCAGTTGTTCACCGTCACCTCGAAGTGGGTCCGGTGCCGGAAGGCGTCGAGGCAGGGGCCTTCGCCGATGACGTCCTGGAGGTCTTCCAAGGTGGTGATCACGCGGTCGGTCGTGACCAGCGTGGTCCGGTTCGACACGGTGCTCTCCACGGTGATCGCCGCGCCGTCGGCTCCCAGGATCGACTGACAGGCGCTGGCCAGCCGCGATGCCAAACTCGCCTGGGCCTTGCCGGAGGCGGCCAGCGTGACCAGCCGCACGAGAAGTTTCGCGTGCAGGGTCATGGATCGAACTCCACCCACAGCTGTCCACACCGAGGTTCGCGCTTCACTGCACAATCGCAGACGTTCTGTGGTGCCCCTGCCGACTCCCGGTTCGTTGAGATTTCGACCACGACTCCCTCACGGCCGAAGGGTGCTGGACGGGCAGCCGCTGGCGCACATGGGCCGCGCGTCAGAGGCCTCGATCAGCCCATCCCGGCCGGGACACAGGGATGATCGTGGTGTCTCTGTGACCATCGCGAGAGCGTCTAAACCCGCGAGTTCCCAGCCGTGAGACGGTCCGCTTCGGCCAGCAGCAGCTCACCGAAGGGCTGGAAGCCGATACTGTAGGCGTAGACGCCGCTCATGACGCGGTGGATGGTTCCCCATTCCCAGATGGCGGTGGCCTCCACGCCTGTACGGCGAGCCAGCCGCTCGGTCCGCGCCCGAAGATCATCGCCGAGGTCCGGGGTGCAGCGCACGACAGTGCCGAGATCGCACGCCGGTTCGGCCCGCAGTCCGAGTGGGTCGATGAGCTTGTAGCTGCCGTCGTCCGCCTGCAGGGCGTTCAGTTCGTGGATGTCACCGTGGACCAGGACGGCGGACCGATCGTCGTGAGCAAGGCGCCGACGGTGCATGCAGTCCAGCGCGTCCGCCACAGTGGCCGGCGTACACGGTCGTCCTGCCTGCTCCCAGAGTGCCGGCAGCCGATCGGCGTACTGCTCGGCCAACTGCGCGCCGGTTGGAAGGTCGATGTCGGGAGCGAGCGGACGCCAAAGGCGAACTGCCATGTCGCACAGCAAGTCGTGGCGCCTTGCCGGGTCGGTCTCCAGGTCGCGCATCGGAGTCCCAAGGCGCTCCAGCAGCAGGGCTTGTCGATCCAGGTCTTCGCCCAACAGCTTGGCGCATCCGTCTCCGTTCGCCAGGCGTAGCGCCGTGGCCTCCGGCCCGAGGTCCCGGTTCGGGACACCGATCTTGAGGATCACCGGAGTTCCGTCGACCAGCGTCGCCTCGACGACCAGGGCGACGTGACCGCCCGCGAAGCTGGACCCGATCGTCAGAGACCAGTCCTGGGCCAGCGAGTCGACCACACCTGGCAGTTCGTCCAGCCAGCCTTCGTTCCCGTCGGCTATGACCGTCATGCGGAGCTGGTCGGGGATGTCGAGGCTCACATTGTCACCCTAGAGCGTTCTGCCACCTCAGCTGTCACAGAAAGGTCGGGCGAGCGCTGGGTCGGCGTCATCTGGACCCGCTAGCCGAGGCGCCGTAGCGCTGTCTCGATGGCGACCTCGACCCGGGAAGTCATGCCGGCCGCATCGACGGGTCGACGCCCGGCGACTTGATCTCGGATCCACTTCGGCGCGTTGTCGTCATAGTGCAGCAGGGCGTACAGGTCCCACCACGGGTCGAGAGCCACGCCGGCGGTCGACTCGTAGAGCGACCGAAGCTGTTCTGCCCACTCGGGGGAGTAGAGCGCCGCCAGGTATCGCCGGCAGTGCCCGATGTCGATCGCACGTGACCCCCGATGGATGGAGTTCCAGTCGGTCAGTCCAGTGATTCGCCCGCGCGACCACAGCAGGTTGACGGGCAGGAGATCGCAGTGCAGAAAGACGGCGGTGTCCGCTGGCGGTGGCCCGGACATGGCACCGAACGCCGTTTTCCATACAGCCGGCTTCTGTGCGTCGGCCGGCACCTGGAACCCGTCCGGAGAAGCGATCCAGGAATCGGTCCAAGGTTTGAAGGTCTTCGCAGGCAGATCGAGGGAATGCAGCAAGACGGCAAGCTCCGCGATCTTCGTCAGCCACGATCGAGGTTTCGCCGGACTGAGGTCGACGTGCCCCGGCAACCGTGTCATCAGCAACGAAGGCGCGCCTCTCGTCGAAGCACCAGTGACATCGGCAGCCAGGACGGCCGGTACCGGGAGCCCGCTTCCCGCCACCACACCAAGGTTGGCGATCTCCTGTTCCAAGGGCTCCTGCAGACCAAGCTCAGCCGGGTACTGCCGCAGTACGACGTACGTCCGCACTCCGCGTCGCTCGACGGTCAGCCGATTCACCGCGGAGCAGACGCCACCGGTCATCCGGCGATGGCCAACGACGCGACTGCCCCGGCCCATCGACGCCTCGACCCAGGCGAGAGATTCCGCGGACGGCCGCCGCTGCCTGAACCCGTTGTCCCTCCAGTCGCCGTCGGTCATGACCGCGAGCCTATTCGCCGGCAGCCCGCGCCGGCGGTGCACCAGACTGGATCCTGTCTGGTCACGCCGCGGCGCTGACTGCTGAAGGCGAGAACCACTTGGGTCAAGGAGCGATCCGGAGTTGGTCCTCTCCGCGTTATTTCGTCGCCGGGTCGGGTTCGGCGGGGCAGAAGGTGTCGCCCGGGCGTTTGCCGGTGAGCAGGTAGTTGTTGACGGCGTTGTTGCCGCATTTGTTGCCCTCGAGTGCGTAGGCGCCGTGGCCGCCGCCGTCGATGGTGATCATTCTGGCGCGGTCGCCGAAGGCCCGGCGCAGCTTGCGCGCGTTCACCAAGGGGGTGCCGGGGTCGCGGGTGTTCTGCAGCATCAGAACGTCGACGGTTCCCTGGCTGGAGATGCGTACCTTCGGTCCGGGGTTGGTCGGCCAGTATGCGCAGGCCGAGATGTTCGCCGCGCCTGCTCCGATCAGCGGGTGCCGGATCCGGTCGACGGCCACATCGATCTGGTAGCTCAGAACCGACGTCGGCCACCTCGAATCTCCGCAGATGACGTGGAACCGGGCCGCGAGGAGATTGTCGGCCGGGATCGTCGGGTCGGTGGGGAAAGTTGCCGGTGCAGG
This sequence comes from Kribbella sp. CA-293567, assembly GCF_027627575.1. Classification (NCBI taxonomy): domain Bacteria; kingdom Bacillati; phylum Actinomycetota; class Actinomycetes; order Propionibacteriales; family Kribbellaceae; genus Kribbella; species Kribbella sp. CA-293567. Next base: position 3,007,342 of record NZ_CP114065.1, read on the forward strand.
TGGTTCTTTGCCTTGATCCAATGCCTGCCAGGACTCGACGACGGTTTTTATCTGCCCGTCTGAGTACAGGTTGCCGAAGATCATTCCACGGAAGATCGAACCGTTGTATGGGCCGACGGGCTTGCGATCGAGCTTGGCGACGGTCGCGTGGTAGTGCGCGGTGACCTGAGCTGGTGTGGTTCCCAATCCGAGCTCGGGGTGAGCCGCGGCATATTTGGCGAGGTCGGGGAACCTGTCCTGCATGCCGCGACCGAAGCCTCGCAGGGCTTTGATGTCGTAGCCGTCCGGGCCAAGGTTGCTGTCGAGGACGATCCGGTCACTGCGCTGCGGGAAGAGGGTTGTGTAGACGGCTCCGAGGTAGGTGCCGTAGGAGACGCCGAGGTAGGAGATCTTGGGCTGGCCCAGCGCCTCGCGGATCCGGTCCATGTCCCGTGCGGTGTTGGCAGTGGTCATGTGCGGCAGCATGTAGGCGGTGCTGGAGGTTGCGCACTGCTTCGCCTCGGCCTTGGCGATCGCAGCCTGCTTGACCACGTCGGCGGAGTTCTTCGGGTACGGCAGGTTGCCGATCCCGATCTGCGCCTCGGTCAGGTTGCAGGTCACCGGGGTGCTGTGGCCCACGCCGCGTGGGTCGAAACCGACGACGTCGTAGGCATCCTGAACACTCCGCGGCATCGGCGACGGCACGAAGGACGCCGTCAGCAGTCCCGGCATCGACAAGCCTGCGCTTCCTGGCCCGCCTGGGTTGGTCAGCAACACACCACGCTTCTTGTCCGGATGTGTGCTCGCGACCCGGGAGATCGCCAGCTCGATCTTCCGCCCGTTGGGGTTCTGATAGTCCAGCGGTACCTGGACAGTGCTGCATTCGAGACGTTCGAGGCCAGGAACGAAGTAGACATCTGCTGGGCACGGCGCCCAGGCGAGCCCTTTCTCGACGGCCGCCGTACTCGACGATCCCGGCGCCAGGACAGCCGCCGTCACCGCCAGTGCCGCGACACCGGACAACAAGGCCTTACGCATGAAGTTCCTTTCGAAGGTTGTGGGGTCCGGCTCATAGTTGCATGCACTGTCACTTAGTGACAAACTGGCGGCAAGTGACACGAGAAGGAGTTCGATGAGCGACGAGCGACGGCGGCGGTTACGGCTGGAGGTTTCCCGGGAGGCGGCTCGCTTGTTCTGGGAGCAGGGCGTGGCGGCGACCAGTGGCGACCAGATCGCCGAGGCGGTCGGGATCTCGACCAGGACGCTGTGGCGGCACTTCCGCAGCAAGGAAAGTTGCGTCGAGCCGCTCCTGCTGGCGTGCAACGACTGGTTCCTGGAGCTGCTGCGCGACTGGCCCCGGGACAAATCGCTCGGCGAGCACTTCACCGAGGCTGTGCCGCGGGTGGTCCGTACTCCGCAGCAGCACGCCGACGACGTGGCCGCGGTGCGAATGACCGCGTTGGGCCAGACCGAGCCGGCCATTCGGATCGGCTGGTTGATGGCTTGCGACGAGGTCGAGCGCGAGCTGATCACGCTGCTCGCGAAGCGCCACGACCGGCCGACCGACGACGTCGAGATCCGCATCCACGCCGCCGCGGCGACCGCGGCAATCCGTGCAGTCAGCGACGCCGCTGACGCGTTCGTTGCCAACGGCCACAAGATTTCCGAGTTCGGCGACCCCTTCGAGCTGATGGCTCGCGCCGTCCACCAAGTCACCGGAGGCGTCATCGGCGGCCCGGTCGACGCCTTGAAAACCTAGAGGAGAAAGCCTTGTCAGCACGACTACTACGGGCGACGGCAGCGCTGACCGCTGTCGCGATGCTCGTACCAGGGGTCGCGAACGCCACCTCTCGCGGACCAGCGGTACCGAAGATCAACTGGGGAACCTGCGGGGCCGACCCGCAGCTCGCGCCGTTCCAGTGCGCCACCGTCGAAGTCCCGACCGACTACGACCGGCCGCGGGGAGCGACCACCACCATCGCGCTGACCCGGTTGCCGGCCGGCGATCCCGCGCGCAAGATCGGCACCCTGTTCACCAACCCGGGCGGACCCGGCGGTTCGGGGGTCGAGTTCGTGCAGAAGGAAGCCCAGAAGGCGTACCGGGACAAGGTGCGGGCACGGTTCGACATCTTGGGCTTCGACCCTCGGGGCGTCGGCAAGTCGGATCAGGTGACCTGCTTCCCGACGGCCGCCGAGGAAGCGGCGCTGATCAGCACCGCTCCTCACATCCCGCTGAACAAGACCGAGTTCCAGGCCGGGCTCACGATGGTCAAGAAGCTCAGCCAGGCGTGCGCGAAGCGCTCAGGCGACCGGATGGCACACTTCTCTACTGCCAACGTCGTACGGGACATGGATCTGCTCCGGCAGGCCGTCGGTGACCGCAAACTGACCTACGCCGGCTACTCCTACGGCACGTTCCTGGGAGCCACCTACGCGCGGTACTTCCCGAGCCACGTCCGCGGCATGGTGCTCGACGGAACCGCCGACCCGGTCGCCTACTCCGATTCCGACGGGGATCCACGCCCGTTCGGGATCCGGTCCGGCCAGGGGCCGGCCGGGGCCGAGGCGTTCGCGCAGTTCACCGCAGAGTGCAAGAAGGCCGGCCCGCAAGAGTGCTCGCTCGCGGCCCTTGGCGATCCCGCGGTCGTCGCCGAACGTGTCCTGCAAGGACTGACGAAGAAGCCCGGCGAGCTGACCGGTCCTGACGGGACGAAGGTGCAGGTCAACTACGGCGAGGTGGTGACCTCGACGTTCCAGAAGCTGTACGACCCCACCAGTTGGCGCGCCCTCGCGGACCTCTATGCCCAGCTGGCCGGCCCCGCCGGCGCCGCTCCCCGAACGACGGCAGCCGCCGTCCTGCCGTCCAGCGAGGCGTACACGTCGCACGGCTCCTTCATGCAGACGTGCGTCGACGGCCCGTCGACCGGCCGGCCCCGTGAATACGCCGCCTGGATGGACAAGGAGCACCGGATCGCACCGCACTTCGGCCGGTACGCCGCCCTGATCGGCCTGGACTGCGAGTTCTTCCCGATCAAGGACCACGACGCCTACCGCGGCAGCCAATGGCACAACACCGTCCAGGCACCCGTGATGGTCGTCGGCACGCGCTACGACCCGGCCACGCCCTACAAGAACACCCGCCCGTACGCCGACCTGTTCCCCCGTGGCCGGATGGTCACCTACGAGGGGTGGGGGCACGTCGCCTCGATGCAGAACACCTGCGTCGACCGGCTGGTCGAGACCTACCTGGTCGACCTCGAAGCGCCTGCCGACAACACCACTTGTACTCCCGACCGCCGCCCCTTCGATCCGAAGGGGACGAACTGACATTGCCTTGGTCCTAGTAGCGGCCGCGCGGCTCTGCTGAGGTTGCGCCGCACCAGCGCGACGGCGGAGAATGTGGCCGACTACGACCACCCCCCGGGAGTCAGTTGACGGCGAGGTACCCCTCGAGTTGAGCGACCGCCGCAGGGACGCGGTGGCTCTGGATGCGGCACAGATACACGTACCGCGTGAGGGTTTCGCCGAGGAGGGGACGGCCGATGACTCCCGGGGGTGCGTCGGTGAGAGCCAGTTCGGGCAGGAGTGCGGCGCCGAGCCCTTCGGCGACCAGTTTGAGGGCGGTCCGGAAGTCGTCTCCCCGAAACTCCAGCGAGGGACGGGTGCCCGACGCATCGGCCGGCGGGTTCAGGTGGGGTGCCGTGACCGGAGTGGTGATCCAGGAGTCCGGATCGACCTCAGCTGGATCGACGGTTTTCTGGCCGGCCAGCGGATGTGAGGCGGGGAGGGCGATGAGTACTGGATCGGTACGGATGAGCCGACGGACGATTCCTTCCGGCTCTGGCTGCGGGTCGCGGTCGTAGTCGAAGGTCACCGCGAGGTCGAGGTCGCCGCGGAGCAGCGCCGCGTAGCTGTCGGCCGTCTCGAGTTGCCGGAGTACGACGTGGAGGCCCGGGTTCGACTTTCGCAGTTGGGTCAGTGCCGCAGGGACGATGGAGACCGCTGCGCTGATGAACGCTCCGAGGCGCACCGTCCCGGTGAGGCCTTCGTCGAGGGCTGCCAGTTCGGCCGCGGTGGTGCTCATGGTGGCTTGGATGGACGCTTCCGCGGCCAGCAGTACGTCGCCGGCCGCGGTGGGGCGGACCGGGCGGCGGTCGACCACTCTGACCCCGATGCGTCGTTCGAGTTCGGCGATCTGCTGGGAAACGGCCGACTGTGTGTAACCCAGTTCGTCAGCCGCCGCGGCGAACGAGCCGAGCCTCACGACGGCTTCCAGTGTGAGTAGGTGGCGGGGATCGAGAAGCCAGGGCACGAACATAAGCCTAGCTAATGCGGCGAGCAGGATCGTTCGTTTGATCTGATGATCGCGCGGCTTCAGGCTGGCCTCATGGACCTTCTTGGACTGGACACCGCCATCGGCAAGCTGCCGCGACAGAGCGTCGGCTTCTACCCCACCCCGTTCCATGCGCTGCGGAACCTTTCGGCGGCGTACGGGGTGAACTTCTTCCTCAAGCGTGAGGACCTCGCCGGACCCGGAACGATCAGCGGCAGCAAGACCCGGCTGTCGGAGTTCATCCTCGGCAAGGCGGTCGAGGACGGCGTCACCCACGTCATCACGCAGGGCGTCTACCTCACGAACTCCGGGCTGCAGTTCGCCGCGGCCTGTCGCGTTGCCGGTCTCACGCCGATCCTCTATCTCACGCGGGACACCACCAGGCACGGGGAGATCGGGGAGTACCGCGGGAACCTGTTGCTGAACAAGACCATGGGCGTCGAGACGCACTTCCTCGCAACCGACGGTGGCGCGTACTGGGACGCCGAAGAGGACCAAGCCCGTGTGCTCGAAGCGATGCAGGCCCGCCAGGCCGAGCTCGAGGCAGCGGGGCACCGAGTGCTCGTGGTGCCGACCGGCGGGGCCCACGCCGATGGTTTCGTCGCGCATGCGCTGACGTTCAAGGAGATGCTGGAGCAGTCCGACGCGCTGGGGGTCTCGCTGGACCTGATCTACCACACCATCGGAACCGGCACCTCGCTGCCGGGAATGCTGGCGGCGAAGCTGATGACCGGGCATCCGGTGCGGTTCCGGTCGATCGCCATCTGTGCGTACGACGAGGGTGGCTGGATGAGCCCGAGCGTGATCGTCGAGCGGGTGAAGGAGGTGCTCGGAACGCTCGGCGCCGACGTCCCGGCCGACGAGGTGATCCGTGCCGAGATCGAGGTCGATCAGCGCTTCATCGGCGAGGACTATGCCGTGCCGTCCGCCGAGAGCATCGCCGCCATCCGCGAACTCGCCCGGCACGAGGGCGTCTTCGTCGGGCCCGTCTACACCGGCAAGGGTTTCGCCGGCCTGCTCGACCACGTACGCACCGGCAGGATCGAGCCCGGCAGCAACATCGCCTTCCTCCACACCGGAGACACCGGCAACCTGTTCGAGATCCCAGCGGTGGTGGGTGACGTCACAAGCTGAGGCCGCCGTACGCCGTGCTCGACGTCAGACCCAGGCCGGTCACTGACCGAGCTCCCTGACGGCTTCGTAGCGACGCAGTGCTTCGGCTCGCGCGGTGGCGTGGTCGACGATCGGGGCGGGATAGCCACCGGCGGCGGGGTGTTGCCACGGTTCGTGGATCTGCGGGGCGGGCACCTCGCGCAGCTCGGGGACCCAGCGGCGTACGTAGCTCCCGTCGGGGTCGAACTTCTTGCCCTGCAGGATCGGATTGAAGATCCGGTAGTACGGGGCCGGGTCGACGCCGCAGCCGGCGACCCACTGCCAGTTGAGACTGTTCGACGCCAGGTCGCCGTCCCGCAACTGGTTCATGAACCAGCGCGCGCCGTGCTTCCAATGGACGTGCAGGTCTTTGACCAGGAACGAAGCCGTCGTCATCCGGGCCCGGTTGTGCATGTAGCCCTCGTGCAGTAGTTGCCGCATGCCCGCATCCACCAGCGGGTAGCCGGTCCGGCCCGCGCACCAGGCGTCGAAGGCCGCCCCTGGTTCGTCGTACGCCATCGCGGTGAAGGCGGTTCGGATGGGCTCGGTCGCGGCGTCGGGGTAGCGCAACAACAGGTCTGCGCAGAACTCGCGCCAGGCGAGCTCCCGCACATAGGCCTTCGCGCCGGGGGTGGTCTGACCGGCGAGGTCACGGAGGATGGTCAGTGGATGGATCTCGCCGTACTTCAACGCGGCCGACAGCCGCGAGGTCGCATCGAGGTCGGGGCGGTTGCGGCGCTGCTTGTAGTCGGTGATGACGGCGCAGTACCGCTGCCAGGTCGCGGTCGCGGCGACTTCGCCGGCTGTCTCCGGTGCTCTGCGTTGCAAGGGCGGCTCCGTGGGCGCTTCGGCCCAGCTCACCTCGGGCGTCGATGCGGGAGCCGTCCGGGCCTGCTGCTGCCAGGCCCGGAAGAACGGGCTGAACACCCCGAACGGCGTACCGTCTTGCTTGACCACCGATCCGGGATCCACCGCGTACGGCGAACCGACCGCGGTGGCCCGTACTCCGCCTGCGTGCAACGCGTCGGTCACTTCGGCGTCGCGGCGGCCGCCGTACGGTCCGAAGTCGGCGGTGAAGAGGACTTGCGTCGCTGATACCTCTTCGGCCAGTTGTGTCAGCACTACGGCGGGATCGCCTGATCTGAGCACCAAACGGCCGCCGAGTTGCTTGTTCAAGGCATCCAAAGACCAGGCCAGGTAGTTGCGACGTCGTTCGCCCGCGGCCCTCAGCAGCCGCGGATCCAGGACGAAGACGGCGAGCGCCCGCCCGTCGCCGGCAGCGGCCGCCTGCGCGACGGCCAGGTTGCCGGCCAACCGCAGATCCCGCCGGAACCACATGATCACTGGACCTGGACTCGTCATCTCATCACCTCGCACCCTCGGTGCCCCGCGAAAAGCCCATCAACACCTTCGCGATCGGGTGGCGCGGTACTGGGCGATGACGACACCGGTCGTGGTGGTCACGGATCGTTCGAGCACCAGATCGGTGCGGTCGTCCGCGCCGAACAGGCGGGTGCCCGATCCGAGCACGATCGGATGGATCTGCAGGACGTACCGGTCGATGAGACCTGCCTTGTGCAGGGCACGGGCCACTTCGCCGGACCCCATGATGGTCAGATCTTCGGCGGTGTCCTGCTCGACAGCCATCACGGTCTCGGCGGCCTCGCCCGCGAGCAGGACCGAGTTCGGATGGTCGAGCACGGTGTCCTTCGACCGGGACGCCACGTACTTGCGGGTGTTGACGAGTACGTCGGTGAACGGGTTGGGGTCGGGTGTGGTGGTCCAGAAGCCGAGCAGATCGTCGTAGGTCCGGCGCCCGAACAGCAAGGCGCCACCCTCGGCCATGCCGTCACTCGCGAACTGCATCGACACCTCGTCCTGGTAGCCGTTGCCCCATCCGCCGTGCGTGAAGTCCCCGCGGGTGTCCTCGTCCGGCCGGCCGAGGCCCTGCATGACTCCGTCGAGGGTGACGCTCTGGAACGCGGTGATCGCCATGGTTCGGTCCTTCTCGTAGCTGCGAGTTCGGGCTGTTTCACCCTCTGAACGAACAGGAGTGCCCTTGATCGACTGGACAGCGGTGAAGTACCGGTGGAACCTCGAGCTCGACACCGCGGAGAACCCGGTCGTACTCGAGGTAGAGGTCCCGCAGAGCGGTGTCGGTCAGCGCGCTCGCCGAGTTGCCCGAGGTGAAGCTCCACCTCGTCGGGCAGCAGATGGTTGTGGCCTGAGGCAACCGGCGGTAGCCGGAGGCGTCGCGTTCGGGCTCGGCCAGCAGCCCTTTGCTGTGGTAGACGCGAATGGTCTTCGTCGACACGCCGACGTACCGGGCGATCTCGGCGAACTGAACAACCTGCTCGACGAGGGCTGTCAGCACGCGGGCGAACTGCTGACCCGGCGGGCTGCCGCCGCCCGCGATCTGCCGGAGCTGCAGAGGATCTCGGACGCCGGCTACGACGATGCCTCCGACGTGCTCGACCGGCTCCTGGAGACTCCGGCGACCTGAGGAACGGGGCGGACCGCCGGACGTCATGACTAGGTCCGGGGCGGGATGGGCACTGGCGACGCATGAGTGTCGTGGCAATTACGGGAGCCAGTGCGGGGATCGGTCGTGCCGCCGCGCGGATGTTCGCCGAGCGAGGGTACGACGTGGGGCTGGTCGCGCGTGGGGGCGACGGCCTCGACGCCGCCGCTGCCGAGGTGCGGATGGCCGGGAGCCGGGCGTACGTCGTACAGGCTGATGTGGGGGACGCGGAGGCCCTCGACCGGGCCGCCCAGCAGATCGAGGAAGAGCTCGGCCCGATCGACGTGTGGATCAACGATGCGATGGCCACCGTCTTCGGGCCGTTCCTGGAGCTGGAGCCGGACGAGTTCCGCCGGGTCACCGAGGTGACGTACCTCGGCGTCGTCAACGGGACCCGGGCCGCGCTGCGGCGGATGGTTCCGCGGGACCGCGGCGTGATCATCCAGGTCGGATCGGCCCTGGCGTACCGCGGCATCCCGCTGCAGTCGGCGTACTGCGGGGCCAAACACGCGGCGCAGGGGTTCACCGACTCGATCCGCTGCGAGCTGCTCCACGACGAGAGCAACGTGCGGCTGGCCGAGGTGCAGATGCCGGCGGTGAACACCCCGCAGTTCCGCATCCAGCGCTCCAAGCTGAGCCACCAGGCGCAGCCGGTCCCGCCGATCTTTCAGCCCGAACTGGCCGCCGAGGCCATCTGGCACGCCGCGCACAACCGGCGCCGGCAGATCTGGGTCGGATTTCCGACGGTCTACACGATCCTGGGCAACCGCCTGGCCGCGCCGCTGCTGGATGCCTTCCTGGGCAAGACCGGTTACGACAGCCAGCAGGTGGACGAGCCGGAGGTACCCGACCGTCCCGACAACCTGTACGAGCCGCTGCCCGGGGACCACGGTTCGCACGGCGCCTTCGACTCGGTGGCGAAAACCACCAGCCGCCAGCTGACCCTGCTCCTGTCACCACCTGTCGCGCTCATCGCCGAGTCACTGGACAGTCTCGGCGCCCGCGCAGGCCGCCTTCTGGCCCGCCTGACCGCCTGAAACCGGCCTCGCGGCAGAGGTGGGTGGCCGAGGTCACGGCTCAGAAGGGATCAGCAGCGGCATCTCGGGGGAGTGGCAGGTGTTGAAACCAGTAATGGACACAGCAGCCCGTACCCGCCGTCCGAAGCTCTGGACCCCGAAACATGTCCTGGTCACACGCTCGGCCGCCGAGCGACCGCACACCCGCGAAGTGCTTGCCCGAGTCGAAGCAGCCGGGGTCACCGACGTCACGTTCTTGCGCTCGGACCGCATCAGCGGGCTCAGCGGCGGCGACGAGCGCGCGGTGTACGCCCGGGCGAAGGCCACGCTCGCCGTGGTGGTCAGTCCGCCGTCGGCGCGCAAGCTCCAGCCGATCGCTCCGAGCGCCGACTGGCGACTCGATCTGGCTCGCGGATGCCCCGCGCACTGCCAGTACTGCTACCTGGCCGGATCGCTGGGCGGCCCGCCGATCACCCGCGTGTACGCCGACCTCGACGAGATCCTGGCCGGCATGGATGCGTACGTCGGCCACGGCCGGGTCACCTCCGCCGACGCGGCACGCGCTGCTGAGGGTACGACGTTCGAAGCGTCCTGCTACACCGATCCGCTCGGCATCGAGCCCGTGACCGGAAGCCTCGCTGCGGCGATCTCTCATGTCGGCACGCACTCGTTCGACGGTCCCGTGCAACTGCGGGTCACCACCAAGTTCGGCGCGGTGGACGAGCTTCTGGACCTTCCCCACGGTGGCCGCACACGCATCCGCGCCTCGGTGAACGCCGAGGGCGTCGCAGGCCGCTTCGAGGGCGGCACCGATCCGGTCTCCGGCCGTCTCACCGGGTTGGGTGCGCTCGCCCGGGCCGGTTATCCGGTCGGACTGACGATCGCTCCGATCATGCCGGTGGAGGGTTGGCACGAGCAGTACACGGAGTTGCTCACGGCAGCCGCCGACGCGTTGCCGGCCGACGCCGACCTCACCGTCGAGTGCATCACGCATCGCTTCACGCCGGGCAGCAAGGAGGTGCTGGAGTCGTGGTACCCGCGGACGAAGCTGGAGATGGATCCCGAGCGCCGCAGCCGTAAGTTCGGCAAGTTCGGCGCGGTCAAGTACGTCTACCCGGCCACCGAGATGCGGGAGCTGCGTGCCTGGTTCACCGATGCCCTGGCCGCGCAGCTCCCGGCCGCCCGCTCTCTGTACTGGACGTAGCAGCTAGCTGTCCGGCTCGGCCATCTTGCGGTGGACGGCCGCCTTGACCTTGTCCGGAAGGACCTTGTTGGCCAGTTCCTGTGCCTTCGTCATGATCGACTCGGCGACCACCCGGTCCTTGCCTGCCATCACCGCCGCGTAGGCCTGTTTGGCGACCTCGGCCGGATCGTCCTTGCTGGACCTGCCGACCGGGGTGTCGTCCATGCCCGCGCGGTGGAAGAAGTTGGTCTCGGTCGGGCCGGGCATCAGTGAGGTGACGGTGACCGCGGAGTCGGACAGTTCGTTCTGCAGCGCTTCGGCGAACGACTGCAGAAACGACTTGCTCGCGTTGTAGACGGCCTGGAAGGAGCCGGGCATCGTGGCGGCGATCGACGAGGTGATCAGGATCCGGCCCTCGTTCCGCGCCACCAGGTCCGGCAGGATCAGCTTCGCGAGATGGACGGTCGACTTCACGTTGAGGTCGATCAGCTTCAGCTCGGTGGCCAGGTCGTTCTCCGCGAACGCGCCACCCAACCCGACCCCCGCGTTGAGCGCGGCCACGCCGAGTGGCCGCGCACCGAGGGCGGTGTAAAGGCGCTGTACGCCGTCCGAGGTGGCGAGGTCGACCTGCACCGCTTCGACCTGGACGGGGGCCGGGCCGGCGGTCCGCAGTTCGACCGCGACAGCCTCGATCGCATCGTTCTCTGCTGCGATGAGCAGATCGTGTCCGTGGGCGGCGAACTGCCTCGCGAGCTCGAGGCCGATGCCGCTGGAGGCGCCGGTGACCAGCGCGAGGGGCTGATTTTCGCTCATGCGAGCGCGGTACCCACCTCGGACCGGCGTAACCGGTGACTACCGCTGGACGGGCAGTGGGCAGCGCGGGTCGGTCATCACATCGGGCAGGTCGTAGGCGACGAGCGGACAGAGCCGGCAGTACAGCAGGTCGTCGTCGAGACCTCTGACCAGTTCGTGGCCGTGCGTCGCGGCGACTCGCGGGCAGGGAATGTCCTCGATGTCGAACCGGTCCTGAAACTGCTCGCCGCAGCGGAAACAGACCGAGGCGCCGTCGAACTGGGCCTGAGGTACGACCCACGCCAGATCCGCGATTCGATGGCCGTTGATGTCTACTGATTCGGTCACGGCCCCTCCTTCGGTGTCTAGGACTTGATGCCCAAGTGCCCCTTGCGCGGATTTCTACGCGGTCCGGTCGCCGCGCGGCGCAGAGCAGGCGTGGTAAGAATCACCCACCGCCTCCGTCACCGAGCCCAGGAAGGCTGAATCTTGAACGAACCCGGTGGTCTGCCCTGGCCGACGGCTGCCCGCCAGAGTCCGCAGACACCGCTGGACGGCGACCTGATGGCCCGGGTCGCTCGCGGGGACACCCAGGCCTACGGGGCGCTGTTCGACCTGCTCTCGCCCCGGGTCCACGGCCTGGTACGCCGGGTGGTGCGCAATCCGGCGTTGTCGGAGGAGGTCACCCAGGAGGTGATGGTCGAGATCTGGCGGACCGCGAGCCGTTACGACCCGTCGCGGGGTTCGGTCAGTGCCTGGGCGCTGACGATGGCGCACCGGCGCGCCGTCGACCGGGTCCGCTCGGAACAAGCCGCCAGCGACCGCGACCACGTGGTCGGGAGCCGCTCCGCCGAGATCGACTTCGACCAGGTCACCGACGCGGTCGTCAGCCGGCTGGAGGTCGAGCAGGTCCGTCGCTGCCTCGGCTCACTGACGGAGCTGCAGCGCGAGTCGATCACGCTGGCGTACTACCAGGGATACACCTACAACGAGGTCGCCACGTTGCTCGAGGCAAAGGTGCCGACCGTCAAAGCCCGGATGCGCGACGGCCTGATCCGGCTGCGCGACTGTCTCGGCATCGCGGGGAGTGATGATCGTGAGTGAAGAGGTCCACACGCTGGCCGGGCCGTACGCGCTGGACGCGCTGGCCGAGGACGAGCGGATCCTGTTCGAGCAGCATCTGCCGCAGTGCGCGGTCTGCACCGCCGAGGTCGCGGAGTTCCGCGAAGCAGCCGCCAGGCTGAGCGCCGAGATCGCGGTCGCGCCACCCGCGGGCATGAGAGAAGCGTTGATGGCGTCGATCACGCAGGTCGAGCAGTTGCCGGCCTTGCCGAAGCCCGATGAGAGTGGCGCTGAGCCCGAGTTGTCGAGTCGGCGCCAGAGGTTCGGACGGCGTTCGCTGCTCGCGCTCGCGGCCGCCCTGGTGATCGTCGCCGGTGCGGGCGGGATCGCCGTCGACCAGTACCGGAAGAACGCCGCGACGCAGCGCGCCAACGAACAGATCGCGGTCGTGCTCGGTCAGTCCGACGCGCGGACCTTCCACGGCTCCCTGGCCGGCGGCGGCCGGACCACCGTGGTCGCGTCGGCGAGCCGCGACTCGGCGGTCGTCGTACTGAGTGATCTTCCGGCCCTGTCGTCGGGCAAGACGTACCAGCTCTGGCTCATCGACAGCGCCAAGACCGCTCATTCGGTCGGCCTGGCGGGAGCCGATGCCTCGAGCCGGACCAGGGTGCTGGCCGGGGGCGTGACCGGCAAGGTCGCCTTCGGCGTCACCGTGGAGCCGGAGGGCGGTTCGGCCCAGCCGACGATGCCCGCCGCGGTGATCGTCCCGCTCACCGCCTGATCCCGGGGTCCGGCCGGCCCATTTCGTTGCTGTAGGCATCCAGTTGGGGCCGGGGCCGGTGATTCGTCCGGTGGGTCGCGGGTACCGGAACCGGCGCAAGGCCGACAGGTTTCCCGATCTTCGAGGAGTTCGCATGACGACGCTTCGCGCGCTCGTGCTCGGTTGTTCGCTGAAGAAGTCTCCCGCGCCGTCCAGCTCGGAGTTCCTCGGGCGCGAGGTGCTGACGGCGCTGGCCGATCACGACACCGACGGGGAGGTGGTGCGGATCGTCGATCACACCGTGAAGTTCGGCGTGTCCACCGACGAGGGGGACGGGGACGAATGGCCTCGGATCAGGGAGAAGATGCTGGCGGCGGACATCCTGGTGATCGCGACGCCGATCTGGCTGGGGCAGCCGTCGAGTGTGGCGAAGCTGGTGCTGGAGCGGCTGGACGCCGAGCTGTCCGAGACCGACGACGAGGGCCGGATGCTGACCTTCGGCAAGGTGGCCGCGGTCGCGGTGGTCGGGAACGAGGACGGCGCGCATCACGTGACCGCGGAGTTGCTGCAGGCGCTGAACGATGTCGGCTTCAGTGTGGCGGCCAACGGTTCGACGTACTGGGTGGGGGAGGCGATGGGGTCCGTCGACTACAAGGACGCCGGCCCCAAGCCCGACACCACCGGGGCAGCGACCAAGACGCTCGCCGCGAACTCGGCCCATCTGGCCCGGCTCCTGAAGAACCAGCAGTATCCGCCGAGCTGACCAGACGGATTCCGGCCGGCTGCCGTCGCTAAAATCGGGGGTACCGGATGAGAGGGTGGACGAGTGCCGACGACCCGTTGGTGATTGGCGTCGGCGTTGAGGGGTACGGATGACGGAATGCTGGTAGCGGAACGATACAGACTGGGAACTTCTCTGGGCCGGGGTGGCATGGGGGAGGTTTTCCGTGCCGTCGACGAGCAGCTCGAGCGGCCGGTCGCGGTCAAGCTGATGTTGCCGGCCGACAGCGATCCGAGCGCGGCCGAGCGGTTCCGGCGGGAGGCGCGAGCGGCCGCGAGGCTGAACGATCCGCATGTGGTCGCCGTCTACGACTTCGGGCAGCAGGGCGACCAGTTCTTCCTGGTGATGGAGCTGGTGGAGGGCCGCACAGTCGGCGCCGAGCTCGCCGAGCTGGGGCCGCTGCCGATGGCGCGGGCGATCGACATCGTCGAGCAGAGCGCCGCAGGCCTGGCCGCGGCGCACCGGCAAGGCGTGATCCATCGCGATGTGAAGCCCGGCAACCTGCTGGTGGCGCCCGGCGGAACGGTGAAGGTGGCGGACTTCGGGATCGCCCAGCTTCCCGGTGAGGCCGGGACGACCCTCACCGCGGTGGGTCAGATCATCGGCAGCACCCTGTACCTCGCGCCCGAACGCGCCCGCGGCGGTCAGGCAGCCGCTGCGGCGGACGTCTACGCGCTCGGCTGTGTGCTCTACCAACTGGTCACCGGTCAGCCGCCATTTACCGGCGAGCACCCGACGGCGATTCTCTATCAGCATGTCGACACCGCCCCGGTGCCTCCCAGCTCGGCTCGTCCGGAGCTGGCTGGTTCGTTCGAGACCGTCTTGCTCTCCATGCTCGCCAAGGATCCGGCTGACCGCCCGACCGCCGAGGCGATCGCGGCCGGCGCCCTGCGCGCGCAGCCCGCAGGCGGCAGTGTTGCTGTGCCGCCGGCCACACTCGTCGCGGCGCCGGTGGTCGGAGCTGCTGCCGCGCCCGTCGTCCCGGCCGACACTGCGCCGATGGTCGCGGCTGAGACTCCTGTCGCAGCCGACGCGGCGTTGCAGCCCGCTGCGCACGGTAAGCGGCGAAAAGCGCTGTTGGCAGGCGGCATTGCCATCGCCGCGACAGCGGCGGCTGTGCTGGCCGGAGTCCTGATGAACGACGACGGCACGAAGCTGCCGGCCACCACGGACGTGGGCCCCGAACCAAGCATCGTCACCGGTACGCCGGGAGCCGGAACCAGCAGCGTCCCCACGACCGACCCCACGCAGTACGGCACCGAGAGCCAGGCGCCCCAGAGCACCTCGCCCCAGCCCTCGCAGACAACTTCTCAGCAGCCGTCGGCTACCCCGCCGCCATCGTCGGCCACCCCGTCGCCCGGCACGGAGACCAAGAACACCCCCACGCCGAGTCCGACGCCGGACCGCACCGCGCCGTCCAGCACACCGACTAAGAGCAGCCCGTCGCCGACCCCGTCGCCGTCCAGTACGCCGGAGCCTGAGGATCCTCCGACGACTACTCCGCCGGCCGGCACTCCGACGACGCCCGACACTGACGACGTGGCCGACCGGCAAAAGGACTGAGGTGCTCGGCGGTCAGGACCTGCTGTCCGGATCGTCGTTCACGCCGGCCCGGGCGGCAGCGCCGGTCTGCCCGTCGGTCTCGTCACCGGAAACCCGGCCGACGAACTCACCGTTCGAGGCGGTGCCGGTGGTCGCGGCGGCTCCGCCGGTCCCGTCACCGCTCTGCGCGCGCGTCATCGCCGTGTCGGTGTCCGAGGGCGCATCGTTCTCGTTCAGCTGGTGCGACAGGCGCCAACGCTTGAACCGGTCGAGGATCGACATGTTTGCTCCAGATCTTCGGTGCAGGATTGCCGGCCGCCGGCGTCGCGCCGATCGGGCCGGGCCGGCTCCGACCCGGCCGGCTGACCGTCCGGTGCCCTCGCGCGGTGGCTTCAACCCTCGGAGACGCGCTACCGCGACGCCGTCCGGGCGATCATGGAGGGACCGGGCGACGGCCCGTCCAGTGGAGAAAGGCTGCACGGAATGAGCAGGGAGCAACGCCTGGCGGAGGTCTTCGTCGAACTCGCCGACACCCTGGTCGACGATTTCGACGTCATCGAGCTTCTGCAGACCTTGTGCGAGCGCAGTACCGAACTGCTGCCGGCCGACGCGGCCGGCCTGATTCTGGCCGACCAGCAAGCGGCGCTTCGGGTAATGGCGTCCACCAGCGAGGAAGCCCAGCTGCTGGAGCTGTTCGTGCTCCAGACCGACGAGGGTCCCTGCCTGGACTGCTACTCGACCGGCGAACGGACGGTCAACGTCGACCTCACGACCACCGCCGATCGCTGGCCCCGCTTCCAGGCGGCGGCGACCTCGCTGGGCTTCCGGTCGACCCACGCCCTCCCGCTGCGGCTCCGCGGCGAGGTGATCGGCGTGCTGAACCTGTTCTGCCGGGAACAACTCACCCTCACCGACGCCGAGATCGCCCTCGGACAAGCGCTCTGCGACATCGCCACCGTCGGCCTGCTGCAGGAACGTGCTGTTCGCGAGCGCCAACTCCTGGCCGAGCAGCTCCAGTCCGCTCTCACCAGCCGAATCCTGCTGGAACAAGCCAAGGGGATGCTGTCCGAGCGAGCCAGGATCGAGGTCGACGAGGCCTTCGCCCTGATGCGCTCCTACGCCCGCCGCCACCAGAAACCCCTCCGCGCCGTCGCCAGCGCGGTCATCGACGGCACCATCGCCCCCGCCACCCTCCGCGCCACCTCCACCTGACCAGTTCCTCGGTAGCATGCGGGGCCCAACGGGGTGGTCGAGGGACGGAGCTTTTGATGGTTGGCGGTTCTCCTTTCGTGATGCCCTCCGAGGAAGTGCTCAGGGCGCGGCAGCGGGTGGTGCTGGATCACTTCCGGGACCAGGTGCGGCAGGAGTGGGACGACGTACTGGCGACGTTTCCGCATCCGCGGTACGAACTGATCGCGCAGATGACGGTGCACGACGGGGACGGGCCGGTTCGGTCCTACTACCAGGACACCCGGGTCGCGTTTCCGGATCAGGATCACGAGATCATCGCGTTGCGGCACAGTCATGACGCGGTGATCGTGGAGTTCTGGCTGCGCGGGACGCAGCTGGGGCCGTTGGGCAAGGTGCCGGCGACGGGTGGGCGGCACCGGACCCGGATGACGGCGTTCTTCGTCTTCGACGAGCAGAACAACCTGGTCACCGAGCGGATCTACTTCGATCAGCTGACCATCCTGAAGCAGCTGGTGAGCGGGCTGAACAGGAAAAACCCGCGGGATCTGCTGAAGCTCGGCCGGGCGGTCATCGGCCTGTTGTCGATGAGCGGCAACGAGCCTGATCCCCGCCTGCGGGACACCATTCCTCCCACGTTTGCTTAGTGTTAAAAGTCAGTAGGCGGCGTCTGCGGTCTTGACGGCCTCAGCGCGGCTCAGTAGCGTGCGGCGCATCGTTTTAACGTTAATAATCGGCCGTGGTGAGGGGCAGGATGGCGCCGCAAGAGACCAGCCGGGGGCCGGTGCCGCACGGGCACGTGACTCTGGCGCAGGTGGCCCGCTGGGCCGGGGTGTCGGCGCAGACGGTCTCCAACGCGGTCAACAACCCCGAGCGGGTGGCCCCGGAGACGCGGACGCGGATCCTGGCGGCGGTGGAGGAGCTGGGCTACGAGCCGAACCTGTCGGCGCGGGCGCTGCGGAACCGGAGCTCGTCGCTGATCGCCTTCAAGACGCGACCGGCCCGGCCGGACAAGGCCTCGTTGCTGATGGACGAGTTCCTGTACGCACTGAACGCCGCTGCGGCCGCGGCCGGCTACCACCTGATCCTGTGTCACGCCGAGGACGGCTCGGCGGACGAGATCAAGGCCTACCGTGACCTGCTGAAGAAGACCTCGGTGGACGCCTTCGTGCTGGCCGAGACGCATCGCAACGACGACCGGGTCGCGGCGCTGCGGTCCTGGGGCGTTCCGTTCGCGACCTTCGGACGGTCCTGGGACGGCGACGACAGCACCGCCTGGGTCGACGTCGACGGCCGGGCTGGGACGCGCGCCGCCACCGAACACGTCGCGGCCCAGGGACACCGCCGGATCGGTCACATCGGCTGGCCGGCCGACTCCGAGATCGGGGCCGAGCGCCGCGAGGGCTGGCTGGAGAGTTGCCGGGACCGCGGCCTGGAGACGGACCTCCAGGCCGCGGTCGTGGACACGCTCGATGCCGGCCGTCAGGCCGCGCACCGGATGCTCGACGCCTCCCGCCCGGCCACCGCGCTCGTCTGCGCCTCCGACACCCTCGCGCTCGGCGTCTTCCGGGCGCTGCACGAGCGGGGAATGCGTCCAGGGGCCGAGGTCGCGGTCACCGGATTCGACGACTCACCTACCGCCGCCCTGGTCAGCCCCGGGCTGACCACTCTGCACCAACCGATCGACGTCGTCGGCCGGCAGTTGATCCAGTCGATCGACAACCTGCTCGCCGGGCAGCTCCGGCAGCCGAACCACGTCTTGCTCGAGCCGGAACTGATCGTCCGCGGCTCCAGCCTTCCAGGACCACCGAGGCAGTGAGGACACCGATGAGGACCCGAATCAAGTTGCTTGCGGCAATCACCGCCGGGGCGCTGCTGTTACCCGCCCTGACGTCGTTGCCGGCAGCATCGGCGCCGCCGTCCAACCCGTTCGTGGTGAACGCCGAGACCCTCCCGAACGGTACCGGGGCGGCCGGCGCGATGGACCTGACCACGTACGGCGAGCTCGACTGGGTCCACCTGACCGGGACGGCCACCGAACGCAAGGCGGCAGTGACTCCGTCGATCACGGTCGACAATCTCTATCCCGCGGCCGGGCAGACCACTCTGGGCGACAGCCCGGTGGCCTTCCGCTGGTCGGACGGAACCGCCACCCCGTCGGCCTCCGGGATCACCACCGGGGGAGTTTTCAACTACGACAACTCCACGGTCGGCGACGCCACCGCACACGAAGCGGGCTACCGGATCACTGTCGCGCCTGCCGACTCGCCCCGACGACTGGTGTTCGTCGGTGGTGTCTGGCAAGCACGCGGCACCGTGACCGTTGCGGCGGCGGACGGCGGCGGTACGGCGTACACGACGAAGATCAGCGCGAGTGACAGCCCTGCCGTGAAGCGTTACACCGTGACGATCCGTCCCGGTGAGGGCGTTGTCGTCACCACCAGGTTCACCGAGAAGCTCCAAGCGGCCGGAAACGTGTCGTTGTCCGCTGTCGCACTCTCACGGATGGCACCGGTGGACGGGCCGGGCTTCACCGCGACAGCGCCACCGGTCTCGATGGATCTCGCCGCCGAAGGGCCGAGCGACTGGCTGCATCTCGACGGATCGACGATCAACCGTCGCGCCGTCGTACCGGCTGGAACTCCTCGTCTCGCGGTCGCGAACCGGCAGGCAGGCGCCGCCATCGGAGCACAGAACGACAACCCGGTGACCTACTCGTGGACCAAGGGAACGCCAACCGACACCCAGTCGGGCAGCCGCCAGGGTGGCATCTTCTTCGTCGACGGCTCCAACCCGGCGATGGTCGGCGTGGATCTCACGGCACCCTACGGCTACGACCTCACCGTTCCCGCGGCGCCGAGCGGCCGTACGGTCCGCTTCGTGTCCGGCGCCTGGCGCTCGACCGCGACGGTCTCCGTCTACCTGAACGGCGCCTCGGCCCCGGCGTACGTGAGCAGCGATCTGGTCAGCACCGGTGGATCGGTCACCAGGCTGTTCGAACTCACCCTCGGCGCCGGCGACTCGGCGCGGATCACCGCCCAGGTGCAGCGCAAGATCGATGCCTCCGGCAACGTCACGCTGGCCGGCGTGACCCAGGCGGAGACCTCGGCGACGGCGTACCGCGACCTGACGCGAGCGCTGCTGGACCAGATCGGGGCAGCGGACCTGAACGCCGCCAGCGAGGCCGCGCGGCAGCAGCTGGACGCTGAGATCGCTTCCGCGACGGCGCTGATCGCGGACGGTACGGCGGACCGCAACGAGTTGCGGCTGACTCACCTGCTCCTCAAGGCAGCTTTCGACGAGGCCCAGGCCTCGGCGGCCGGCGCGGAGTACACGAACGTGACCTATCCCGGTCTCACCTCGTCGTTCGGCTGGGAAGGCGACCTGAACGCGCCGATCGCCTTCATCGACGGCAGCTACCGGCTCCGCAGCCGGGGGAACGCGCTGATCACGTTCGGCGTCCCGAACGTTCCCGGCAAGATCAAGTGGTCGAACGCCGAGGGGTACCTGCCCGCCTTCGTCAGCGAGTACGCCAAGGACGGCCTGCAGACCAAGGTCGAGAACTTCGCGGATCTGGTCGTGATCGGCGGCAACCGCTTCGAGGTCGCCTACTCGCGGATGACCGTCACGAACACGACGACGGCCGAGGGGCGCCTGCCGCGGGTGTCGAACCTGCTGACCCCGCTCAACGCCGCGGCAGCTCCGGCCGTGACCACCATCGGTGCCGGCCAGACCGTCGTCCGCGACTACGCGGTCGCCGCCGACCGGTTCGGTGCCGCCTACGACTGGCCCTCCGCGCAGCAACTGCAGCAGGCCGGCGCATTGAACAAGCACTACAAGAACATGCGCAGCTACTGGAACAACCGGCTGGCGGCGATCGCCCAGATCACCAAGCTGCCGGACGAGCGGCTCGTCAACGCCTACAAGGCGGGCTACATCTACACCCTGATCATCCGCGACGACATCGACGGCGCGAAGCGGCTGCACGTGGGCGAGAACGGCTACGACGAGATGTTCGACCACGACACGATCGGGATCGTCGCCACCCTGCTGACGATCGGCGACTTCAGCTACGCGCAGGAGTACCTCGCCACGTTGCCGGCCCAGCTCCAGTACGACGACGCCAAGTGGAAGTACAGCTGGCCGTACGCCCTGTACCTGCAGCGCACCGGCGACAAGGAGTTCGTCCGGAGCAAGTTCGAGACGATCAAGAAGAACACCCACATGATCGAGACCGACCGGATCGACGGCGGCAAGGGCATCATCAAGCAGACCTTCGCGATCGACTCGCTCGGCTACTGGACGATCGACAACTGGTCCGCGCTGGCCGGGCTGACCACCTATCGCTACCTGGCCACCGCCCTCGGCGAGACGCAGGAAGCGGCCTGGGCCAAGGCGGAGTACGACGACCTGCTCCGGGTGGCGACCGCCCGGATCGACCAGACGATGCAGCAGTACGACCTGGACTACCTGCCGATCTCGATGATCGAACCGAACGAGACCGGGCCGCGCAAGGACCCCCGGGACGCGAACTGGGCCTCGATGTTCCTGTTCGGCCGCTGGGCCTGGGACGGCTACCTGTTCGGCGCCGAGCAGACCGGCACGATGTTCGACAAGATCGACGACACCTACACCCACGGGTTCGACCGCCGCAAGGACGTCTCCGACACCATCTACAACTTCGGTGGCTACCCGCACGGCTACTTCTCCAGCGCCTACAACGCCGGCTACGGCAGCGCGGCCCTGCGGGGCGAGAAGTACCGCGACCTGGGGATCAAGGGCTACCAGTTCATGATCGACCAGGCGATGAGCGGACCCTTCGGCTGGTGGGAAGGTGTCGACTACCCGGACGCGAAGTCGCCGTGGGACGTCGGCCACGCCCGCGGTGGCGGTGGTTCGAACCAGCACATGTGGGGCCAGTCCACCAACACGAAGGTGCTGTTCGACTCGCTGATCGCGGCCAAGGCCGACGGCTCGCTGGTGATCGGCCGCGGCGTACCGGACGAGTGGGTCCGCAAGAACGAGAAGATTGCCATTGACAACTATCCGGTTGCCGATGGCAAGCGGGTCGGCTACCGGCTGACCACCTCGGGCAGGACGGTGTCGATCGAGCTGACCGGCGATCGGGTGCCAGGGCACAGCATCGAGCTCCCGGCACTGAAGAACAACGTCGCAGGAGTCTCGGTCAAGGACGCACAAGTCGACGAGGCGGCCGGCACGGTCTTCGTGCCGACCGGCACCACCCGGGTGACCATCACCCTGCGCAAAGAGATGCCGGCAGCCGCCACTCGCTGAGCCATTCGGACCTGCGCTGCCGTCCGATCAAGTCGGCAGCGCAGGTCCGGCACGTCGTGGCTACCCGTCGAGCAGGATCACGCGATCAGTGACAGCCGCCAGGAGGTCCTGGTCGTGCGAGATAGCCAGTACGCCGATGTCACCGGTGCGGGCTTGCTCGAGCAGGAGGTGCCAGATGCGGGCCTGGGTGATCGGGTCGAGGCTGGCGCTGATCTCGTCGGCGACGAGGTAGGCCGGGTCGGTGAGCAGAGCGCGGGCGAGGTTGACGCGCTGGAGTTCGCCGCCGCTGATCTCGTGCGGGAAGCGGCCGAGCCACTCGGGACGGACCAGTTCGGGATCGACGGCCTCGAGCTCGGCCGGCTCGGCGCCGCTCTCGGCGAGGATGTCGCGGACCCGCCACTGCGGGTTCATCGCGCGTTCGGGGTGTTGCAGAACCAGTTGGACGGGATGGGGGCCGACGCGGTCGGCGTCCAGCAGGATCTCGCCCCGGTCCGGAGTTAGCAGGCCCGCGAGCAGGCGGCCGATGGTGCTCTTGCCGGAGCCGCTCGGGCCGCAGAGGCCGACGATCTCGCCGGGAGCGACGGACAGGGAGATGTCCTGGACGATCCACGGTCGGCGACGGTCGTAGCGGAACCAGAGGTCCTTGGCGGTCAGCACGGTTGCTCCTCCGGCAGCTTGAAGCCGTTTCCTGGTAGGGCCCGCCACAACGCTCTTGTGTACGGGTTGAGCAGACCATCGCCGTCACCGGTGAAGGCTGACGGAGCGGCGGTGTCGATCGTCCTGCCTTCCCGGCAGATCACCACCTTGTCGGCGACTTCGAGGGCGCCTCGAAGCTCATGAGTGATCAGTACGACGGCCCGCCCGCCGTCCGCCAGCCCCCGAAACTCCTGCAGCACGCCGGCCACATCGGCCGGAGGCAAACCCGGGGTCGGCTCGTCGGCAATGACCAGGTGCGGGTCACCCATAGTGGCCATCGACACCAGCACCCGGCGGATCATGCCGCCCGACAACTCGTGGGGATAGCGGTCGAGCACCTCAGGCCCGAGGCCGCGGCCCGCCAACGCTGTCGCGGCCACTCGACGGGCGTCCGCATGCCCCGCGAGCTGAGCCGAACGGCGTACCTGCCGGCCGATCTTCGCCACCGGATCCAAGTAGTCGACAGACTGAGGCAGCAGCGCGATCTCACGACCGGCAAGCTTCTTTCGGGCAGCCGAATCGAGCGGTACGCCGTCGTACGTGATCGTCCCGGTCTCGGCGGCGTTCGGCGGCAGCATCCCCAGTACTGCGTGTGCCAGCAACGTCTTGCCCGCGCCGGAAGCGCCGACCAGTGCCACCACTTCGCCCCGCTCGGCCGTCAGGTCCATTCCCGCCAGCGCGACGACCTCGCGTCGCCGCAGGCCGCGCTCGTACTGGACGAACGAGACGGTCAGCTCCTTGATGCTCAGCAGCGGGCTCACAGGTGATGACTCCGGGGATCGAGGAGGGCCCTGGTGTTCTCACCGATGGCGTCGACCAGCTTGACGATCACCAGCAGACAAAGACCGGGCAGTACGGCGAGCCACCAGGCTCCGGCCGACAGGAAGCGCATCGACTCCGCCAGCAGTACGCCGATCGACGGCTCGGCAGGGTCCACGCCGAGGCCGAGGAACGACAGGGCGGCCTCGTGCAGAATCGCGTGCGGGAACAACAGGACGGTACCGACCAGGAAGTGGCCGACCAGCTGCGGCGCCACGTGCCGGCGGGCGATCCACCAACGGCCGCGACCGAGTTGCCGCGACATCGCGACGTAGTCCGACGAGACGAGCTGGCGGGCATGCCCACGCAGTACGCGGGTCAGGGTCGGCCAGTGCGTGACAGCCACCGCGATGACGACCGCTCGGGTGCCGCCGCCCAGCGCGAAGGCGAGCAGGATCAGCAGGACCAGGTGCGGAAGCGCCAGGAAGAGGTCGACCAGCCAGGTGACCGCGCGATCCACCACCCGCCCGCCGACCGCCGCGGCACAGGCCATCACCATGGCCAGCACGCCGGACACCAGTGCGGCGGAGACCCCGACGACAAGGCTGAGTCGCAAGCCGGACAGGACGCGGGCGAACATGTCGCGGCCGAGGCGGTCGGTGCCGAAGAGATGCTGCCACGACGGCCTCAGGTTGCGCGCGGCAAGCTCGGTGCCGCCCGCCGCGTCGACCGACAGAGTGCCCGCTATCGCGACCCCGACGACGACGGTCAGCGAGAGCCCGAGGTAGCCGAGAGTGCGGCGTCGCCGGTCGCCGAACCAGCCGCGCCGTTCGACCTCACCGACCACCAGATCGGTCATCGGGCCACCTCCAGTTGCCGCGTGCGCGGATCCAGCAGTCCGTGCAGAACATCACCCAGCTGGTTGCCCGTGTAGACGAACACGGTGGTGAACAAAGCGATCCCGAGCAGGAGCGGGACGTCCTGCCCGAGGGCCGCTGCCGTGGTCGCCGCGCCGAGGCCGGGGTACGAGAAGACCTGCTCGGCGAGCAGCGATCCGCCGAAGAGTTCACCCAGCGAGCTGAACTGAAGCAGCAAGGCGGGGCCGGCGGCGTTGCGGAGTACGCGGTGGACGACCAGGCCGGTGGTGCTCTCACCCTGGGCCCGGGCGAAGGCGATGTAGTCGCTCGACATCGCGACGGCGACGGCCTGCCGGGTGTGCAACACCACCGGCGCGATACCGACCAGGCTCAGCGTGACAGCCGGGAGCAGCAAGTGGTGCAGCCGGTCGAGGATGCCGACCTCGCCGGCAAGCTGACCGACCGGTACGGCGCAGCACACCGGCATCCACTGCAACGACACCGAGAACGCGTAGAGCAGCAGCAGCCCGACCCAGAAGGTCGGCGCCGACGCCAGCGTGTACGCCCACCAGGTGATGGCTCGGTCGGCCCACCGGCCCCGTTGCAGACCGGCGACGAGACCGAGGCCGAAACCGATCACTCCCGACAGGCACCAGGCGACCGCCATCAGGGCGAGGCTGGTCAGGAACTTGCCGGCGATCACGTCGGCGACGGGTTGGTTGAAGGTGTGCGACTGGCCGAGATCGCCGCGGACGACCTGCGACAGCCAGCTGCCGAACCGTTCGAGTGGCGGGTCGTTCAAACCCCAGCGCTCGGCGATCTGGGCGCGCTGCTCGGGCCCGATCGCGGCGATGTCCGCGCCGACGTAGGCGTCCACCGGATCGACCGGGGAGCCCATCATCAGCGCGAACGACGCCGCGGCCACGGCCGCCAGGAGGAACAACAGCCTGACCAGCCGGCCCACAACGTTGGTCAGCAAGTCCATCGCCAGCCGGTGATGCCGGCCGTGACCGGCCAGCCGTGGCCGTGCGGCTCGATCTGCGGCTTGCCGATGTCCAGGCAGTCGCTGACGAAGTAGGTGTGCTGGAGATTGACCAGCCAGGCCCAGGCGGCATCGCCGGACGGACCGAACCCGTTGCCGTCGGCATCGCGCTGCGCGGCCTTCCAGTACTTCGTCGCGGCGTCCTGGGTGGTCGCCGCCATCGCCGCGTCGAGGTTCTTCTGCACTACGGGGTTCGAGTAGAAGCCGGTGTTCCAGTACTCCGTACCGGCCTGCGCCGACGAGTAGAGGTTGTACATCTCACTCGGGTCGTGGCTGCCCCAGCCGAACAGTACGGCGTCGACGTGTTTGCGCTTGTCGATCACGTCCCAGGCCACGCCCTGCGCCTTGATCTGAATGCCGACAGGCTTGAGCATGTCGGCCACACTCAGCGCGAGTCCCTGCCGCAGTGTGTCGTCGGCCGGGTAGAGCAAGGCGAAAGCCGCCTTGACGCCGTTGCGCTCGCGGACGCCGTCGCGGTCGATCCAGCCCGCCGCGTCCAGGATCGCCTTCGCCTTTGCCGGGTCGTTGTCCTGGATCGCCGAGGCCGGCTCGTACCACGGCATGCCGTCGACCGGCCCGGTCGCGGGGGAGCCGTAGCCCTCCAGGACGCCTTCCACCAGAGCGTCGCGGTCGACCGCGTAGTTGACCGCCTGCCGGATCGCTTGGTCGGAGGTGACGTCGTTGCCGATCGGCAGACCGGCCTTCGACTTCTGGCCGGTGTCCGGAACGGTGGGGAACATCAGGCCCCGGTTGTCGACCGACTGCACCGGAACCAGCCTCATCCCCGGCGCTGTGGTCCTGGCCAGCCCCGACGGGACGGCGGCCATCGCCACCTGACCCGCCTTCGCGGCCGCCAGGGTGGCGTCCTCCGCGGTGAAGGTGAACACGACCCGCTGGAAGGCCGGCTTGGTGCCGTAGTAGGCGTCGTTGCGCTGGACGATCAGCTGCTGGCCCTCGTCCCACTGGACGAAGGTGAACGGCCCGGAGCCGATCGGCTTGCGGGCATAATCCTTGCCATGGGCATGTTTCGGCACGATGCCCAGGGAGATCAGCCGGTTGACGAAGGTGCTCTGCGGTCGGCTGAGCCGCAGCTCGACGGTGTCGTTGTCAAGGGCAACTGCCTTCGCGAGCGCGGTGACATCGGTCAGCCCGCCGCTTCTGGCCGCGGTGCTGAAGGTGTACGCGACGTCCTCGGCGGTCACCGGCCGGCCGTCGCTGAACTCGGCGTCGTTGCGCAGGTCAACGGTCCAGACCAGCCCGTCGGCGCTGACCGAGTGCTTGGTGGCGAGATCGTTGACGACCTTGAGCTCGGCGTCCCGGGCGAGCAGCGTCGACTGGAACAACGGTGATCCGTACCGGCCCCAGCCGAGAGTCGGGTCATAGCCGTCCTCCGACTCACCGCCGATCGCCAGCCGGAGCTCGTCCGCCGTACCGCCGGAACTGCTGCCGGAATCGGCACCGGACATGCAGGCGGTCAGCACCGCCGACGCAGCCAGTACCGCCACCGCTGCAGACCACTTCCTGCCCCCACTCACCACGGACCCTCCAGCCGCTCGCACCGACCGGTAAACCTACTTCTAGATGCGACTCGATCGCAACTGCCAATCCACCCCTCAGCCCCCCGCCGCAGACCTACCCCAGCGGGTAGTGGGTTACCCCCGGTTCGAACCGGGGGTAACCATCCACTCGCTGGGGTAACTCTGCGACGTGGGGAGGGCGGGCAGGGGAGGGGGTGGGCTGGGGAGGGGTGCGGTAGATCACGGAGATTTAGTAGGACGTCCAGCTATATAGTCGGCCGTCCTAGTAGTTGAGCCCTGACGTACGGGAGAGACACGTTGAGTAACGAGCTGAGCCATTTCGTGGCCGGGCAGCACGCGGCGGGGACCTCGGGGCGGTTCGCCGACGTCTTCGATCCCAATACCGGAGCCGTGCAGGCGCGGGTGCCGTTGGCGAGCAAGGCCGAGGTCGTGGCAGCGATCGACGACGCCGAGCGGGCTCAGCTGGAGTGGGCCGCGTGGAACCCGCAGCGGCGGGCACGGGTGCTGCTGCGGTTCCTCGACCTGGTCAACCGCGACCTGGAGTCGCTGGCGCGGACCCTGTCGAGTGAGCACGGCAAGACCGTTCCCGACGCCAAGGGCGACATCCAGCGCGGCCTCGAGGTGATCGAGTTCGCCGCCGGGGGACCGCACCTGCTGAAGGGGGAGTTCACCAGCGGCGCCGGAACGGGGATCGACGTCTACTCGCTGCGCCAGCCGCTCGGGGTGGTGGCCGGCATCACGCCGTTCAACTTCCCGGCGATGATTCCGCTGTGGAAGGCCGGACCTGCTTTGGCGGCCGGCAACTCCTTCATCCTCAAGCCGTCCGAGCGGGACCCCTCGGTGCCGTTGCGGATCGCCGAACTGTTCCTCGAAGCGGGTCTGCCGGCCGGGGTGTTCAACGTCGTCAACGGGGACAAGGAAGCCGTCGACACGCTGCTGGAGGACGAGCGCGTCCGGGCGGTCGGCTTCGTCGGGTCGACCCCGATCGCGCAGTACATCTACGAGACCGCGGCCGCGAACGGCAAGCGGGCCCAGTGCTTCGGTGGCGCCAAGAACCACATGATCGTGATGCCCGACGCCGATCTCGACGACGTCGCCGACGCGCTGATCGGGGCCGGTTACGGCTCGGCCGGTGAGCGTTGTATGGCGATCTCGGTCGCCGTACCGGTCGGGCAGGAGACCGCCGACGCCCTGGTGGCGAAGCTCAAGGAGCGGATCGCCGACCTGACGGTCGGCCACAGCCTGGACGAGAAGGCCGACTACGGTCCGCTGGTCACCGCGGAGGCCCGGCAACGGGTGATCGACTACATCGCCGCCGGTGTCGAGGAGGGCGCCGAGCTGCTGGTCGACGGCCGCAACTTCGTGCTGGCCGGCCACGAGTCGGGCTTCTTCCTCGGTCCGACGCTCTTCGACCGGGTCGGGCCCGGCATGCGGATCTACGACGAGGAGATCTTCGGGCCGGTCCTGGTGGTGGCGCGCGCCGACACCTACGAGGACGCGCTGCGGCTGCCGAGCGAGCACGAGTACGGCAACGGCGTCTCGATCTTCACCCGCGACGGCGACACCGCCCGCGACTTCACCGCCCGGGTCAACGTCGGCATGGTCGGGGTCAACGTGCCGATCCCGGTGCCGATCGCGTACCACACCTTCGGCGGCTGGAAGCGGTCCGGTTTCGGTGACCTGAACCAGCACGGTCCCGACTCGTTCCGCTTCTACACCAAGACCAAGACGGTCACGTCGCGGTGGCCGTCCGGCGCCAAAGAGGGTGCCAGCTTCGTCATCCCGACGATGAGCTGACCCGATGGCCACGGACAACGAGGAACTGCAGGCGATCGCGCGGGAGGTCCGCAAGTTCGCCGAGAGCGAGCTCGCGCCGCACGCGGTCGAGTGGGACCGGACCAAGCACTTCCCGGTCGACGTACTGCGGCGGGCGGGTGACCTCGGACTGGGCGGCATCTGTGTCGGTGAGGACGTCGGTGGGTCCGGTCTCGGCCGGCTCGACGCGGTCACCATCTTCGAGGAGCTGGCCCGCGGCGACACCACGATCGCGGCGTACGTCTCGATCCACAACATGGTGACGGCGATGATCGACCAGGCCGGTACCGGCGAACAGCGGCGGCGCTGGGTGCCGACCCTGGCCGGTATGGAGGGGCTGGGCAGCTACTGCCTGACCGAGCCCGACGCGGGATCCGATGCCGGAGCTCTGCGCACGACCGCTCGGCGCGACGGTGACGGGTACGTGCTCGACGGGGTCAAGCAGTTCATCTCCGGCGCCGGCGCCTCCAGCGTGTACGTCGTGATGGCGCGCACCGGCGTACCGGGGCCGCGCGGGATCACCGCGTTCATCGTGCCCGGCGATGCCGCGGGCCTGTCGTTCGGCGCCAACGAACACAAGATGGGCTGGCACGCGCAGCCGACCCGCCAGGTGATCCTCGACGGGGTCCGGGTGCCTGCCGAGCAGCGCCTGGGCGCCGAGGGGGACGGCTTCGGGATCGCGATGCGCGGGCTCAACGGCGGCCGGCTCAACATCGCCGCCTGCTCGCTGGGCGGGGCGCAGTGGGCGCTCGAACAGGCGATCCGGCACCTGCAGACCCGGACGGCGTTCGGTGCGCCGTTGATCACCCAGCAGGCGTTGCTGTTCCGGCTGGCCGACATGGAGACCGAGTTGCAGGCCTCGCGGTGCCTGTTGCACCACGCGGCCAAGGCGCTCGACGAGGGCGCCGCGGATGCTGTGAAGCTGTGTGCCATGGCCAAGCAGTTCGTCACCGACGCGGCGTTCACCGTCGCCAACACCGCTCTGCAACTGCACGGCGGGTACGGCTACCTCAGTGAGTACGGCATCGAGAAGGTGGTCCGCGACCTGCGGGTGCACCAGATCCTGGAAGGAACCAACGAGATCATGCGGATGATCGTCGGACGAGCCCTGGTCGAGGAGGCCGCATGAACGACGAAGCTCCGGTGCTGTTCGATCGGGTCGGGCGGGCCGGGCACATCGTGCTCAACCGGCCGCGGGCGATCAACGCGCTGACCCACGAGATGGTGAAGCTGATCCAGTCGACGCTGGGCTCCTGGGCCGATGACGCGGAGGTGCGGACCGTCGTACTGACCGGGAGTGGTGAACGCGGTCTGTGCGCGGGCGGCGACATCGTCTCCCTCTATCGGGACGGCCTGGCCGGTGGGACCGCGTCGCTGGACTTCTGGGCCGACGAGTACCGGCTGGACGCGACGATCGCGGACTATCCGAAGCCGTTCGTCGCGATCATGGACGGCATCGTGCTGGGTGGCGGGATCGGGCTGTCGGCGCACGCCGACGTGCGGGTGGTCACCGAGCGGTCGAAGATCGGGATGCCGGAGACGGGGATCGGCTTCTTCCCCGATGTCGGTGGCACCTATCTGCTGTCGCGCGCGCCGGGTGAGCTCGGTACGCATCTGGCGTTGACGGCCGGTTCGGTGCGGGCGGGTGACGCGATCGCCGTGGGGCTGGCCGACTGGTACGTGCCCAGCGACCGGTTGCCTGCCTTGATCGCCGAGCTGGCCACGAAGGCGCCGGCCGACGCGCTCGCCGCCGTCGCCGAACCGGCACCGGAGTCGGCGCTGCTCGCGGATCGTGACTGGATCGACGCTGCCTACGAAGGTGACGACGCGTCCAAGATCCTTGCCCGGCTGGAGTCCTCGGAGTCCGGGGCGGCGAGGGACACGGCCGGAGTGATCGCCGCCAAGTCGCCGACGTCGGTGAAGGTGACGCTGCGGGCGTTGCGGAGCGCGGCGGATCTCCCGACGCTGCGCGAGGCGCTGGACCAGGAGTACCGGCTGTCGGCGCGCTTCCACGGATCGCACGACTTCCTCGAAGGCGTGCGGGCGCAGGTGATCGACAAGGACCGCAATCCGCAGTGGGTGCCTTCGAGTATCGACGAGGTACCGGAGGAAGCGGTGGCCGCGTACTTCGTTTCGCTGGGTGACGACGAGCTGGGGAGTGCGCTGTGAGCATCACGGGGACGGCGGTCGGTTTCATCGGACTGGGCAACATGGGCGGCCCGATGGCCGCGAATCTGGTCAAGGCGGGGTTCACTGTCACCGGCTACGATCCGCTCGACTCTGCTCGGTCGGCGGCAGCCGCAGCGGGCGTAGTACTCACCGCGACTCCGGCGGAGGCGGTGGCCGAGGCCGACGTGGTCATCACGATGCTGCCGAGCGGGCGGCACGTGCTTGAGGTCTACCAGGGCGATGACGGTCTGCTGGCGGCGGCGCCGGCTGGTGCGTTCTTCGTCGACTGCTCGACGATCGCCGTGTCCGACGCGCGGGAGGCGGCCGCGCTGGTGGTGAAGGCCGGCCACCGCGCACTCGACGCGCCGGTGTCCGGTGGAGTCGTCGGCGCGACGGCGGGCACGCTGACGCTGATGGTCGGCGCGCTGGCCGACGACCTGGCCGCGGTCCGGCGGATCCTCGAGCCGATGGCCGGCCGCATCGTGCACTGCGGTGAGCCGGGGGCCGGGCAGGCCGCGAAGATCTGCAACAACCTGATCCTCGGCATCTCGATGATCGGCGTGAGCGAGGCCTTCGTCCTCGGCGAGAAGCTGGGACTCACCCATCAGGCCTTGTACGACGTGACTTCGACCGCGTCCGGCCAGTGCTGGGCGCTGACCACCAACTGCCCGGTGCCGGGCCCGGTGCCGACCAGCCCGGCCAACCGCGACTACCAGCCGGGCTTCGCCGCGCCGTTGATGGCGAAGGACCTCGGCCTCGCCGTACAGGCTGCCGAGAGCACCGGTACGACGTCCAACCTCGGCGCGCTGGCGGCCGCCCTCTACCGGGAGTTTGCCGACGGCAACGGATCGGCACTGGACTTCTCGGCCATCGTGAACGAGATCCGTGACGGGAGCACAGCATGAGCGACCACCAGAACATCGTCGTCACCCGCGACGGGCGGACCGCGACGATCACGCTGAACCGGCCGAAGGCGCTGAACGCGCTGAACGAGGCGCTGATGCACGAGGTGGTGGCCGCCGCCACCGAACTCGACGCCGACCGCGGGGTCGGTGCGATCGTGATCACCGGGTCCGAGCGCGCGTTCGCCGCGGGCGCCGACATCAAGGAGATGCAGGCGCAGTCCTACCAGGACATGTACCTGTCGGACTGGTTCACCGCCTGGGACCGGCTCGCCGCCGTCCGGACGCCGCTGATCGCGGCGGTCGGTGGGTACGCGCTGGGCGGCGGGTGCGAGCTGGCGATGATCTGCGATCTGCTGATCGCCGCCGACACGGCGAAGTTCGGCCAGCCCGAGATCACCCTCGGCGTCATCCCGGGGATCGGCGGCTCGCAACGGCTCACCCGGGCGATCGGCAAGGCGAAGGCGATGGATCTGATCCTGACCGGTCGCACCATCGGCGCCGAGGAGGCCGAGCGGGCGGGGCTGGTGTCCCGCGTCGTACCGGCGGACGCGCTGCTGGCCGAGGCGGCCGAGGTGGCGCACAAGATCGCCGGGATGTCGTTGCCGGCGGTCTATGTGGCGAAGGAGGCAGTCAACCGGTCCTTCGAGTCGTCACTTGCCGAAGGCATCCTGTTCGAGCGCCGTACCTTCCATGCGACCTTCGCGCTGGACGACCGCACGGAGGGGATGACGGCCTTCGTGGAGAAGCGGAAGCCGGACTTCACCCACCGCTGAGCTCAGCCGCAGCACGACGGCGGACGGCCGGCTCGGCCGTCCGCCGGTCGTGGATCAGCGGGTGGTGGTCTTCAGGTTGTCGTACTCCTGCTGGGTCATTTCCTTCAGCTCGTGCGCCGGGGTGCTGGTCTTCGACTGCGAGCTGCCGCCACCGACGTCGCCGCCACCGAACTTGATGTTGGCCCAGTTGTTCTGAGCCGACAGCGTCGTCTTGCTGGTGTCGCCGTTGATGCTGGTGGAGGTGGTGTCCACGGTGTCGCCGTCGCAGTTCCAGTCGATGCCGGCGTTGGCGGCGCCCGACGTCCGGGTGCTGCCGTTCGGGCACTTCCACTTGGTCTTCCAGGTCGAGGCGGTAGCGGTGTTCAGGCCGACCGACTCGCGCAGGCTGGTCTCGTTCAGCGCGGGCGGGGCGAAGCTGGAGTAGCTGAACCAGTTGCTGCCGCTGGTGCGCGGTACGCCGTCGAACTGGAAGAAGTAGTTCATCACGCTGAGGTAGTTCGGCTTGTAGTTGGCGTGGTCGGTGCCGCCGTGGGTCAGGCCGAGGTCGTGGCCGAGCTCGTGGATGAAGGTGCCCACGTTGCGGTTCTCGGTGACGGTCCAGTTGCACTTCGGGCCCATCGTCACGATGAAGGTGTCGTTGGGGATGGCGAAGGCGTTGCCGCTGCTGCAGGTGTTGTCGTAGTCGTCGGCCCAGAGCATGTAGTGGAAGATCGCCTTGCGGGCGGGCGCGAAGTTGGCCTTCTTGATCGCGTCGGTCTGCGCCTCGGCGGGCTGTAGGTTGCTGTCGTACGGCACCTGGTTTCCGCCGCCGAGGTTGTACGCCGCGCCGGCGGCCGGTCCGCCGTCGAGGTGGATCCTGATTCCCTTGCTGCCGTCCGGGTTGCTCACCGGCGCGTTGGCGAAGGTCTGCACGATCCGGTCGAAGGCGGCCGTGGTGGCCAGCCGGCCGCTCATGTAGTCCATCTCGACGAACAGGTCCTTCTTGGTCGGCGAGGCGCCGAGAGCGGGCAGATCGACGTCGACGACACCGTCACCGTTGGCGTCGTAGCCGTTGGTCTCCCAGGCGTCGGGAAGCGAGTCGCCGTCGGTGTCGGTCGCCGCCGGCGCGGCGGCGAGCGGAGCGGCGGCCGGCTGGTCGGGCGCCAGACCCGCGACGGCGCCGCTGGTGGCGGCAGCAGTCAGGACCAGCGACGAAAGCGTGGCGAGTACGACGGGGCGGGGGCGGAATCTCATCGGTCTCCTCAGGACGCGGGCGTTTCCACAGAGTGCAGTTGGTTGCCCACCGAGCGCAATGGTGATCCGCCGAAGCGAGGGGTTTCCTGCATGTTCACGCGGTATCGATGACCGCGGCAACGACCGGCCACTGAGCTCGTGAGCGAGGGTCGAGTGGAACATCCGGGCGGGACAGGTGGTTGGGTAGTGGTGTGCATGGTGAATACAAGGTTCCTGGTGGCAAGCTGGTGGTAGCCGATCTCGACGTGGCCGACGAGGTGGTGCGGCGGGGTCGGATCAGCGGGGACTTCTTCCTCGAGCCCGACGATGCGCTGGACCGGATCAACGGTGCCCTCTCCGGCGTGCCCGTCGACGCGCCGGTCGCGCAGATCGCCGCCCGGGTGCGGGGTGTGCTCGGCGACGGGGTCGAGATGATCGGCTTCTCGCCGGAGGCCGTCGCGGTCGCCGTCCGGCGGGCGCTGACCGGCGCGACGGCGTGGACGGATCACGCCTGGGAGTTCGTGCACGACGTACCGCGGGAGCCCGCGCTCCAGATGGCGCTCGACGAGGTGCTGGCCGAGCAGGTCGGTGCGGGGGAGCGGCCGCCGACGCTGCGGATCTGGGAGTGGGCGTCGAACGCGGTGATCATCGGCAGCTTCCAGTCGCTGGCCAACGAGGTCGACCTGGCCGGAGCGGCATCACACGACGTGACGGTGGTCCGGCGGATCAGCGGCGGCGGCGCGATGTTCGTCGAGCCGGGCAACACCATCACGTACTCGCTCTACGTGCCCGAGTCGCTGGTCTCCGGGCTGTCCTTCGTCGACTCGTACGCCTTCCTCGACGACTGGGTGGTCGGCGCGCTGAACGAGCTCGGCATCGCCGCGACGTACCAGCCGATCAACGACATCACCTCACCCGCGGGCAAGATCGCGGGCGCCGCGCAGAAGCGGTTCGCCGGTGGCGCGGTGCTGCACCACGTGACGATGGCCTACGACATGGACGCGGCGAAGATGGTCCAGGTCCTGCGGATCGGCCGCGAGAAGCTGTCGGACAAGGGCACCACGAGCGCCAACAAGCGGGTCGACCCGCTCCGCAGCCAGACCGGGCTGGAGCGGGCCGAGGTGATCAAGCGGCTGGCCGGCACCTTCGCCGGCCGCTACGATCTCGCCGACGCGACCATCGACGACGAGACGCTGGCCGAGGCTCAGCGTCGCGTAGAGTCGAAGTTCGGCACCGAGGAGTGGCTCACCCGGGTGCCGTGACGGGGCCCGCGGCGATCCTCAGTGCAGGTCGTCGGAGAAGGCTTTGGCGGCCTGGATCAGCGACGGGACCGCGCGGTGCAGGAGGTCCTCGGTCATCCGTCCGGCCGGGCCCGAGATGGACAGGGCCAGGCGCGACGGTGCGTCGGGGACCGGTACCGCGACGCAGCGCACGCCTTGCTCCTGTTCGCCTTCGTCGGTGGCGTAGCCGGTGGTCTCGGCCTGGTGCAGCTGGGTGGTGAACTCGTCGGCGTCGGTGATCGTGGTCGCGGTGTGCTTGGGCATGCCGGTACGACGCAGCAGTTCGCGGACCTCCGGCTCCGGCAACCGGGACAGGATCGCCTTGCCGACGGCCGTGCAGTGCGGCAGCACCCGGCGGCCGACCTCGGTGAACATCCGCATCGAGTGTCGCGACTGGACCTGGGCGAGGTAGACGATCTGGTCTCCGTCCAGCATCGCCAGGTTGGCCGACTCGCCGAACTCGTCGACCAGTCCGGCCAGGTGCGGTCGCGCCCAGACGCTCAGCATCTGTCCGGAGGTCTCGCCGAGGCGGATCAGCCTGGGGCCGAGAACGTACTGCCGCGACGGTTCCTGGCGGACGTAGCCGAGGTCCACCAGCGTGCGGACCAGCCGATGGATGGTCGGCAGCGGGAGCCCGGAGGTGGCAGCCAGTTGGGACAGCGCCATCATGCCGCCGGCGTCGGCCATCATCTCCAGCAACCCGAAGGCACGCTCGATGGACTGCACGCTGCCGGAGCGGCTCTTGCTCCCGGGCTCTTCGGTCACGACGCTGCCACCCTCCTCGAAACTTCCGGATCACGGAAGTTTAGCGTCAGCTGACGGAAGAGCCGGGATCTCAGGACCGCAGCGGACGGCGTGCGAGCTTTGCCAGGCTTGCCGCGTCGACGCCGATCAGGCGGTCCAGTTCTGCCGGATCGACGGCTCCGCACTCGACTCCGCGGAGTACGAAGCCGGCCAGGGCAGCCGCGGTCGCAGGCTCGTCGAGGTAGCCGGAGTCGCCGCCTTCGACGTAGGCGCGCAGGCGCGCGGCCGCCGTCTCCAGGCCTTCGCGGTAGAAGAGGTAGGTCGCGACGTAGCGGCTCGGCAACTGGGCGGGGTGCATGTCCCAGCCTTGGTAGATGCCGCGGACCAGCGAACGCAGTACCAGGCGCTTGTGCAGTTGCCAGGCGGCGTGGACCTGGTGGCTGTCACCGATCGGGAGGACATTGGTGGAACCGTCGCAGACGAAAACTCCGGTGCCGGCCGCGGCCAGCTGCATTACGTCCTTGGCGTGGTCCGCGACCGGATGCTCCATGCTCTGGTACGCCGCCGCGACCCCTAGCGAGGCCGAGTAGTCGTACGTGCCGTAGTGCAGACCGGTGACCCGGCCTGCCGCTGCCTGGATCATGTTGGGCAGGGGCGTCGTGCCGTCCGAGGCAAGGATCGCCTGCGGGGTCTCGACCTGGATCTCGAACTTCAGCGTGCCCTGCGGAATCCGGTGCTGCCACTCGATGGCGTCCAGCACCACCACCATCGCTGCGATCTGCTCGACGGAGGTGACCTTGGCCAGGGTGATCACGAATCCGTCGGTCACCGCCTCTGCCCGGGCCAGTTCGCCGACGAAGAGGTCGAGGGTGCGGACGCCCCGTCGACGACTGGGCGGTTCGAGGGACTTGATCCGGAGACCGTGGTACGGCGGTGCGGTGCCGGCGTGGACGAGTTTCGTCAGGGCGCGGGCCGCGCCGATCGCGGCGGCGTCCTCCTGCTCGTCCGGCCTGATGCCGTAGCCGTCCTCGAAGTCGATGCGCAGATCCTCGATCGGCTCGCGCTCCAGCTTGGCGCGGACCCGGTCGTACACCTCGGCCGCGTGAGCGGACGGAAGGCCGAGGATCCCGGCCAGTTCGTCGGCCGAGCCACCGTGCTGGTCCAGCGCGGCTCGGGCTTCCGTCGCCCACTCGGTGACAGTGCTCGCGTCGAAACGGTCGGCGGGCACGTAGACCGTGTGAATCGGCTGCCGGACGCCCCGGTCTCCCGGGTAGAGCGACGTCAGTACGGCGTCGGCCGGTGCCAGTTGCCGATCCAGCTCGGCGAAGAATGCGTCTTCCACTGGGGGACCTCTCGGGTTGGTCAGGTTGCTGCGGCGACGAGCTTCTGCTGAGTTCTGGCGACCTGGTGCGCCAGCTCGGGTTCGTCGAGGGTGACGACGGTGTCATGCTCGACGACCGGGCGGCCGTTGACGAGCAGCAGCTCCAGCGGCGGTGGGGCACCGAGAACGAGCGCGGCGACCGGGTCGGGAATGCCTGCGTGCGCAAGGGTGTCCAGGCGCCAGACGGCCAGGTCGGCGAGTTTGCCCACCTCCAGGGAGCCGATGTCCTGGTCGCGGCCGAGGATCCTGGCGCCGTCCAGGGTCGCGAGTTCGAGAGCTGTGCGGACGTCGAGGGCCTGGGGGCCGCCGCGGCCGCGGGCGAAGAGCAAGGCGTGCCGGAGCTCTTCGAGAAGGCTGCCCGC